>JAFMFC010000001.1 GCA_017856375.1 Ilumatobacteraceae bacterium | reverse complement strand
TCACTCGAAGAGTTCGGGATCCGTCTTGCAGATCTCCTGGAACAACGGCTGGAACTGGAACCAACCAGCGTCGGGGAACCCAGTGAGCTGTTGAGTGTAAGTGGCCATCTCGTGTGGAATCAGTTTCGGCGTCCCCGCTGCTTCGGCGGCGAGTTGCGCCTGACACGACCGTTCCATCGTGATGAACCAGAAGGCGGCGGCTTCGACGGTGGTGCCCACGGTGAAGAGCCCGTGGTTCTGGTGGATGGCCGCTTTACCCGAGGTGAATTTGCTGGCGAATTCCTCACCCGCCTCCACCTCGAATACCACCTTGCCGCCTTGCTCCTCGATCACCATGTGATCGTCGTAGAAGATGCAGGCGTCCTGGGTGATCGGGTCGAGCTTGCGTCCGAGTGATGCCCACGCCTTGCCGTACACGGAGTGAGCATGCGCAGCGCCGATGACATCCGGTCGGGCCTTGTGGATCGCGGCGTGCAGCACGAACGCTGCTCTGTTCACGGGCTGGTTCCCGTAGACGACTTCGCCGTGATGATTGACGAGGATCAGATCACTCGTCTTCATCAGACGGAAGGACTTGCCGAACGGGTTCACCCAGAAGTGGTCCGGAAACTCGGGATCACGAGCGGTTATGTGCCCGGCAACACCTTCGCCGAAACCGAGTCGACCGAACACGCGCAGCGCAGCGGCCAGCGCCACCTTGCGATGCCGGCGCTCATCCTCGACGTTGTCGAAGGTCGGTGGCTTGGCGTTGATGACGGTCTTCGGCGTGAGTTCGACACCGTCGATCACTCCCGGGCGGATCTCGGTGATGGCCATGGGCAAAGGCTAGCCATGGGCACTTCCACGGCATGCCGTGCCGGTCAACCTCCTAGAGTTGTCGCGATGAATGAGGGTCCGGCAAAGCGCACTGATTCGGGCATCCCGATCGAGCCCCTGTACACGGCTGAATCGCTCGCCAATTGGGACGCAACGCAGCGGTTGGGCACGCCGGGCAAGCCGCCGTTCACTCGCGGCATCTATCCCACGATGCATCGCGATCGCTTGTGGACGATGCGCCAATACGCCGGGTTCGGCACGGCCAAAGACACCAATCAGCGCTTCAAGTTCCTGCTCGAGGCAGGTCAAACGGGTTTGAGTTGCGCTTTCGACCTGCCCACGCAGATGGGGTACGACAGCGATCATCCGCGCGCCGCAGGTGAGGTGGGCAAGGTGGGTGTGGCGATCGACTCGCTCGATGACATGCGGACACTGCTCGCCGATTTGCCCCTCGACAAGGTGACCACGTCGATGACGATCAATTCGACAGCGGCAATTCTCCTGTTGATGTACGAGCTCGTTGCAGAAGAGCGTGGCGTTTCTTCGTCGCAGATCAGCGGCACTATCCAGAACGATCTCTTGAAGGAATACATCGCTCGCGGCACGTACGTGTATCCGCCGAAGCCTTCGATGCGAATCATCACGAACATCTTCGAGTACTGCTCGAAGAACGTGCCGAAGTGGAACACGATTTCGATCTCCGGCTATCACATCCGCGAGGCCGGCAGTACCGCCGTGCAGGAGTTGGCGTTCACGTTGGCCAACGCCATCGCTTACGTGCAAGCTGCGGTGGATGCGGGGCTCGACGTGGACGACTTCGCGCCGCGCCTCAGTTTCTTCTGGAACGGCCACAACAACTTCTTCGAAGAAGTGGCCAAGTTCCGTGCGTCGCGGCGGATGTGGCATCACATCATGCGGGAGCGTTTCGGGGCAAAGAAGGAGTCGAGTTGGTTGATGCGTTTCCACACCCAGACGGGTGGTTCCACGCTCACTGCACAGCAACCGCTGAACAACGTGGTACGCGTCGCCGTCCAGTCGATGGCTGCCGTGATGGGCGGCACGCAGAGTCTTCATACGAATGGTTACGACGAGGCTTTGGGCCTACCGACCGAGGAAGCAGCGCGGATCGCCCTTCGCACGCAGCAGATCATTGGTCACGAGAGCGGAATCACCGACACGCCAGATCCGCTTGCCGGGTCCTACTTCGTCGAGCAATTGACGGACGAGGTGGAGCGACTTGCGTGGGAGTACATCGCCAGGATCGACGAGATGGGCGGGGCGGTGCAGGCGATCGAGGAAGGCTTCCAGATGGCCGAGATCGAAGAAGCGGCTTATCAATACACGAAGTCGATCGACGACGCCACGCGCGTGCTCGTCGGCGTCAACAAGTTCACTGTTGATGATGAACCCGAGCCCCGAGTGTTGAAGATCGATCCGTCGCTCGAGCGGGAGCAGGTCGAGCGCCTGACGAAGTTCAAGTCGGCACGCGACTTGGCGAAGGTCGAGTCAACCTTGGAGAATCTTCGTGCTGCTGCGCGTGGCACCGACAACTTGTTGATCCCGATGAAAGATGCGTTGCGGGCAAATGCAACGCTTGGAGAAGTCAGCGACGCGCTTCGCGATGTATTCGGCGTGCACAGACCGAACTAGTCGAACCAGGTGATCGCAGCGGGTGGCCGCTCGCCCGGATTCGGATCTCGAGCCGGCCAGCCGAAGTAGAGCACTCCAGTGATGTGAGTGCCTGAAGGAAAACCGCATACGCTGCCGATCGCTTCGTTGGCCCCTTTGGGAGCGCTCGACCAGAAACTGGCGAGACCGAGTGACGTTGCTCCGAGCAACATGTTCTGAATACCGGCTGCGACGGCGTCGCGGTTTTCCTCCGTTTGCAGCTCGCTCTCTCCAGGCAGGGAACCGACTACGACGATTGCCGGGGCACGGAGATACTTGGTGCGCGTTTTGGCTACTTTCATTTCGGCATCGCCGCGCGCCTGCATTGCGTCGGCAGCGGCCTCACCAAGCCTTCTTCGGGACTCACCAGTGAACACGGCAAACACCCACGGCCAGGTGAGTTGATGGTTCGGGGCCCAAATCGCTGCGGTGCACAGCTGTTCGATAGTCGCGCTATCTACGACTTTTTCGACGTCCATCACCAACTGTGTTCGACGTGCGCGAACGAGATCGAAAAACTCTTGCGGATTCATTTTCAGTTCTTGTGCAGTACCGAGTTGAGGCCACCCCAGTTGCCGGTACGCGGTGATGCCTCCACTGCTCCGGACATACTGTTGCGCCGGTACAACAGACCCGAAGCACCTGAAAGTTCACGCGCTTTGACTTTGTTCCCGTCGGGGAGTGAGACGATGGTGCCACCCGTCACATACAGACCAGCTTCGATGACGCATTCATCACCAAGGCTGATGCCAAGTCCACTGTTGGCTCCAAGCAGGCACCGCTCACCCACGCTGATCACTTCTTTACCGCCACCGGAAAGCGTTCCCATGATCGACGCACCACCACCAATGTCGGAACCGTCGCCGACGACCACGCCTGCAGAAATGCGACCCTCGACCATGCTCGCTCCGAGTGTTCCAGCGTTGAAATTGCAGAACCCCTCGTGCATCACCGTGGTTCCACTGGCGAGGTGCGCGCCGAGACGAACGCGCGACGCGTCGGCAATGCGCACGCCCGACGGCACCACATAGTCGGTCATCCGAGGAAACTTGTCTACCCCGTGCACCGTGAGTTGGTTGCCGCCAATGAATTCGTTGTGTCGAACATCATCGAGTTGGTCAATGGCGATCGGGCCGATGGAAGTCCAGGCCACATTCGCCAGGATGCCGAATGCTCCATTCAGGTTCAGCGTGTGCGGCTTGGCAAGACGGTGCGAGAGCAAGTGCAGGCGGAGATAGACGTCTTCGGCCGACTGGGGGTCACTCGTGACGTCCACGGCGAGTGCCACGGGTCGCACGGCTACGCCTCGTCGTGGGTCGGTGAATCCATCGCTCGCGTTCTTGTGTGCATGGGGAATGTTGTCGCCCCAGCCCAGATGACGAAATCGAGTGTCGAGCACGGTGCCGTCGTGGGCGACGGTGGCGAAGCCCACTCCCCAAGCTTTGCCGTTCGACGTGGGGGCACTGGTCATTGCGAGCTCCTCAGGTTGCTTCGGGTCGAAGAGTGGGGAACAGGATCACGTCCTTAATTGAACCCGATCCGCTCAGCAGCATGACGAGTCGATCGATGCCAATGCCGAGACCTGCGGTTGGAGGCATACCGAATTCGAGAGCACGCAAGTAGTCCTCGTCCACCGTTCCGGCACCGAGATCACCCGCTTCTTTCGCTCGCTGTTCGGCTTCGAAGCGCTCACGCTGTTCCATGGGATCGTTTAACTCGCTGTATCCATTAGCCAACTCGCGGGTCCCCACAAACAACTCGAAACGCTCGGTGAGATGCGGGTCATTCTGGTCGACGCGGGCGAGCGGGGAGATCTCGACGGGATGTCCCGTGACGAACGTGGGTCGCTGCAGGTTCTTTTCGACGAGATCGGCGAATATCTCCTCGATGATCTTTCCTGAACCCCAGTGGTTCTCCACGTTGACCCCGAGCGTGGCTGCCACCTTGCGCACCTCTTCGACGGGCTGACTCGGGTGGAGAGTTGTGCCCGCCGCTTCGCTGGCGAGGTCGATCATTCGCACGCGGGGCCAGGCTTGGGCGAGGTCGACTTCCTGCGAATCGATGTTGACCACCGTGGTGCCAAGCGCGTCTCGAGCCGCGTTGGTGATCAATTGCTCGGTCAAATCCATCGTGTCGTGATAGTCGCCGAAGGCTTGGTACGACTCCATCATCGTGAATTCCGGATTGTGGCGAGTCGAAATACCTTCATTGCGGAACACTCGGCCGATTTCGTACACCCGTTCCATGCCACCGACGATCAGTCGCTTGAGGTGAAGTTCGAGTGCGATTCGCAGATAGAGCTTCATGTCGAGGGCGTTGTGGTGAGTGACGAATGGCCGTGCGTGTGCGCCGCCCGCTTCGACATGCAGCACGGGAGTTTCCACTTCGACGAAGCCGTTGCCTTGGAGCGTGCGACGGAAGCTCGCGATCGTGGCGTGGCGGATCTCGAATGTTCGGCGCGCCTCTTCGTTGATGATCAGGTCTGCATAGCGCTGGCGATAGCGCGTGTCGATGTCGGTGAGTCCATGCCACTTGTCGGGCATCGGGCGAACGCTCTTGGCGAGCAATGTCACACTTGACGTCTTGATGGAGAGTTCACCCTTGCGGGTGGTCATGACGAGACCCGATGCGCCGATCCAGTCACCCAAATCGAGTTCGTTGATCTCGTCGAACTCCTCGTCGCCCACCACGGCCTTGGAGATGAACAACTGAATCTCGCCCGTACGGTCCCGCAGCGTGATGAAGATCAACTTGCCCTGATCGCGCTTCAACATCACTCGGCCTGCGACGGTTACTTCGACGTCGGTTTCGGTGCCTGCCTCGAGTTTTCCCAGGTCGGCTCGAATCTTGCCCAACTCGTGCGTGCGATCGAACCGGTAGGGGTACGGATTGGTGCCCGATTCGCGCAGTTGACGAATTCGTCCGAGTCGACGAGCGCGTTCGCTTTCGAGTGTCGAACCCGAGTCAGCCGCGCCCTGATCGGACGAGTCCGGTTCGACGGGAAGGTCGTGCGAATTCACCGCCACAAACTAGTGGAGGCCGACGTCATTCGATGACGACAAGAACATCGCCAGCACCCACGGAAGATCCGGCGCTGACGTTGACCTTGGCAACCTTGCCCGCCTTTTCGGCAGCGATCTGATTTTCCATCTTCATCGCCTCGAGCACGACCACGGTGTCGCCGACTTGCACTTCTTGACCAACTTCGACATTCACCTTGACGATCGTTCCTTGCATTGGCGCTGAGATCTCGCCGCTACCACCTTTGCCACTCGACGATTGACTCGCACGAGTCGGCTTCTTGGCACGTGGTGCTGCAATACCAGCGGTCTCCGGAACCCATGCCTTCACCTCGAAGCGCTTGCCATTGACCTCGACGGTGGTTTGACGCATGACGAGTCCGTCCTCGCCCGTCTGACTCGACCCGGCGGCCGAGTCGATGCCTGAGAGATCGAGCTTCTCTTCCACCCACTTGGTGCTGTGCTTCACTGCCGCGAAATCGGGGTGGCGGAGGATTGCCAAGTCGGCGGGAATCGTGGTGTGCACGCCCTCAACCTTCATTTCTTCGAGTGCACGAATGGTTCGAGCGATTGCGGTGTCGCGGTCCTTGCCCCAGACGATCAATTTGCCGACCAAGTTGTCGTAGAACTGGCTCACCGTGTCTCCGGCTTCGTAGCCGCCGTCGAAGCGTGTGCCGAAGCCGTCGGGCGTAGTGAGTGCCGTGATTGTTCCCGGCGAAGGCAAGAACTTGCCACCGGCAGGGTTTTCTGCGTTGATTCGGACTTCGATGCCGTGACCGTCGCGGCGCTCGAGTACCTGCTTCTGGGTCATTGGCAGCTTCTCTCCGGACGCAACGCGAATCTGCCACTCCACAAGATCGATTCCTGTGATCACTTCCGTCACGGGGTGCTCCACTTGCAGCCGCGTGTTCATCTCAAGGAAGTAGAACTCGTTGTCTTGGTAGATGAATTCGACCGTGCCGGCGTTGAAGTAGCCGACCGCCTTTGCCGCTTTCACCGCGGCTTCGCCCATCTCTTCCTCGATGCCTTTTTTCAGGGCGGGAGCTGGTGCCTCTTCGATCAGTTTTTGGTGGCGTCGTTGCGCTGAGCAGTCGCGAGTCGATACCCACACCACGTTGCCGTGAGTATCACCTACGAGTTGGACCTCGATGTGGCGCGGCCAGGTGAGGTATCGCTCAACGTAAATCTCGTCGCGGCCGAAGAACGCTTTCGACTCTCGCTGAGCTGAATCCATTGCTTCCTGCACGGCGTCCGCCGATTGCACCACCTTCATTCCGCGACCTCCGCCACCGAAGGCGGCCTTGATCGCGACAGGCCAGCCATGGTCGTTGCCGAAGTCGATGATTTCCTTGGCGCTGGTGACGAACTCAGTCGTTCCGGGAACGATCGGGGCGCCTCCGCGCAGTGCAGCCTTGCGCGAGGAGACCTTGTCGCCCATTTCCACGATCGCTTCGGGCGGTGGACCGATGAAGGCAACTCCCATCTCGGTGATGGTGCGGGCGAAGTCGGCATTCTCGCTGAAGAATCCGTACCCCGGGTGCACGCCGTCGGCCCCACTGCGCTTGATTGCATCCACAATCGCGGCGGTGTTCAGGTAGCTCTCCGCGGCGGTTTGCCCGCCGAGCGCGTAGGCCTCATCGGCCAAACGCACATGAAGGGCATTGCGGTCGAGTTCCGAATACACGGCGACCGTCGCGATACCCATCTCGCGAGCCGTCCGGATAACACGAACGGCAATTTCGCCACGATTGGCGATCAGGATCTTTTTCAGCACGGGTGACTATCTTGCTCCAATGGCCGTACCTGACGCCAACCCGTCAACAGAGCATTGGCCGACGGGTTGGCACGTGCGCCATGTCCAGGAAACGGGCAGCACGAACGCGGATCTCGTCGAACTTGCCCGGGCGGGTGCGGTGCATCATTCGGTAATCGTCGCCGATCATCAGACCGCAGGTCGTGGGCGACTGGATCGAAAGTGGGAGGCACCGCCTGGGGCAAATCTCTTGGTTTCGATCCTGTTCAAGCCGTCGTTGTTTCGACCGTTGCACCACTTCACCCACATTGTTGGTCTTGCTGCTCGCAACGCAAGCAATAACTTGTTCGGAGTTCGTCCTGATTTGAAGTGGCCTAACGACCTCTTGATCGGCGACCGCAAAGTGGCAGGAATTCTGGCCCAAGGTGGCACCGATTTCGTCGTCGTGGGAATCGGCGTCAACGTGGGTTGGGCTCCTGATGGTGCTGCGCGACTCGGTGATCAAGCTCGTGGTTCGAACATTGAACTTGGGCCACTCGACTTATTGCGCGAGATGCTCGCAGAGGTCGAGCGCCTCGAGTCGTTGTCGAACATTGAATTGCGCGCGTTATACGAGTCGCAACTCGCGACAATCGGAAGGCGGGTTCGGGTCGAGTTGGCCAATGGTGTCATCGTCGAGGGAACTGCAATTGGTATCGACGACGAGGCGCGACTCACCGTTCGACTCGAATCAGGGGAGACGATCTCGGTGGATGTGGGTGATGTGATCCACCTGCGTGCGTAGCCCCGACTACCTTTTGCATTGATGCCTTTTGGGTCAAAGACAGTGAGATCGAAGAGTCGTAGTTCGTTGATGTCGACATTCGCCAAGGTCGCCCTCATCGCCTTCATCGTGGGGTGCGTCGGTGCGACTGGACTCGTTCGCCAATTGCGGCAAGCAGTCGATGGCGTCGCTCGAGAAACTGCGGTCACCGAAACCTTGGACGCATCAAATCCCGACTTCGAAAACATCCTGCTCGTCGGTTCCGATTCTCGCGAGGGTGCGGATCCGAACGATCCTGATTTCGCGACGATGGGTGCGGAGTCGGAAGTGGGTGGAAAGCGCGGTGACACGTTGATGGTCATGCACTACGTCAAGAAGACCGGAGGTGTTTCGCTGATCTCCGTGCCTCGAGATTTGTGGGTGAAGATCGGCAACGGCGAGAAGGAACAGCGAATCAACACTGCATATCAGGTGGGCACCGACGTGCTCGTGCGCACCGTGCGTCGTGCATTGGGCATTCCCATTCACCATTACGTCGAAGTCAACTTCCAGGGTTTTAAACAGATTGTCGATGCCATTGGTGGTGTGACCATTTGCGTCGACCGACCCTCACGGGACAAGAGCACCGGACTCTTCCTCAAACCGGGGTGCACGACCCTGGACGGCGTGAAGGCTCTTGCATACGCCCGAAGCCGACATTTCGAGCAAAACCTGGACGGAGAGTGGAGCATGGATGCCACTGCTGACATCGGCAGGACGGCTCGTCAGCGCAAATTCGTCCAGACCCTAGCGAGCGAAGCGGTGAGTCGTCTCCTGGCCAATCCACTTCGAGCAGGTGCGGTCATGTCGAACGGTCTCGATGCACTCGTGGTCAGCGAGTCACTCGACATCATGGAGTTCGCGAAGAAGATGCGCGGTGTTGCAGGCGGAGGGATGACGTCGTTCCCATTGCCGGTCTATGGCGACACGGTGCAGGGCAATTCGGTTCTCCGTCTCGGCGAGGGTTCGGGAGAGCTCCTGGCCTTCTTCGCAGGAACCGGGCCGCGGCCTCAGCTAGAAACGGACTAACGAGGGGAGCTACTCAGGTTCGTTCGACCGGCGTGTTTCCGCGCGTGACGAACTCAGCTGCCGTCATTGGTTCGGCGATCCTGTTGCCCTGCACGAAATCGCATCCGAGAATCCGTAGCCGTTGGGTCTGATCGTCCGTGGTGACCCACTCGGCGATCACCGACATGTTGAGAGAATGCGCGAGCTGGATGATCGAACGCACGATCGGATCATCGCCACCTTGGATACCGATATCGCGCACCAGGGTGCCGTCCAGCTTCAAGTAGTCGGCAGGGAATTCCTTCAGGCGGGCAAGCGAGGAGTAGCCGGTCCCGAAATCGTCAATGCCCAAGCGCACGCCGAGTCGTTTGAGCGCTGCGAGGGTCCGCGAGACGGTGGGGTTATCACTCAACATCACCTTTTCCGTCACTTCGATGACGACGTGAAACGGGTCGAGAGCAGAGTCGCGCAGTGCTCCCATGACGCGCTCGACGAATGCGGAGTCTCCGAGTTGGCGGACCGACACGTTGAAGTGCAGGAGGAACGATCGATCGACGATTCCTGTTTCCATCCATCGTTTTGCTTCGTTGCATGCTGTGCGAATGACCCAGTCGCCGATTGGAGTGATGGCACCCGACTCCTCGGCGAGCTCAAGAAACGCCGGAGGCGTGAGGACTCCACGAGCGGGGTGGTTCCAACGCAACAGCACCTCGGTTCCCGAGATTCGCGATGACTGGGCGGACACGATCGGCTGATAGACGATGAAGAGTTGGTCGAGTGCAAGTGCACGTTCTAACTCGGCAGACAGCGCAACGCGCTCCTTGGCAGCCCGCCTCATTTCATCGCTGTACATCTCGCTGCGCCCACGTCCACGCTGTTTGGCCAGGTACATCGCCGTGTCGGCGTTGCGCAGCAAGGTCACCGCAGCATCGGCAGGTGCTTCTTCGGTAAGCAGTGCCTCGGTGGAGACGGCAATGCCCACACTTGCGCTCGTGAAGATCTCGATTCCCTGCAGGATCACCTGCCCCGTCATCGCTTGTCGAACTCGCTCCGCCACGTCCATGGCGACCTGGGCGTCGGACAATCCATCGCACAGCACAACGAATTCATCGCCGCCGATTCGTGCAACCAAGTCGGATGGGCGGGTGGCCGCCACCAATCGCTTGGCGATCGTGTTCAGCAATTGATCGCCGACGCCGTGGCCGATGTTGTCGTTGACGTCCTTCAACTTGTCGAGATCGACGAAGATCACCGCGACTCCGCGCTTGAGCGTGCGGCTTCGCTCCAATGCCTCGGCAAGTTTGCGGAGGAACAGGACCCGGTTGGGTAAGCCGGTCATGGCGTCGTGCGTTGCTTGTCTCGTCAGTTCGTCCTGCAGTTGTTTGGCATCGGTGATGTCACGAGCGATCGCCGAGTAGTGCTCGACGACACCGTCGTGTGATCGAACGATCTGCAGGACGATGGCCATCGTGCGCATGATTCCGTCCGGTCCGCGGAAGCCGATCTCGCCGTCCCACTTGCTTAGCAAGGGTGATGATTGAACCTCGCGTGGAAGTTGATCGAGAATCGCACGAATGAAAAGTTGAGTGGCAGGGTCGTTTTCGTTGCGTTCGTCGACACCGATCAGCGTGCGCGCACCTTCGTTGGCGAACAATGCTTCACCGCGAGTGTCGAAGACCACGACGGCATCGCGAGAAGAGTCGAGTAGTCCCACCAATTGTTCGCCGAGTGTGCGGCTACGAACCGACTCCGAAACCTCCGTTGCGACACCCATGTGCCCGGTAATTGCGCCGTCGTGGGCCGTGACTGGTTGTGAGCTGACGCCTATCCACATCACTTCGCCGCTCGGTCGCCACAGTCGAAACTCGAAGGTGAAGGGGCCATCTGCCGCCCGACGCCATGCCGATTCGGCTTCGGCGCGTTCAGTGGGCTGAGCATTCGCCCACGGCGCCGCACCCGAGGTGATCGGGCCGCCATGAAGAACCAATTGGCGGAAGGCGTCGTTGGCATCCACCAATCTGCCGTCTCGATCGGTCTCGTAAACCGCGATCGGCACCGTGTTTAAGGAGCGGTCAATATCTCCATCTTGGCAGGCTGAAAGCCGGCCCCTTGGCCTCTTTTCGATGGCTTCTCTTCGATTACGGAGAGACGAACGAACTGGTCACGACGTCGAGAGCCGCGGCTTCCAGAGTGTCGACGATTGACTGGGCATCGGCGCCCGACTCGAGTTCGACTTGCTGGGGTAGCGCATAGCCAATGAGTTGAAATGTGTGTGGTTCGCTCGGGCAGGGAGCCTTGTAGCCCGCGGTGCCGTCTGCAAGGCGGCCGACGATCGCGCCGTTGGGAATCACTCCTTCCTCGATTACCAGCGTCGCGGGATCGATGTTTGCCATCGCCCACAGCACCTCGCCGTTCGCCGTCTCGTCAATCAAAACGAGACCGATGGTGACGATGTCGATCGGCACATTGGAAAACTCGATACGCGGCGAAACAGATGCGCCGAGACAAGTGTGACGTTCGTCGATGGTCTCTCCGGATACCCACGGGGTGGTCATTGAGAAGCCCACCGCTTCCTCGGGGGTTGTCGAAGTCGTGGGGATCGCGACCGACTGGGTCTGGTCGGGTGAGGGCTCGCGCATCTGACGACCATCGTCCGAGCAACTTGCGACCACCAGGGCAAGAAGCGACAACTTGAACGACAGATTGAAAAGCGAAGCGCGATGCGGCACGAACGCAGGTTACGACAGGTGCGGCGTGATGAGTCACCACTAATCTGCTCGCCGTGTCGAGCGCGCCATGCATCCTCACCATTCATGCCCATCCGGACGACGAGGCATCCAAGGGAGCACCGACGCTCGCCAAGTATGCGCGTGAGGGAGCGAAGACCGTTCTCGTGTGTTGCACGGGAGGCGAGGAGGGTGATCTGCAAAATCCTCGTCTGCGCGATCCTGGTCAACCGTTTCATGGACTCAATCGTGCAGCCGAACGCGCAGAGATGGCTCGACGCCGTCCTTTCGAATTGGCCGAGTCAGCTTCGATTATCGGTTTTCACCATGTCGAGATGCTCGGCTATCGCGATTCGGGAATGCTCGGCAGTGAAGCAAACGAACATCCCGAATGTTTCCATCGCGCCGATCTGCTTGAGGCAGTAGGGCGGTTGGTGGCGATCGTGCGTCGAGAACGTCCCTACGTGATGATCACATACAACGAGGACCAGCGCGGCTACCCGCACCCCGATCATGTGCGCGTGCACGAAGTCAGTGTGATGGCATTCGACATGGCGGGCGACCCAACGAAGTTTCCCGAAGCGGGCGAGGTGTGGCAGCCACAAAAGCTCTACTACTCGGCATGGTCGAGGATGCGATTGACGGCGATCCATGAAGCGTTGTTGAGACTTCGCGGTTCGTCGCCTTTCGACGAAAAGTGGTTTGAGCGACCCGATCTCGACGGACAAATCACCACGCGCGTTCATGTCGGGGAGTACTTGTGGGCACGCTCAGGTGCTCTTCGTGCACACGCCACACAAATCGACCCCGATGAACCATTTTGGTTCGGCCTGAGCGACGATGAATTGGCCGTTGCCTATCCCTATGAGGATTGGATTCTTGCCAAGTCACACGTCGATCGTGTGCAAGGTGGATCCGACTATGAGGACGATCTGCTCGCAGGTATCACCCTTACCTGAGCAATAGGGCAGCAGTAATGTCGCTGCGTGGCCACAAAGAAAGTTCCGAAACCTAAACCGTCAGTGCAATATCGGGTGACGGTGTCCAAGACTGAGGCGCGGGTTGACGGACCCGATGATGCAGACGTGGTGTTTGTTTGTGCGTTGGCGGACGCACTTGTTGATCCGACCGCGGCCTATGTGCAGGGGAAATTGAAGGCCACCGGGCACACCGGAGTGATACTCGGCGAATTGATGACCGGAAACGCGGCGAAGCGGCTCAGCCAGCTCGCATTGCATCCCTGATCTGGCGGTAGCCGATCAGGGATGCTCCACTGCGCTCGATTGCGTCACGCAGCGAAGAATCTTCGACCACGAATCGGTAATCGTCGATCCAGCCATCGGCAACCTCGCCGAGTGCACGGATTTCCGGTGTGTCGATGCACGGCTGCACATGAATCTCCGTGACACCTGATTGCAGGTTGGCTAGTGCATTCAGAACTCGTGAGCGACTTCCTTCGCGCCAGTCGTGATCGAAGTGGTCGGGGAACAGAATGCCCTCATCACTTGCCAACTTGCGGAAAGGGAATCCTGCTTGCGCTTCAGTGATGGTGGAGGGAAGGCGAATGGGCAGGTTGAACTCGACCGCAAGTTCGAGATACACGTCAAAAAACTCGGGTCGCAAGGTGATCGCAGTGAGATGAGGCGCAAGGTGAGTCACATCGATTCCCCACTCGATTGCGCGGGAGATCTGGGCGCGGAGTTCGCGCAGAACTTCGGTCGTGTCGGCGTGCTCCCACAGGTCGTCAATGGTGCGCGGGAACCCACCTTCTCCCGACAACAGTGACGGTGCGTGAGTGATCGGGCCCCAGCGGTAGAGGTCGTGCTCACTGTTCATGGTGAGGTGCACACCGATGTCCTCGCCACGTTGATTGAGTACGGCGTGTCGAGCCCACGGCGCGGGAACCATGAGCGACGTGCACGTGGCCACGCCTGTGCGCAATGCCGCGAAGATGCCTTCGTTGGCGGCGTGAAAAGAACCAAGATCGTCGCAACTGATGATCAGCAATTTGGCCGTTGGTGAATGGCCAAGTCGCTCGTTCAGCGTGTTCGTCACCCGTCAAACGCTACTGCCGACATGCTCCCCATAACCCGGCGCTCGCGGTGCGTGCTTCACCCGAGACTTGGTCGAACTGCGTGGCGTGGGTGGTGTTCGGTTCGATCGAGAGCGGGACAGCAAATCCCTCACTCAGGAGAACTTCGTTGACCATTCGATCCCCGAGGTAGACGTACAACAACAATCTGCCGAAGTGATCGCGCGCCTCGGTGTCACGTTCGATGCGAACTTTCGTGCCCTGAGGCAGGAGCTGCTTGGTTCGAGCCGAAGCCTCTGGTCCAAAGCACTCGACGGGTTTCGAGGGGTGAATGGTCTCCGGCGTGTCGATCCCGAGCAGTCGAACCGTTTCGTTCGACGTGCCGATGCGCAGTTCGATCGTGTCCCCGTCGATCACCTTTCTCACGGTGGCAATACCTGGTTCCGGTTGGTCGGCGCATGTACTGAGTGTGAGAACACAGAGCGGCAGAATGAACTTGAGCATCGAGCGAAAGTGTGCGTGAACGAGTTCGTGAATTAGGGTCTTTTCCGTGACATTCTCGCTTGCACCTCTCGGAATTTGGACATGGACGCTCGATGCGCAGCCTGCTCGAAAGGCTCAAGAGGCCGTTGCCGAAATCGAGTCACTCGGCTTTGGTGCCGTGTGGATTCCCGAAGCGGTCGGGCGTGAGCCATTCGCGCACGCCGCGTTGTTGTTGTCGGGGAGCAAGTCGATCGTCGTAGCGACAGGCATCGCCTCGATGTATGCGCGCACCGCGGTCACGATGCAGGCCGGGTTGAAGACATTGACCGAAGCATTTCCCGAGCGATTTCTCCTCGGGATCGGTGCGAGCCACGGTCACATGGCTAAGGCACTGCACAAGTCGGCATACGAAAAGCCCTATTCGCGGATGGTCGAATACCTGGACACGATGGACGGCGCAATGTTCGCGGCGGCACCCCCGACGACGACACCACGTCGAATGCTCGCCGCGCTCGGTCCGAAAATGTTGCAGTTGGCGGCCGCCCGCACGGAGGGTGCGCATCCGTATTTCACCACGCCCGAGCACACCGCCGCTGCGCGATCGATCATGGGGCGCGGACCACTGCTTGCACCAGAAATGGCGGTCATTTTCGAGCGCGATGCTACGAAGGCTCGCGAAATTGGTCGCAAGTTCATGGCCACCTATGTGCGCCTACCGAATTATGCGAACAACTTGTTGCGTCATGGTTTCACCGAATCCGATCTGAAAAACGAGCACGGCGTGCCGAGTGATCGCTTGGTGGATGCCATTTGCACCTGGGGTGATCTTGATGCCATGTCGAAGCGCGTGGCCGAGCATTTCGACGCTGGCGCTGATCACGTCTGCATTCAAGTGTTGAAGGACGATCTCACGGAGTTGCCGAGTGCTGAGTGGCGGGAGATCGCCACGCTCGTTCCCGAGTTCGCTTCACGTCGAGCTCAGTAGCCGTACACCTTCATCTGTAACCGGCGCATACCGCCGATCCACCGCCCGCGATCATTGGCCTTGGCCTTCGCGTACTCGGCAACCTCAGGGTGGGGAAGGATGAGGAACCGTTCCTCGTCGATTGCTTGCACGACTTCCCGTGCCACATCCTCGGGTTCGAGCACGGCACCGGCAGCCTTCACCACGTTTGCGCCTCGTCCGAAGTCATCAGCCTGATGGAGCATGTCGGTATTCACTCCCTGCGGGCAGAGACAACTCACCTTCAATCCGCGATTGCCGTAGGTGATCGAGAGCCACTCGGCAAAGGCGAGCGCTCCGTGTTTGGTCAACGTGTAGGGAGCGGAGCCGATTTGGGAGAGCAACCCTGCCGCAGATGCGGTGCTGCAGAAGTAGCCATCCCCGCGCTCGAGCCAGTGAGGCATGAGGTGTTTGGCGGCCCACCGGTGGGCGTGAAGATTGATGGCGAATGCCTTGTTCCATGTTTCTTCATCAGTCGTGAGGTCGGTTCCTGCTGCAATGCCGGCGTTGGCGAAGAAGAGGTCGATGTCCTCCCATGCGTGACGAACAGCGTCGATCACTTCGACATTGGCCGCCTCGGTGGTGAGGTCGGCGGGAAGCGCCATCGCCGATTCCGGGCGCGCAGCGTTCATGTGTCCTGCCAACGTGTGCAAATCGGATTGGTCGAGGTCGACCAGGGCTACTCGGGCGCCTTCTGCATGGAAGGCCGATGCGAGAGCACGCCCTATTCCACGCGCGGACCCGGTTACCACTGCAGTTTTTCCGGCAAGTTTCACATGGCGATGCTAGGCACGTGCCACCCAATCGGAGGTCGGGTGGGGTAGTTTGCTGACAACAACAGCGAGGAGGAAACGATGACTGCAGTGCGAGAGACGACGGTGATTGCCGAGGCGCTGGCAGTGGTCGACAAGGCCCTTGCCGAAATGCTGAATCGGGAATTGGTCTCCACTGACGAGGTTGCGGACTTGCTTCTCGATCTCAGACTGTTGTTGACTGCTTCCGCAGAGCTGCCCACCAACGACTGAATCCGTTTCCGTAGCTTGATGCCCCAATGTGGGTATGCATGCTCGCCTCGTAGGCGAGCCGAACCTCGTCGACATTAGTTCCGCAGCGCTTGTCCACGGAGAACCCAAGACGCACAGAGTCTCCATCAACCGTGGCAATCACTGAGATTGCTGCGCCAAGCAATGAGACGATCGGAAGCACCGTGCTGTGGTTGACGCCGAGGCCGGTGAGTGGAGCGAAGGGCTCAGCGAACACACACGCCAAATCGATTGACTTCGCGCGACGCTCGTCGATCAATTCAGCCAAAACTGGTGGAATCCACTCGCCGATCTCGAATGGCATCGACGTGGCCGAAGTTGACGGCCGGGGTAGGTGGACGAGCAACTCCTGAATCGCGAGAACCCGTTCCTGAAACGACATCTGACTCGTAGGCAGTGAAACGTCGATGAGTCTCGAGATATCGCGACGTCTAGTTGCTACGCCACACCGCAAGGTGTCGGTGGGGGACGATCGGTGGAGTTGTGCAGCGGCGTCGGCAAGTAAGGCGAGGATGATTGCTCGCTCGTCCGCGTTCAGATTCGTTGCGGTGCGTTGAATGTCATGGCGATTGATTCGTAAATCTTGATGATCGAGCGAACCAGAGCGGTTGATCCATAGCCCTGAGCGCGCTTCATCTGGTTTCTCCAAATCCTGCATCACCCGGGCTGCGATAGTTGCGCCTCGGTCGATAAGCGCATTCACGGGATCGGGCTGCATGAGCAGTCGTTGTGCAGCGCTGAGAAGGCTCGTGTAGTCGAATCCCGATGACTTGGTCGATGCGCTCGGATTGACGGGGTGTCCCGTGAGGGCGCCGACGAGGCGTTCTTCAAAATCGGCCGACCTGCGCACGATCAATGCACTTCTGTTTCGAGCAACCTTCTCCACAAAGTGGAGGGTCCAGCTCGGTCGTTGTTCGGCGAATGGTTCCTCGATGAGGCGGGCTGCCAAGCGCTTGAGTTCGCGAACGCTGCGCGGGTCGGGAAGCGACTCAAGACGGACATGGAAGTCTGGGTCGAAGTGGGGGTCATCCTGCGCGCTTGTGCCACTCACTACCTCACGCAATGCGCCACCAGCCAGCGCAAAGGTTCGCATGCGCTGCAGCATCTCCGATGAATCGACCCGACCATCGACCAAGAGGACGTCGACGAGTACGGCTGGTCGACGGGACTGAGTCACGAGGTCATTTCTAACGGGGAACCGACGTGTGTTTGAACTCGTTCAATGAATCCCACGAGATATTTTCGATAATGCGCTCGATGGTTTGTTGTGCCACGGCTTGATTGCCGTTCGGGCGGTCAAGCAGGCGCACGAACACGGCCTTGTCATCCTGAATGAAGACGGGTACGCCCCACACCTCGTGGGTTCGTGCATAGGTGGTGTGCTCATCGCGGATCGTGGCTAGGGGGCGACCACTCTCCAGTTCACGTTTTGCCGCAGATGCGTCGACGCCGACACCTCCCACCAGATCCAACAACACGTTCAGATCGCGAAGGTTTCCTGCATCGGCATGGCGATGCTCGTAGAGAGCGTGATGTGCTTCTAGGAATCGCTCGGCTTGGGTGTCACGGATCGCCACCGAGAGTTGTAGCGCAAGCAGACCAGAATCTTGCTCGGGACGCTCCCAGATGTCCGGTTCGCCTGGCTCAACATGTGACTGTCCGAGACAGAAGGGAACGAAGTGCACGGCCCAGTCGGCACCACCCTGCAAACCCCAATACAAATGGTCGTGGACGATCCGTCCGTAGGGGCAGCGGTAGTCATAGGTGACGGCGAATCGAAGCATGCCCTATGCAACCTGCGAGAGACGGGAGTTATTCCTCATTTCTTACTGAGGCGCTTACCAGGTTGAAAGCCTCACGAAATAGAAGTCAGACTTGGCCGACGAACCATTGCATTGCAAAAAAACCTGGAATTCCCATGACAGTGCCAGCGATCACTCCGCCGATCACGTCGCTTGCGTGGTGAATACGTACGCCCACCCTGCTCGTGGCGATGGTCACGGCAAACGCATAGAACAAGATCCACCACGGCCACGGCGTGATTGAGGTGAGAACAAGTGCCGAAAAGAACGCCGAAGAGGAATGACCGCTTGGAAAACTCGACGTGCGCGGTTTGCGAAGAGTGAATCGATCGTCCCCGCGTTCGGTTGGCCGTGTCCGGCGGAACAGCCGTTTGATCCCTTGATTGAGAATCAAACTCTCGATTCCGATCATCGTCGAGAAGAACAGCGCTTGATTGAGTCGATCCATGGAACCGATCGAGCGGATGAACCCGATGATGTGCCACAGGATGCCGAAGTCACCCAACGCTGTTGCCACGGAGAACACCACGACGACGGCGCGTTTGTTGCGCAATGGCTCGAGCAGTGCGTCGAACCGGTCGTCGAAACGGGAGAAGGGAATTCGATCACTCATGATTCGACGACGCGAGGGTACTTGAGCGGTGCTTCGACGGCTGCCAATTCAGGATTACCACCGAACTCGGGGCACCACGGTTTGAAATTGCAGAAGTTGCAGAGGCCGCTCCGCCGCGCGGGGAACGTTCCGTTGTTACAGGCGCGTTCGATTGCGTCATACAGCGCGATCGTCCGCTTTTCGAGAAACTTCATCGACGACTCAGTCGGCTGTTGTTCGAGCACCACCTTGTCCTTGAGATACATCAAACGCATCCGAGCAGGAAGCTCCCCGCGCAAAGCGCGAATCATGTAGGCGTACATCTCGAGTTGGCGCATCTTGCTGCCCACATCGCTCTCCCGAGGTGCTCGTCCCGTTTTGTAATCGGTGATTACGAGGCCTCCATCGGGCGCGCGCTCTAGCCGGTCCACATAACCGCGCACGTTGAACGTGCCGAGTGGCGCCTCCACCCACAACTCCAATTCGACGTTGTCGAGGGTCGTGGGATCTTCCAAGTCGAAGTACGCGTCCACCAACCGACCACAGTCGGTCCAGAAATCACGTGCAGCCAACTCATCCAACTCCAAGCCCACGAAGTCGTATTTCGGTTCGTACTCGTTGCGTGACGCGGCCATTGCATCGCGCGCCGCTTCACGAGTTCGTTCCAGAGGGGCCAAGCCGAGCAGCAACTCGAGAGCGCGATGGACGACGTTGCCCTTGACGGCGTGGAAGCCGGGAGGTTGTGGCAATCCCTGAATGGAGGCAAAACGAAATTGCAGTGGACAATCCTGGAAAGAACTTGCACGCGAAGGCGAGAGCGAAGTGGGTACGTCGAAACTGTTCATTGAACGGCCATGCTCACGTCGACAAGTAGGGAGGCAAAACGCGCGGGGTCTTCCAGTGGTCCGAAGTGTCCAAGATCCTTCCACTCGATCACGGTGGGTGTGATCGAAGATTTCGCAGCAATTGTTGAGGCGATTGATGGGATGAGAGACGCGGGTGGCATGTCTTCGATGTGGCCACTCACGAGCCACGTTGGCACTGAAAGTTCTCCCAGTTGATCCCACGTTTCGTGGATGTTGCCCGACTCGAACGTGCGCGCTTCGAGTTCGGGAGAGCACTTCAACTCGACCCGACCATCAGCGGTGGGACGAAAGCCATGGTCGACATATGCGTGCAGGCAGTCGGGATGAAAGACGTTTAGTGGAGGTTTTGACGCATAGTTGGCAAATGCTTCCTCGTAGCTGTCGAAGCTGGTTCGACGTCGGCGAGCTGCAGCAGCCATGGGGTTGGTGCCAAGTTGGCGATAATTGGCCGGGAAGACGATCGGTTCATAGAGCACGAGTGCTCGAAATAGCGTCGGCTCACGGAGTGCGGCCATGATCAACCCGGCCGCACCCATCGAGTGCCCCGCGCCGATCACGGGGCCGCTGGCTGCAGCGATTCGTGTTGCGGCAATGGCGTCATCGCCGTACGCCGACCAGCGCACCTGCCAGTCCGGCGGGACAGTGCTGTCTCCATGCCCGCGGTAGTCGAACGTAAAACAGGGGTGCCCGGGCAGCAACCGAGCCACGGGGTCAAAGCACCTCCCGTGGAACCCATTGGCATGGGAGAACAGAATTGGTGCAGTGGCCGCACCGTCTGGAGTTGACGGATATCTATGGTACGCAAGGGAGACTCCATCGGAACTGTTCAGTCGCCCATCCATAGCCGTCCATTAGAGCCGATGGGGGTGGCGCGGGGGTGACCCGCGGAAGTGAGGAAGCAGATTTCTGCATTGCCCGCCTTGGCTTTGTCCCAACGTGATGGCTAGTTTTTGGCCATGGGGAACTCAATCAACACCATTGCCGGCATCGTTCGAACGCACGGACCGGCTCTCGCCAACAAAACCGCTCTGATACTGGGAGATCGTCACCAGTCGTGGACGGAGTTGTACCAACGATCCTGCCAGATGGCTCAAGCGTTGAAAGCTGCCGGAGTCGGTAGTCAGGATCGGGTCGCGTTCCTCGACAAGAACGGCATCGAACACTTTGAAGTGTTCTACGGCTGTTCGTTGATCAACGCGGTCAGCGTGGATGTCAACTGGCGCCTTGCAGCTCCTGAAGTCGCCTACATCGTCAATGACGCGCAAGCAAAGGTGTTGATCGTCGGCCCTGAATTCGTCCACGTGCTCGATGCAATTGCCGATCAACTCACTACCGCCAAGACGATCGTCGTCATCGGTGGTCACCCCAAGTTCACCAGTTACGACGATTTTGTCGCTACTGGTAGTGCTACCGATCCAGGTGTTACCGCTGGCCCAGGCGACGTCGCATTCCAGTTGTACTCGAGCGGCACCACGGGACGACCGAAGGGTGTGATGCTCACCAACGACAACTTCTTTGCGCTGATTCCGTTTGCGCAGGAGTTGTGGGGTTTTACCGACCACACGGTGAACATGGCAGCGATGCCGTTGTTCCATATCGGTGGCGGTGGCTGGGCAACGGCAGGTCACACGATGGGTGCGACCACGGTGGTGGTGCGCGACATCAACCCGGTCGAGATGGTGCAGATGTTCGGCAAGCACCGCATCACGCATGCATTCGTCGTGCCGGTGCTCCTGCAGTTCATGTTGATGGTGCCGGATCTCGACAAAGCCGACTTCTCGAGCATCGAGTTGATCGCCTACGGAGCATCACCAATTTCGGAAGAGGTGCTCGGCGCGTCGATCAAGGCGTTCAAAACCAACTTCATGCAGATTTACGGGCTCACCGAGACGACGGGTGCCACCACGATCTTGCTCCCCGAAGAACACGATCTCACCGGACCCCGCAAGAAGTTGTTGCGCTCGTGCGGCAAGATCGTTCCGGGTATGCAGCTGCGCGTCGTTGATTCAGACACGGGCAAGGACGTGAAGACGGGCGACGTTGGCGAGATCTGGGTGAAGGGTCCGCAGGTCATGAAGGGCTACTGGAATATGCCTGAAGAGACCAAGAAGTCGATCGATACCGATGGATGGTTCCGCACGGGTGACGCCGCGTACCTCGACGACGAGGGTTATGTGTATATCTACGACCGAGTAAAGGACATGATCGTCTCGGGTGGTGAAAACGTGTATCCCGCCGAGGTCGAGAATGCGTTGATGGGGCACCCGGCAATCGCCGACGTTGCGGTCATCGGTGTTCCCGACGAGAAGTGGGGCGAGGTGCCGAAGGCGCTCGTCGTGCGTAAGGCGGACACGCCGGTAACTGAGGAGGAGATCATCTCCTTCGCCCGTGAACGTCTTGCCGGGTTCAAGGTGCCCAAGTCGGTCGACTGGATCGACGCGTTGCCACGAAACCCAAGCGGCAAGATCCTGAAGAAGGATCTCCGCGCTCCCTATTGGGAAGGCAAGGCTCGCCAAGTCAACTGAGCACATCGTGCCTCTGACGCTTAGAGTCGGAGCCGTCTCCAAACCAAAGGCGGTGCAATGAAGCTGGCGATGATGATCAACTACGTGGGCGACTTCCCGTCCTCGGCAAAGCAGGTAGCCGAGCTGGAGAAGGTTGGCCTCGACATGGTGTGGGTTGCAGAGGCGTACTCGTTCGACGCAATTTCCCAAATCGGTTATCTCGCAGCTGTCACCGAGAAGGTGCAAATCGGCACGGGCATCGTCAACGTGTATTCGCGCACCCCGGCGTTGATGGCGATGACGGCTGCAGGTTGTGACTACGTCAGCGGAGGTCGCTTCGCACTCGGGCTCGGTGCTTCGGGTGCTCAGGTGATCGAAGGTTTCCATGGCATGCCGTACGACAAGCCGATGTTGCGTACACGTGAGTACATCGAGATTTGTCGCGAAGTGTGGAAGCGCGAAAAGCCATTGACTTATGAAGGCAAGACCGTCACCGTTCCGTTGCCTGCCGGACAGGGACTCGGACTCGGCAAACCGCTCAAGATCATCAACCATCCGGTGCGCAATCGCATTCCCATCTGGTGGGCCGCGGTGAAGGAAAAGGCAGTCGAAGCAACCGGTGAGATCGCCGATGGATGGATGCCGATTTTCGTGTGGCCGGAAAAAATGATGGAGGTGTGGGGCGATCCCTTGCGCAAGGGATTGGCCAAGCGCTCCTCGAATCTTGAGCCGCTCGAGATCCAGGCTGGCGGCATGTTGGCAATCGACGAGTCACTCGTTGGCGAGGATCAGGACAAAGTGCTCGACTTTGCTCGTCCTTCGACGGCGCTCTACGTCGGCGGCATGGGTGCGCGAGGCAAGAACTTCTACAACGACATTTGCAAGGCCTACGGGTTCGAGCAGGAGGCGGTGCAGATCCAGGATCTGTATCTCGATGGCAAGAAAGACGAAGCGGCCAAGGTGGTCCCGACCGAGTGGTTGCGCAACTCACACCTCGTGGGCAGCAAAGGTTTCGTGAAGGAGCGCCTTGCTGCTTATAAGGAAGCGGGCGTCACGATGCTCCAGGTGAACCCGATCGGCCCAAATGCAATGCAGCAGATCGAGTTGTTGCGGAGCCTGATCGACTCGCTCTGACCACATGACGACACCGTTTCAGGGTGACGTTGCTCCCGGATGGGAGCGCGTGGGGGAGGTGTTCCGTGCGTTGCTCGTCGACGGCGCGGACGTCGGTGCGGGGCTCTGTGTGTTTCATCATGGGGAGAGGGTGGTCGACCTGACCGGAGGTTGGCGCGACATCGACCGTGTTGCGCCATACGACGACGCGACGCTGCAGGTGTTGTTCAGTACGTCGAAGGGAGTCGTCGCACTGGCCGTTGCACTGTGTGTTCAGCGAGGACTTCTTACCTACGACGAACCGGTGGGCTTGTTCTGGCCAGAGTTCGGCGTCGGCGGGAAGGAGGCGATCACCGTTGGCGAGGTGATGTCTCATCAAGCTGGCCTGTATTGCCTCGACGCCCCCGCATCTTTGAAAGAAGCTTTGGATTGGGGGGCGATGACGCGACGTTTGGCGTCCACCACGCGGCAAGCAACCGCTGGTCACGGCTATCACGCTCTCACGTGGGGTTGGCTTGCGGGCGAATTGGTGCGACGGGTCGACGGACGTGACGTCGGCACATTCGTTGCCGAGGAACTCGCTGCGCCGGTGGGTGGCGAATGTTGGTTCGGATTGCCCGAGCGCTTCGAACATCGCGTTGCTCCCTTGAACACGGGATGGGAACGGCGAGAAACTTCTACGAGTGGCGGTGGATCTCCAGACAGCTTGCTGTCACGTGTGCTCTCCGTGAATGGTGCGCTCGCGGTGAAAGGCGGATTCAATCGCCGAGACGTTCGGGCAGCCGCTATCCCGGCAGCAAATGGCGTGTCGAATGCCCGCACAGTGGCGTCCATCTACTCTGCGTCGTTCATTGAGACGCAGACGCCTGCTGGCTCGGTGAAAATACTCGATGATGAGATCCGCCAGTTGGCGACGAGGCGAATAACACCGCTCGGAGAACGTGACGACGTGTTGCGAATAGAGACTTCGTTCGCGATGGGGTTCATGACTCCGAGCGCCATCGTTCCGTTCACGGGTGAGTCGAGTTACGGCCATCCTGGCGCTGGAGGTTCGCTTGGTTTTGCAGATCCATCGCGCGGGATCGCCTTCGCCTACGTTATGAATCGAATGGGCGACATGCTCATCGGTGATGATCGAGCGGTGCGACTTGCTGCAGCCGTGTATTCGGTGATCGGCTGATCGACGCTTCAGCCGAATCTGCTGATCGACGCCTCAGCCTCTTGCACTATTCGACAGACGAGTTCTCCGGCACTGACAAGCCCGGTGATCGCGCCGACACCCTGGCCCGCCGGCATGAATTCTCGCTTTACATCGACGACGGTGCCCTCGGGGTGGCCGAGATGGTTGGCACCCGCCTGCATCGAGGCAATGGCTTGCATTGGAAACTTTTCGATTCGTTCAGGCTGGGCATCCCACTCGTTCGTCCAGTCGTTGCGGATCACCCGACATGTCTTGCCGGTGTAACTGCGCGTCACCACGGTCGAGTCTTCAGATGACTCGATCAACGTCTCCTTGTAACCCTCGACAGCTCGTGCTTCGGGAGTGGCAATGAACCGTGTGCCGATCCACGCGCCGTCTGCTCCCAACGCCAACGCTGCCGCGAGACCGCGACCGTCGAAGATGCCGCCGGCAGCAACCACCACGACGCGGTCGCCCACTGCATCCGCTACTTGAGGAACGAGTGCCATTGTGGCGACGGTTCCCGTGTGCCCACCGGCTTCGGTGCCTTGCGCCACTACGAAGTCGCAGCCACTCTCTGCAGCAGCGACGGCGTGTCGCACCTTGCCGCACATCGAACCAACGATGACGCCACTTCGGTGGAGGCGATCGATGATCTCGCGTGGAACGCCGAGGCCGGCAACGAACACCTTCGCTCCACCCTTGATGATGGTGTCGACGTCGCGTTCGAGGGTGTGTGGCAAGGCGGTGAGCAAGTCGACACCGAAGGGTTTGTCGGTGAGCTCCCGAACAGCCGCAATCTCGCGAGCCAGTTCGCCCTCGCCCATGGTGGAAGCTCCGAGCGTGCCGATGCCTCCGCTCGCTGAAACCGCTGCGACGAGTCGGTGATACGACACTCCGCCCATTCCCGCGAGCATCACCGGATGTTCGATTTGTAGGAGGTCGGTCAACCGAGTGCGCATCGAGTTACACCATATCCCTGTTTGCAGAATCTCTGTATGCGGAACGCCGGCTCGCGTAGGCACCAGGTCGCTTGAGGAACTTGCGGTGCCAGCGTGAAGGAGTGGTGATGATTGACCGCGGCTCGTCCTCGAACATCCAGCGCACGAAGTTGCGTCTGGTCCAATCGGTGAGGTTTACCGCCCGTAGTGCGCCGCGAGCACCGATTGGATAAGCGAGAATCTTGCCCAAGACCACCGACATCCGGTGGTCGGCGAAGAATTCTTTGCGTATCGACTGCTCATAGTGCTTTCCCGCGGAGAGGAGGTCGCCGAGTGGCGTGCACGCGATGGCCTCAGCGGCAAGTTTTCCGGAGAGCAGTGCCTGACCGATTCCTTCGCCGGTGAGTGAATCGGTGACGCATGCCGCGTCACCAATAAAGACGACACCCGGTGCCGACAATGTGGCGCTCGTGACGCGTGCAGGAATCGGCCACGCAGTAACGCGATCGACCATTTCTGCGCTGTCCCCGAGGGCAGCGCGCACGTGTGGACGCTGAAGCAGCGATTGCCATTGCGACTTCATCTCGGCAGGACTGCTCTTGCTGCCGCGCAGTATGCCAAACCCCACGTTCGCCCTGCCGCCTTGTATCGGGAATGACCAGGCGTATCCGGGTAGGAGATCTTCGTCGAACCACACGAACAATTTCTCCTTCGCAGGCCCCGTGACATTCGTGGCGTATTGGCGAAAGGCGTGCCAATCTCCCAAGTAGTCGGGGAGGTTCGCACCAAGGCTTTTGCGCACTGCAGACCACATGCCGTCTGCTGCCACGATCCACGAGAAGGTCCGTTCTCCGAGCGGATCGAGCATCACCTGGACGTTGCCGTTGTCATAACCAAGGATGCGTTCGAACGAAACTCTTTCGATCACGTCGATGCCGAGTTGTCGGGCGTGCTTGACGAGCGAGGTATCTAGTTCCTTGCGCGGGGCGATCGCTGCAAATTGGCCGGTTCCCTCAGGGAGCTGAAGCTGCACCAATTTGCCCGTGGGTGAGCGCAGCACAACGTCGTGGCACTCGGTCCAACGTGCCACTGTGGTGGGTTCGAAGTTCAATTCGTCCAGCAGGCGTAGAGCACCGGTGGTCAGACCGTCTCCGCAGCACTTGTCGCGCGGAAACGATGCCTTGTCAACCACGGTCACCTTGATTCCCCGACGATGGAGATGAATCGCAGCAGCTATTCCTGCGGGACCAGCGCCGACAACGAGAACATCATGTCGATCGCGCAGTGGGGGGACGCTCTGCACGAACCTCAGACTAGAGTTGCGCCCCATGGCTCGCCTATGTGAAGGACGTGTGGCAGTAGTAACCGGATCAGGTCGTGGAATTGGCAGGGAGCACGCTCTCAGCCTCGCTCGACACGGCGCTCATGTGGTGGTGAACGATGTCGGCGCTGCAGTGGACGGAAAGGGTGGCGACACCAGTCCCGCACAGCAAGTGGTTGACGAGATCGAGGCGATGGGCGGCAAGGCCATCGCCAATGGCGACGACATCTCCTCGTGGGAAGGCGCTGAGCGTCTGATCAATACCGCAATCGAAACGTTCGGTGATCTCCATGTCGTGGTGAACAATGCGGGAATCCTGCGCGACCGCATGCTCGTCAACATGTCCGAAGAAGAGTGGGATGCGGTCATCCGCGTGCACCTGAAGGGCACCTTCGCCCCATCGCGTTTTGCGGCCGCCTACTGGAAGGAGCGAAGCAAAGCCGGTCACGAGGTGGACGCTCGAATCATCAATACGTCGTCCGTTTCGGGCATCTACGGCAACGTTGGTCAGACGAACTACGGAGCGGCAAAGGCGGGTATCGCCGCTTTCACCACGATCGCTGCGCTTGAACTTGGCCGTTACGGCGTCACGGTGAATGCGGTTGCCCCCGTTGCGCTGACGCGCATGACTGAAGGCCTCGGTCCAGCGCCAGAGACCGAAGAGGAGCGTGAGTCACGATCACCGAAATGGATTGCACCGATCGTGACGTGGTTGGCCAGCACGGAGTCGAAGGGCGTCACTGCGCGCGTGTTCGAAGCCAGCGGACAAGTGCTTGCCGTTGCCGAGGGTTGGCACCGTGGACCGATGCACGATCCGGTAGAAGATCCCACGCGTCTCGGACCGATCGTCGAAGAAATGCTGGGCAAAGCCCGCAAAAACGCGGGCATGGACGGCCGCGACGGGTCGTGGCCCTGGCCAAAGGATTGATTGTCGAAGGATTGATAGCCCAAGGATTGATCGTCGAAAGATTGATCGCTAGAACAGCGTGAGGTCGTCGGGCTTGGTGCCCTTCAGTTCCTCGTAATCCACTTCGCGCCAATTCATTCCTCTGCTTTCGGCGAGAACGCGCGCTTGTGGCTTGATCGACTGAGCAACGAAGATGCCCCGGATATCGCCGAGCGAACTGTCGGCGCGCAGACATTCGATGTAGCGCGTGAGCTGCTCGACTCCGTCGATTTCGCCACGCCGTTTCACTTCAACTGCAACCGTTTGCCCATCAGCTGCCCGGCACAGCAAATCAACCGGTCCCACGGCGGTGGGGAACTCGCGACGAATCAAGGTGAGGCCTTCCTCGATCACGTGAGGCGCGCTGGCGAGCAACTCCTGCAGGTGTGATTCGACTCCGTCTTTCGTCAGTCCCGGGTCGACTCCGAGGTCGTGTGACGAATCGCTGAACACCTCGTGCAGGAAGATGGTCAACGATTCGCCTTTTGGGTTGCTGATCACCCAGCGGTCATCATGTTCGTGCAGCGTGTTGGGCGAGTTCATCCAGTTCAGTGGC
The DNA here is from genome assembly GCA_017856375.1 of Ilumatobacteraceae bacterium. Taxonomy (GTDB): domain Bacteria; phylum Actinomycetota; class Acidimicrobiia; order Acidimicrobiales; family Ilumatobacteraceae; genus UBA3006. The sequence continues at coordinate 69,996 of JAFMFC010000001.1, read as the reverse complement.
TTATAGGCGCCACCGTCGGCATGGATAGCCACGCAGCCATCTTGTTTCACCATGATCAAACGCGTTGCTTCGGGTAGCGCGGCATTCAGTCGCCCCGCGTACTCCACGCTGCATCGAGCAACGACGAGTCTCATCCCCGTAAACCTTTGAACATCGGGAAGAAAGTTAGATCAACGGCCGACGTGTTCGCGCATGCGCTTCTGGATGAGTTCCCGACGCTTCTGGAGGTCGCGATATGTCATCGAGTTCGTGCTCGCATCTACGCCGAAGCCAGCCTTCACACTGTCGAGGTTGATTTCGACCGCAGTGTGGTCGATTCCCAGTTCTCGTCCGAGTCGCTCGCCATGTCTTTCGGCGAAGAGCATCGAGATGTTGGCGATCTCCGCAAGCAGGTCAAGGTCGGGGGCAAGGCGGGCGATCGCACCATCGAGGAACACCATGTTCTTCACGTACAGCATGAGTTCCTTGGGCAACCTTGCGCCATAGCCGAGCATGGCTTTGACCACACGTTGAACTTCTTGCACGAGTTCCTCGCCAGAGAGCGTGGTGGGATCGATTACTGGTGCACCGAGATTGAGATCCTTGATCACTGCCTCGATGTCGGTGTCCATGGGCAAAGCTCCAAGGTCGCGAAGCGCTTCCACCTGACCGGTCACATTGTTGGTGGTGGCGTTCAGCATCAATCGCAGGAAGGCCATGCGGCGGGCCCCGGTGAGCCGACCAACAATGCCGAAGTCGAGCAGTGCTGTTCGGCCGTCCTCTTGCACGAACAGATTGCCTCCGTGCAGGTCGCCGTGGAAAACGCCGTAGATCATCGCCCCCTCCATGAACGCGATCATTCCCGTGCGGATCACCGCTTCGGTGTCGATGCCGGCTTCCTTCATTCCCGCCACGTCGTCGAACTTGAATCCGTGCAGGCGCTGCATCACGAGAATGCGCCGGGTGACGAGCGTGGGATGCGGTCGTGGGATCACGTAGCCGTCCTGCTTCAGCTCCTTCAGCACTTTGGCAACGTCCAACATGTTGCTTGCTTCGATCCGGAAGTCGAGTTCCTCGACGATCGTCTCTGCAAACAGTTCGACGAGTGCAGGGGGATTGGCCAGTGCCGAGACTTTGATGCGGCCGACCAGGTGAGGAGCAAGCCAGGCCATCACGCGAAGGTCTTTGCGCACCAGTTTCGACACGACTGGCCGTTGCACCTTCACGACGACTTCCTCGCCGGTTCGCAACGTCGCCACGTGCACCTGGGCAATGGATGCTGCTGCAAGAGGAGTGCGATCGAAGGTGGCGAAGGTGTGCTCGAGCGAAGCGCCAGTCTCTTCCTCAATCACGCGGCGAACTTCGTCGAAGGGGATCGGCGGCACCTGATCCCGACACTTTTTGAATTCGTCCACCAACTCGGCAGGGAAGAGGCCCTCACCGCTCGAGATGATCTGTGCCAGCTTGATGTACGTGGAGCCGAGGCGCTCGATCGCCTTGCGCATTCTGAGTGAGAGATATGCGCGGGATTCGCTCGAGTCGCTGAATCGCCGCGTTCGCTTCTTCAACCACCAGGGGAGAATCGCTCGCCCGAGCACCCACACCACTTCGAAGAGTCGCGTAATCGGCGGTGTTTTCGATGCTTTGGTGAGCACGGGGACTTCGCGGCGCGCATCGTCGCGAAGTGCAGGGGCGGTCTTGAGCCAACTGATTTCGTCCTCGACCAAGACCCATTGACCATGTGCGTCGAACGCAGCCCATTCGCAATCCTGCGGGGAGGCGTGGGTCGAAGAAGGTGAAGGGGGGTTCACGCCTCAATTGTGCCGTGACCGAGAGCCTCGAGGACTGGTCGAGCGAGATGTTGGCGGCAGATAATCAGGTCGGGTAGCCACGAGTCCCGTTGGTTGTAGATGAGTTCTGAGCCGTTGATTCGGCTCGTGTGCAGGCCAGCAGCATGGGCTACGCCAACTGGTGCAGCCGAATCCCACTGGTGTTGTCCGCCTGAGTGAACGTAAATGTCTGCCTCACCGAGCACGACGGCCATCGCTTTTGCACCGGCCGAACCCATGCGGATGATTTCACAGTCGAGTTGCTCAGCGACACGAATCACTTCGAGCGAGGCTCTGCTGCGCGAGACGACGAGACGTGGGCGGCCGTCATAAGTCGGTGGACGCAACGGTGGAGGATCCATTGTCAGCGTCAACTCAAGTGCGGGGAGACTCACGGCCGCCGCCGTCAATTGGCCTCCCGTTTCGTTTCGCTCCCACAGAGCGATGTGCACGGCCCAGTCGACACGATCGAACTCGCTGTATTCCTGTGTGCCATCGAGCGGATCGATGATCCACACCCGATCGGCACTGGCGCGCCGAGGGTCGTCAAGTGCTTCTTCTGACAACATCGCGTCGTCAGGTCGGTGTTCGGCAAGTGTCTCGTCGATGAACCGTTGTGCCGCAGCATCGCCCACGTCCTTCGCGAACCATTCCGAGGCACCATCGTTGTAGAGGCGACGGCGAACTTCGAGAAGTCGTTTGCCAGTTTCGATCGCGAGATGACGTGCGAGTTCGGCGTCGTTCACGAGACGCTGCGGCCAAGATCGATCGAATCACGAACCAACGCGCGCAATTCGGTTTCGTCTGCACCGGTTGCGCGCAATTCGGCGATCCGCCGTTCGATTCTCTCGGCCCTGGCATCGTCGAAAACGTCGAGGCGACGCTTGTTGGCCACCGTCGACGCAGTCATCAGAATCAACGCCGAGATAGCGGTGGAGAGCCCGATAGTGGTGACGAGTCCGACGTTGTTGCCATTGATCGACGTGACGATCATCCCGGCGATTCCGGCAACGAATATCGCGATGCACACGATTCGGATTACTCGTAGAGACATCGGTTGTTCCTCGTCGGGTTAGTTCCTGGACAGGGGTTTGTACTTGATTCGACGGGGTTGTTCCGCGGCCACGCCGAGTTCCTTCTTGCGCCATGCCTCGTAGTCAGTGAAGTTGCCCTCGAACCAGCGCACCTGGCTGTCACCTTCGAAGGCGAGTACGTGGGTGGCGATTCGGTCGAGGAACCAACGATCGTGGCTGATCACCACGGCGCATCCAGGAAACGACTCGAGGCCGGTTTCGAGGGCACGCAAGGTGTCCACGTCGAGATCGTTGGTGGGCTCGTCCAGAAGCAGCACGTTCCCGGCATTCTTCAACAGTTTTGCGAGGTGCACGCGGTTTCGTTCACCTCCAGAGAGGTCGCCGACGCGCTTCTGCTGATCGCTGCCCTTGAAGTTAAAGCTGGCCACGTAGGCCCGGCCGTGAATCTCGCGGCCACCCACTTTGATCGTGTCTGCGCCGCCCGTAATCTCTTCATAGACCGTCGAGTCGTCGTTCAGCGTGTCGCGGCTTTGATCGACGTAACTCATTTGCACGGTGTCGCCGACCGTGATCGAACCCGAATCGGGCTTTTCCTGACCGGTCAGCATTCGGAACAACGTCGTCTTACCTGCGCCGTTCGGACCGATGATTCCGACGATGCCAGCAGGCGGGAGGGAAAACGAGAGATCTTCGATCAGCAGCCGATCGCCGTAGCCCTTCGACAAGTGCTGCACTTCGATGACTTGATCGCCGAGTCGCTGACCAGCAGGAATTGCGATCTCCAACTTGTCGGGGCCTCGCTCTGCCGCCTGTGCTTCTGCATGCAACTTCTCGTACGCGGCGAGACGAGCCTTGCCTTTCGACTGGCGCGCCTTCGGCGCCATTCGCACCCATTCGAGTTCGCGCTGCAGTGCCCGCTTGCGTGCATCGTTCGCCTTCTCTTCGCGACCGAGCCGCTCCTGCTTCTGTTCCAACCAGCTCGAGTAATTGCCCTCGAAGGGGATGCCACGTCCGCGGTCGAGCTCCAGGATCCATTTCGCTGCATTGTCCAGGAAGTACCGGTCGTGGGTGATCGCGACCACGGTGCCGGGGTATTCCTGCAGGAATCGCTCCAACCAGTCGACACTCTCCGCGTCGAGATGGTTCGTGGGCTCATCCAACAGCAGGAGGTCGGGCCTCGAGAGCAGTAGTCGGCACAGTGCAACGCGACGCCGCTCGCCACCGGAGAGTTTCGTCACGTCTGAATCGTTGGGCGGGCACCGCAATGCGTCCATTGCAATTTCTACGTTGCGTTCCAAACTCCATGCATCTGCTGCTTGGATCTTTGCTTCGAGGTCAGCTTGTAGAGCACCAACTTTGTCGAAGTCCGCATCGGGGTCGCCCCACATTGCCGTGACCTCTTCATAGCGAGCAAGCAGGTCACGAATCGGCGCAACTCCATCCATCACGTTGCCGAGGACGTCTTTGGAAGAGTCGAGTTGTGGCTCTTGTTCGAGAAGGCCGACCGTGAATCCTGGCGTGAGTCGTGCTTCACCGGTGAAGCCGTCGTCCTTGCCCGCCATGATTCGCAGAAGGCTTGACTTACCGCTGCCGTTCGAGCCGATCACGCCGATCTTGGCGCCCGGATAGAAGGACAACGAGATGTCCTCGAGCACGGTGCGATCGGGGGGATAGAAGCGCGCGAGTTTGTAACACGTATAGATGAATTCGGCAGCCATGCGGTCTTCCAACCTAGTGCTGGCAAACCCAACGCAGGTCGCGTCGCAGCGGGCTCCGAATACCCCGGTTATTACCTGAAGCACTGGTAATTTGGGTTTGACGCGCCCATCGGCGCGTACCACTCAGTCCAAAGGGGATGACCGTTATGGAATTGTTCGCCAGCCGCGACATTTTGCTCGGATTCGGTTTCAGGTGGCTCCACATTCTTGTGGGTATCGCTTGGATCGGTCTGCTCTACTACTTCAACCTGGTGCAGGTGCCAGGCCTCGCTGCCTACGGCGACGAGGGCAAGGCCCGCAACATCACGCTCGACAAGATTGCGCGTCGCGCACTGTGGTGGTTCCGTTGGGCCGCCATCGCCACGCTCGGCACTGGCTTGTTGATTACGGGTCAAACGAACTACTGGCAGAACTTCATGGGTGAGGGATCCACGTCGGGGATCGGCCACAACGTGGCGATCAGCGTCGGCATGGTGCTCGGCACCCTGATGGCAGCCAACGTCTGGATGATCATCTGGAAGAACCAGCGAGTCGTGTTGGCCAACGCGGTCAACGTGCTTGGTGGAGCCGAGGCAGATCCGAACGCCGCAACCGCTGGTCGTCGTGCGATGCTTGCCTCACGCCAGAACATGATCTTTTCGGTGTCCATGCTGTGGTTCATGGTCGGTGCTGCGCACTTCTACAGTGGCGCGTTCGCTGACGCCACGTCATCCAACGCCTGGACGTTCTTCATCATCGCGATGGCAATCACCGCGTTGTTGCAGTTGAACGCCCTCGGCATCTTCGGTGGCATCAAGGCCGGCAACAAGATGCTGTGGATCTACGAGAGCCACAAGAATGCGATTATCACGAGCGGCATCCTGTGGTTGATCATGTGGATTCTCTCCGAGGTATTGCTCGGCTGAGCGGTTTCTCCAAAGTAAAAGGGGCGGGCCATCGGCCCGCCCCTTTTGCGTTTCTTGCGTTCTCGCTCGTACTCTTCGGGAAAGCCGTAGGAGGAGTGGGAGAATGAAGATCAGTTTTGTCGCGTCCGTCGTTGGAATGCGCGATGGTCAACGTGTGTGGGACCTCGACTCCTTCGAGCGTGAATGCAAAGTTGCTGATGACTTGGGTTTTTATGCCGCTTATACGGGGGAACGCCGCGGACGAGGAAAAGCCTCCGGTCAGACGGCCGTCACGTACAACCCTGACCTGGCATGCATGTACGGATTATCGCGGACCACCAATCTCAAGTTTGGCTCGCACGTCACGTTGCTTCCGCTCCATCATCCAGTTCGCGTTGTCCAAGATGCGGTGATGGTCAACTCACTCTTTCCAGGTCGATTCATGTTGGGCGTAGGTGCGGGATACACAAAAGAGGACTTCGACGCTTTCGGAGTGTCATTGAGTGAGCGCGGAAAGAGGATGCAGGTCGGACTCGAAGCCATCAACGCGTTTTTGAAAAATGAACCATATGAATTGAAAGGACCATGGAGTGGAAATGTTCCTCTTCGTGACCCCGCAATGGGCGACATTCCTTTGGAAGTTCTGGCAGGCGGTTGGAGCAATCCTGGGGTAAAGCGCGCAGCTTGGCTCTCCGACGGATGGCACACGGGGCCGATCCGCACGGTGACTGCTGAAGCCGAGTTGGCATCGCTTTATCGCGAGGAGTGCGCCAAGTCTGGTCGCAAACCGAAGGTCATTTTGATGCGCGAGGCGGCAATTGGCGTAACTGACCAAGCTGCGGTTGACACGATGGGCGACTACCTCCTTGAATACGCAAGGATCTATTTCGACCGGGGTGGAACCTACGAGGAAAAATACGACCCGTGGGTAGCGAACATCTCCTCTTCGAGCGAAATGACACTCGACATGGTCTCGCCTGATCGCTTCCTAATCGGCTCCGTTGATAGGTGGTTGGAAAACCTTGCGGAGTGGAAGCGCACGATTGATCCCGACGAGGTGCTCCTGCGCCTTCGCTATTTCTATGGCCCGCCGTTGGAGGTGGCCTTGCGCAGTATGGAAATGATCAGCAAACACATCATTCCCGAGGTTTCCCGCTGGTAAATCAAGCCTCGAGGAAGGGCTTGTAACCGAACGGTAACAACCGAGCAACCGCTTGACCAGTCGATCAATGGCTGGCTAGTTTCTCCGCAAGCCCTATTCGGGGTGGACATTAATCATGGGGGGAATTCATGGTGGGTAGGTCAAAGAAGCGAGTGCTCGTGGGGCTGATGACAGCAGCTGCCTTGAGCGTCTCAATGTTCGTCGGCGTGGGGTCAGTTTCGGCCGCAACCGAGAAGGAAGGCGGACGTTGTGACAAGGAGGGCGATCTCAGCACGGGTTACGCGCTGATCTGTGAGAAGAAGGGCACGACCCTGACATGGGTCAACAAGACCCTTCCGAAGGGCACCTACAAGGTGGGCTCAGAAATGCTGCTCTCGGGCGCTGCTGCGTTTGCTGGAGTACCGATGAACAAGGGTGTGGAAAAGGCAGTTGCCGAAATCAACGCTTCAGGCTTCCTTGGTAAGGGAGCGAAAATCGAATTGATCACTCGTGACTCTGCCGGAAAGGCCGACCTTGCTCTAGCCGCGGTTAACGAGTTTGTCGCCAACAAGGTGTCGGGAATCATCTGCTGTGCGCTTTCGAGCATTGCAGGTGCGATCTCCCAGGTTGCCGCAAACAACCAGACTCCGGTGATCATCGATGCCGCGGTGCTGCCTGGCTTGGCCAAGCCGCCGTACATTCACCGCACGGTGATCATGACCGGCGCGAAGAATGGCGTGCAGTGGCAGAGTGCCCAGGCCATGGTGAAGGCGATTAAGGCTAAGACAGTCGCGATCCCGGAGACTTCGGACAACCAAGGCATGGTGGCGGACGCCGTCATGTACAAGGAAGCCGTCACGGCCGCTGGTGCAACCAATGTCATTTCGATTAAGACTCAGGCTGCAGACACCGACTTGTCGGGTGCAGCCAGCCAGATCATTGCCGCCAACCCCGAGTTGGTCATCCCAGCAATGCTCGGTGGTCCTGCCAGCCGCTTGGTCAAGGCGCTTAGGGATCGTGGTTACAAGGGTCGCATCGTGGGCAACTACGGACTCTCCGATCAAACCAACTTCGCGATTGCCGGTGCTTCGCTTGCCGGTGTTGTGATGCCGGTGACGTTCAACCCGGCCAAGCCGATTAACAAGCTTGGTCGCGACATCGTCAAGTGGTGGAAGAGCGAGAACGGTGGTGCATTGCCCTCGGCGTACCCAGGAATGGGTTACACCGCTGCGTGGTACCTTGCGATCGCGATGAAGAACTCGGGTGACGGTTCCCCGGCAAACGTTGCGAAGGCCCTCAACAAGATTGGGCGAATGGACTCGGTATATGGCACGGTGCGATTCAATAAGGGTCAAATTGAATTGGCTCGCACGGCCAAGCCGATCTTCCTCGAGTGGCAAGCGGATGCCACCCAGAAGGAATGGAACGGCAAGTAGTTCCTAGGTCCATCAACTAATTGACATAGTGAAGTTGGGGTCCCACCGGCTAGTCCGGTGGGGCCCCTTCTCACAAGTCAGAAGAAAAGAAATGAGAATCTCTTGAATCTCTTTATCCAGCAGGTGCTCAACGGTTTGGCCGTCGGGTCTGCTTACGGAATGTTTGCGATGAGCTTCGGGCTCATCTTCGCCACGATGGGAATTCTCAACGTGGCTCATGGAACGATTGCCACGTTCGGCGCAATTGCCGCTCTCACTGTGGTGGAAAACTGGGGTTTTTCATTCTTCCCCGCACTGCTGATAGCCATCTTGACGGGCGCCGCAATTGGCATCGTCACTGATCGCTTGGCTTTCCAACCCCTCCGCGCGAGAGCCAACACGCTCGGCTATCTGATCACCTCGATCGGCGTTTGGATCGTGCTCATCGCCCTTGGTGAAACAGCTCTTGATCATCAGATCAAGACCTTCCCTCCCGATCTGCTTTCGTGGCCTCGACTGGTGACCACCAACATTTACCTTGCCCCTGGCCAAATTTGGCTCATGATTATTGGGCCAATTTCTGTGGTTGCGCTTTACCTCGTGCTCACTCGGACGCCGATCGGCACGATGATCCGAGCCGTGGGCTTTAGCGATGTGTGGTCTCGGATCAGTGGTGTTTCGTCGACGGTGGTGATCCTGAGCACGGTGGGTATTTCCGCTGGACTCGCAGGGATCGTCGGTTATCTCTCCTCGATTGCCTTTGACAACGTCTCCGTTCCTCTCGGCGAAGGGCTGCTCCTGAAGGGATTTGCTGCCGTGGTGGTCGGGGGGTTCGGTGATGTGCGGGGAGCATTCCTCGGCGGAATCATCATCGGGGTTACCGAGGTCCTGGGTGCGCAGTACGTCTCGGGGGATTTCCGCGACGTCATCACCTTCGGATTGCTGATTTTGTTCCTGCTCTTTAGACCAGAAGGAATCTTCGGCGAGATCAAGTTTGGAGCCGCGCGATGAGCCAGTTTTGGGACATCTACGGCATCACCTTCGAGTTTGCTTTCGTGCTCGGGCTTTTTGCCCTGAGTGCGTTCCTTGGTCTGTGGTCGGGAGTGCTCAGCCTGGCGCCGATCGCGTATGCCTCAGGTGCGGCTTACGTCTCGGCACGCCTTGCCTACGACAAGGTGATGATGGGCGAGGCGAACTACCCGCTTGTTTTCCATCTATTCGTGGGGATGGTGGTGGGAGGGTTTCTCGCATGGATCACCTCCTTTGTGTTGTTGAGACTCGGCTCCCACTACTTGGCGCTCGCAACGATCGCTTTGGTGTTGATTGCACGAGTGATCGCGCTCAACCTTGATGAGTACACGGGTGGCACGGTGGGCATCCCGGTACCACGTCAAATCACCACATGGCACATTTTGCTCATTCTCGGCGTCGTTTCAGTGATGTTTGGTGTGCTGAGAAAGTCGCGATTCGGGTACTCACTCGATGCGGTTCGTGAGCAGCCAGAAGTAGCGTCCTCGCTGGGTATCAATGTCCAGCGAGTTCGCCGCTACGCCTTCACTTTTGCTGGCGTGCTGGGAGGTTTGGCGGGAGTATTGCAAGCCCAACTGGTTCAATACCTAGTTCCTGAGACGCTTTACGTGGAACTCGCGTTCATTTCGATCGCATCGGCGGTGCTCGGCGGGGCCTACATCTGGGTTGGTCCAATTGTGGGTGCACTGCTCTATACCGCGATTCCCGAGTTCTTGGAGCCATTTCTCGGATCATCCAAGAACGTTGTTAACGGCATCCTGTTGGTAATCATCATGGTCTTCCTCCAGCGCGGACTCATTGATCCACGCCAGTTCCGCGCTTGGTCTCTGAAACGCAAATCGCGTCAGACGAAGGAGGTGGCATCGTGAGTCAACTCGACGTCGTCTCTCTCACCCGACAATTCGGCGGCCTCACTGCCGTAAAGGATCTCTCGTTCTCGGTTTCGCCGGGTGCCATTGCGGGTCTGGTCGGTCCGAACGGGGCTGGCAAGACCACCGTGATCAACATGGTCAGTGGTATCGACAAGCCCACGAGCGGCACGATCTCGATTGCCGGCCAGGACACATCCACCATCAAAGGCCACGAGTTCGTTCGTCTGGGTATCGCTCGCACATACCAGAACATGAAGATGTTTCACGGCCTGTCGGTGATTGATCACGTCATCGTGGGTTTGGACTCGCGACGAAAGACCACCTTCTTTCATGCCTTGGTCCCGAATCCCATCGAGCGCAAGGAGCGCGCAGCAATGCGCGACAAGGCCATGGAGTTTCTCAAGGTGATGTCGATCGACCATCTTGCCGAAAGCGAAGCGACGACGCTGCCGTATGGTCTGCAGCGACGACTGGAGATTGCCCGAGCGTTGGCCACGGAGCCCAAGTTGTTGCTGCTGGATGAGCCAACCGCAGGAATGAACCAGCAAGAGTCATCCGAGGTGGCAGAAGTGCTTCGGGGTCTCAATCAGAAGGGCCTGACCCTCCTCGTGGTGGAGCACAACATCAAGTTTGTTCGTGACTTGTGCCAAGAGGTCACCGTGATCAACTTTGGCGAGAAACTCTTGAGCGGAACGCCGCAAGAGGTATTCAATTCACAACTCGTTCGCGAGGCTTACTTGGGTAAGCAAAGGGATGAGCGATTGGCGACCTTTCAAAGTCTCCGAGCAGGTACACACCGCAACATCAACATGGGGGAGTTTGCATCGTGAGTGGCAATAGGGCACTCGTAGTCAAGGGGTTGAAGGCCTCTTACGGTTCGATCCAGGCCATTCGTGGCGTTGATCTCAAAGTGGTCGCTGGCAGTGTCGTGGCAGTGGTGGGTCGTAATGGTGCAGGGAAGTCGACACTTCTCAACACCATCTGTGGTGTGATGAAGTCGGATGAAGGATCCGTTCACTTCGGAGATGACGACTTGTCGGGTAAATCTGCCCAAAAGGTGACCCGATCTGGTGTGGCCTTGGTCCCTGAGGGCCGCCGAATCATTGCTCCGCTGACAGTCCGAGAAAATCTGAACCTGTCTAAGGCGGCCCGTCGAAAGTCCGATCGGGACATGGAAACGTGGGTTTTTGAGCTGTTTCCCATCCTTAAGGATCGATCTAAGCAGTACGCCGGCTCTCTCTCGGGTGGTGAACAGCAGATGCTCGCGATCGGACGGGCACTGATGACTCATCCCGAATTGATCGTTCTTGACGAACCCTCGATGGGTCTTGCACCATTCGTGGTCGACAAGGTGTACGAGTCGTTGATCAGCATCAACAACTCGGGCATCTCCGTCCTCCTGGTTGAGCAAGATGCGATTCTCGCGTCCTCGGTAGCCGATTACATGTTCTTGTTGCAGCAGGGTGAGGTCGCGGCACAGGGAACTCCGGATGATTTGAACAAGAACGATTTCATCTCAACCGGCTACTTCTCGTGACTTCACTTACTGGCAAACGAGTCCTGGTTACTGGTGGTGCAAGGGGGGTCGGCGTTGCCGTTTGCCGTACCGCCAAAGCGGCGGGTGCGTGGGTTGCTGCCATCGACATCAATGAGATTCCTGCCGATGCGGCTGATTCTCGGTTCATTGGAGACTTGGGGGATGCGGAGTTTTGTCGCTCCGTGTTGCAGCAGGTCGGCCATATTGACGTACTGGTCAATGCTGCTGGGCTACTCCGCCCGTGTCGGCTTGATGAGATGACCATTGAACAATTCGACTACGCGGTGGCGGTAAACCTACGAAGCGTTTTCCAGCTTTGTCAAGGTGTCGTGCCGGGGATGGTCGCTCAGAAGTGGGGGCGAATCATCAACTTTTCATCAGTCAATGCGCGCACCGGAGGTACGACGTCGGCTGCCTACGCGGCAGCCAAAGCTGGCGTGATTGCCCTGTCTAAGAGCATCGCCAAGGATGTGGCCAAGTCGGGTGTGACGGTGAACTCAGTTGCACCAGCGGCAATCGACACGGAGTTGAACAGTTTCCTTTCTCCTGAGGCGCGGGCAAAGCTCGAGAACGATATTCCCGTCGGTAGATTTTCGACGGCCCAGGAATTTGCCGACATCGTGATGTTCCTTGTTGGTGAGTCCGCAGGTTTCATTACCGGCGCGACGCTGGACGTCAACGGCGGCTGGGTGATGGTCTAACGCGCGAACGTTGCGCGATGATCTAATGCCTGAAACTTTTGTCCTGATACACCGCTAAGAGTGAGTTCCTGTAGGGCTTGGCGCGTCGATGCGGTCGTCTGCTGAGCAAATACCAACCACTCGGGTTCTTCGGACACGTTGATGTGTGTTCCTTCTCGTCTGCAGAGTCGAATCGTTTCTTCGCTCGATTGGAAAAGTTGATGAAAGCGGTCGATCAAAGTATCGCGTGAGCTGGTCAAGTCGAATTGCAGTGCCATCGCTGGTTGCGGAAGAGGAAGATCATCTGGTTCACCGCGTAACACCACAACTTGTTCATAGGGCGTGTTGCTGCGATTGGAGACGTTTTCCAACACCGTCGGTCGTAAGGTGTCAACCTTGGGGTCACGCGCTCCAAGGTAAGTCGGCGACTGAAATATCTCGGGCGATGGAATCAAGTAGACGTTGTGAACGAGGGGGTTTCCTTCTGTCGCGTAGAAAGCCGAACAAGAGAAAAATCCCGATTTGAGCAAGTCGGGGGCATGGCGCTCGTCGTACCACTGTTCGAATGTCGGAAGAAACGACGGGGTGACATCCATTCGAGCGAGATAGAGGTGGGTCATCGCACCCCTCCGTGGAATGTCTTGTATTCGAGGAACTCTTCAAGTCCGAACCTGCCCAGTTCGCGGCCCAAACCTGATTGCTTGAGGCCTCCATACGGAGCTGCTGGGTTGAAGGCGCCCCCGTTAACGGTGATGGTGCCCGCGTCAATTTGATCGGCGACGGAGAGTGCCTGCGCAGTATCTGTTCCCCAAACCGACGCAGCCAGTCCGTAATCGCTGTCGTTGGCTAGGTCCACCAACTCTGACTCCGGTGCACTCAGGATTGATAGCACGGGCGCGAAAATCTCATCTCGGGCGATGCGCATCGTGGGCTCGACGTTGCGGAACACGGTGGGCGACACGAAATGGCCCGTAGTCGGCACCTTCGCAGAGAAGATCTTCTCTGCGCCTTGACGTTCGCCGCTTTCGATGATTTCGAGCGCCCGTTCTCGTTGCTTGGCCGACACGAGAGGCCCAATCACCGTCGACTCGTCACGCGGATCACCAATCACGAGATTCGCGAAATGTGAGACAGCCAGCTCGCAGGCCATGTCGAGCAGGTTGGCAGGTACCACCAGACGGGTAAGTGCGGTGCAGGTTTGACCCGTGTTACGCGAACAGCTGCCCACGGTGCCGGCAATTGCCGTGCCAAGGATTTGCTCGTCAAGAACGATGGATGCGGACTTGCCCCCAAGTTCGAGACATGTGCGGACCAATCGCTCACCTGCTGCTGCGGCAATGGATCTCCCGGTGTTAGTGGATCCAGTGAAAGAAACGAATCGAATTCCCGGATGCTTGACCATTGCATCTCCGACCTTCGGTCCATCTCCTCCGACGAGGTTGATCAGTCCCGGCGGCAATCCCTGTTTGTCAAAAAGCTGCACAAGTCGAAATGCGCAGAGCGGGGCGATCTCACTCGGTTTGGCCACCACGGTGCATCCTGCAGCGATAGCCGAAGCACACTTAATCAGCAGTTGTGAGATGGGGTAATTCCATGGCGTGATTGCGGCGACAGGTCCCACGGCTACGCGGTCAACTCGGGTGGTACCCAGCGTCGAGGAGAATGAAAACTCATCGAGAATGGTGATTAAATCCTCGAGCACTTTCACGGGGAGAAAGCTTGTTGCCTGGCGGGCCGTAGTGATTGGTGTACCCACCTCCAGTGCCCACAGCTGTGCAAGCTCTTCCACGTTGGCGACCAGCACCTCGTGCATCATGCGCAGAACCTGTTGACGCTGCGCGATCGACGAGTGCTGCCACGATTCGAAAGCTGTACTTGCTGCCCTCACTGCAAGATCTACATCGTGTTCATCGCCGAAAGGTGCAGACCCGCATGCCTCGACGAGAAAAGGGTTTTCGACGTCAAGAACGGCGTTGCTATGTGGTGCCACCCAGTTTCCGCCGATGTAATGACGATCAAACTGGTACTCCATAGCCCGTCTCCCCCTTGTCGCGCATGGACGGTGAGTTGTTGCCCAAGCGCTCGTTTGCTTAGTCTACGACAGGGGGCAAGGGGGGAAAAATGAGCAGCAAGAGAGTTCCACGCATCGCGGTAGTAGGCGGTCGAACGTGGGGTCACATGCATTTGCGTGCGTTTTCGCAATTACAGCGGAATGGTCGTTGCGAGTTGGTTGGTCTCGTCGACTTGGATGAGTCGGTGCTCGCAGAGCGCAAGTCAGAGTTCGGAGTACCGACATTCACGTCCTTGGATGAGATGTTGTCGAGCTGCCAGCCCGATGGCGTTTCCATTGCCGTTCCCGACCACCTGCACCGCGCTGTTGCGGCCACTGCAATGAAGGCGGGAAGCAATGTGTTGATCGAAAAGCCGATGGACATCACCTCGGACGGTTGCCGTGAACTCCTCCAAATCGCAAAGGCCAATGGCAAGTTCATTCAAATGGAATTCATGAAGCGCAAGGATCCGTATCACATCGATCTTGAACAGCGCATCGCGCGTGGGCAGCTGGGCAATGTGCAATACGGATATGCGTGGATGGAAGACCGCATCGAAGTGCCGCGAGATTGGCTGCCAAGGTGGGCATCAGAGAGCAGCCCCGCTTGGTTCCTTGGCGTGCATCTCTTCGATCTCGTGCGATGGCTGATCAAGTCCGATGCCACTGCGGTATCTGCGGTCGGGCACAAGGGCAAACTGTCGGGTATCGGCATCGATACGTACGACGCCGTCAACGCTCGTGTGCAGTTTGAATCCGGGGCCTCTTTCCATTTCGACGTTTCATGGCATATTCCTGACGGCAACGAAGCAATCGTCAATCAGGGAATCAAGGTTGTCGGTTCGGAGGGCTGGTTGACGGTTGACTCACAGGATCGGGGTGCCCGAGGTTGCTTGAAAGGCTCGGTGGGTTCGGCCGTCGGGAAGTCCGACAGGGTGCTCCCGGAGAACGCGATGTTCACACCCAATCTTGGTCTGTTCATTCAGAGCAACGATCGGTGGGGACAGCCGGAGTTCGCTGGTTACGGCATCGAATCGATCCAGGATTTTGCGCTGAATCTCGGGTACGTCTTGAACGGTGGAAACATCGCCGATCTCGAGGGCAAGTTTCCGTCCGGGATTGATGGTCTTGAAGTCACGAAGATTGCCGAAGCGGTGCAGACCAGCATGGGTCGCGGTGGTGAACTGATTTCCATCGCTCGCGAGTCCAAGTAGTTGACGAATGAAAACCGAGGAGTATCAGACCTTCGACATGCTGGGACTGGCGGAATTGGTCAAGTCCGGTCAAGTTTCTGGTAGTCAGTTGTTGGACGTTGCACTTGCGATCACTGAGCGCGTTAATCCAAGTGTGAATGCTGTCGTAACTTTGATGGAGTCTGAAGGTCGCCGGGCGCTACGGGAATCGGACAAGAGCGCCGTTCTCTATGGTGTGCCGTACCTGTTGAAGGACCTCACCGCTATGTATGCGGGGGTTCCCACGACACAAGGAAGCGTGTTCTTCAAGGACTTCGTGCCTGACTACGACACGGTGACCGTCCGACGGCTGCGAGAGAGCGGCTTGGTCATTTTCGGCAAGACGAATACACCGGAACTGGGTGGCAACGTGTCTGCGGAGCCGCAATTGTTCGGACCCACTCGAAACCCTTGGAACCTTGCTTATTCGGCGGGTGGTTCTAGCGGCGGAGCCGCCGCCGCGGTGTGCGCGGGAATCGTCCCCGCTGCCCATGCCACCGACGGCGGTGGTTCGATTCGTATTCCTGCCTCCTGTTGTGGATTGTTCGGGCTGAAGCCATCACGTGGGCGTACCTCGTTTGGGCCGAAACTGGGCGAAGGATGGAACGGTATGACGAGCGAGCATGCCATCACGCGATCGGTGCGCGATTCCGCTGCACTCCTCGACGTGATCGCGGGACCTGCGCCGGGAGATCCGTATGGGATTCCCACACCTCGCCGATCGTTTGTCGATGCGCTCAGTGAACGTGTGCGCCCGTTAAAAATCGCGTACACCGCCGTTGCTCCTTCTGGCGCGCCGGTGGACGATCGCGTAGTCGCTGAATTGATGTCAACAGTGAACATCCTGAGATCAAACGGGCATACGTGTGTCGAGGCGATTCCTGAGATAGATGGAGCTGCGGTATCAGACGCCAATGTGAAGGTGATCGCAGTGCACCACGCATTCAATGTGGGCAAGCGAGCAGCGGTGCTCGGGCGTGAACCCCAGGCTGGAGATCTCGAGAAGGTGATGCAATACCGAGTCGACGTCGGTAAGCAGGTGAGTGCCGTGGACTACGTAAAAGCCGTCGAAACGCTCCATCAAGCAGGACGAGCAGTAGGTGAATTCATGCGGGAGTACGACGTGATTCTGCGCCCCACTACGGCAAAGCCACCGCAACCGATCGGCACCTTCGACATGAACACCGATGATCTCCAGTCATTCCTCAAGGCGTTGTGGGGATACATCCCATTCACCGCAATGTTCAATGCAACTGGCCAGCCAGCGATGTCGGTCCCTCTGGGTTGGGCAGATGGTTTGCCGGTCGGAATGCAATTTGCCGCTCGTTATGGAGACGAAGAGACGCTCTTCCAGCTGGCTCGACAATTGGAAGTCGAGTCGCCATGGGCTGATCGGCGCCCGTTGATGACGGTCTGATTCAGCCATGGGATCAAAAGTTGAGCGCACGCAGATCACGTTCGGTGCGCGAGGCGATGGAAGCCCTTGGTCAATTACCGCGTACATCATTGAAGGCGGACGACCAGGCCCGCGTTCGGGGATTGTTGCAGGTATCTGGGGCGACAAACCTCTCGGCGTGATTGCCGCGCATCGGGTTGTCGAGGATCTGTCTTCGCGCGACGACTTCCGCGGTTCGGTTGTTGTTGTTCCTGGTGCTAACCCCGCAGCTCTCGAGATTGGCAGTCGCATGGGCCCCGACGCCCTGTTGCTCAATCGCAGATTTCCTGGATCTCAATCGGGTTTTGTAACGGATCAGACCGCACATCACCTTCTGCGCTTCCTCGAAGACCGTTGTGATGCGGTACTCGACCTTCATTCCGGGACGCCAACGATGGGTCTGCACTACACCTACGACTACGGTTTGCCGTCGTTGTCTGCATCAACGGGCGTACTGCCCGTGATCGTGGGGCGCGGACACCCCACCCAGTTGTCTTCCGTCTTGACCGCTCGGGGGATTCCCAGTTGCCTTGCGGAGTTTGGGGGTGGACTTGCGGCGGATGAACTCCCCGGTGTGACCAGTTCGCTCAATTTTTTACGTGCCCGTGGACATCTCAACGAGCCTTTGGTTGGGGCGTCAAGCGTTCCCCGGATTGCGGAGGTGCAACTGGCGTTGGCCTCGACAACGGGAATTTGGTCAACCTCACGGGATCTCAAAGTGGGAGCGAAAATTGATGCAGGCTCTATTGGCCAGATCGTTAGCCCGCAATCGAACGGCATTCACGAGAGTTTCTCGTCAACGCGCGACGGCGTGGTGCTGATGTTGACGACTTCGCCGAACATGGTCCAGCCAGGTTCGTTCTTGTTCATGGTTGGTTTTGTAGACGGTGAAATCGCCGTACCGCAGACCGGCGAATTGGAAAGTCTCTAGGAGGAGCAATGGAACACCAGTCAGCTTCAGGCATCGAGCGCAAATTGATTTACGATCGAAATGACGTCCCAGATTCGTGGTGGGACCTACTGCGTGGTGGAGCAGGCGAGGCGCCGTTCATTCGCGGTGCTTACCCGGAGATGTATCGCAGCAAGCCATGGCGAATCTTTCAGCTGAGCGGATTCGGCAGCCCCGAGGACATGAACGCAAGGTTGAAGTTTCTCCTCAAGGCTGGTGAAACCGGCATCATCGTCAAGCACGATCGCATGACCGATGACCATTTGTACGACGTCGATCACCCGGAGGTTGCCGAGCGGCGTGAAGACGTGGGCTTGACGGGCACCGTAACCGTTGGACTCCGCGACTACCAGACGATCATGGACGGCATTCCGATCGAGTCGGTCTACGCCAAGCCCGGCGGAGGTGTGCCTCAGTCGGCTCCTTATACGCAGAGTTCGTACTGGTCCGTGGCCCTGTCGCGTGGGCTCAAGTTGTCGCAAATTGCGGGAACGGGGCAGAGCGATTTCTTTCTTACGTATCTCGGTTGCCCGTGCAAGGAGCAGATCCCTCCCGAAGCTGCACTGCGCTTCAACCTCGACATCATCGAGTTCTGCAACGAACACATGCCCAAGTGGGTACCTGTTTCGATCGCTGGATACAACGGGGCCGATTCCGGCTTGAATGCTCCACAAGAATTGGCAGCGGTGTTGTCGACCGCGGTCGAGTACCTCGATGGGATCCAGGCTCGGGGTCGGTTGAAGCCCGCTGATTTCGCACACCAAATTGGCGGTGTCAATTTCCGCGTGTCGATGGACTTCTTCGAGGAGATTGCCAAGTTGCGTGTGGCTCGCAAGATGTGGCACGACCTGCTGCTGAATCGTTATGGGATTTCTGACCCGAAGGCTTCGCGTATGCGTATCCACGTGGTAACTGCGGGAAGTGCAATGACGTATCAAGAACCATTCAACAACATCGTTCGTGGCACGGTGATGGCTCTTGCTTCAGCTCTTGGTGGAACTCAGTCGCTTGGTGTGTCTGGCTACGACGAGGCTTTGTCGATTCCATCCGATCATGCCCACCTGATGTCGATCAGAATCCAGCAAGTTCTCCAAGAGGAAACTGGTCTCACGTCAGTAGTCGACCCACTTGGAGGGTCGTTCTACATCGAGAGTCTCTGCAATGAACTGGAGAAGCGAGCCTGGGAGGTTTTTGACGAGATTCAAGGTCAGGGAGGCTTTGTGGCGACAGTTCAAAATGGTTGGTTGAGGGGTCGTGCTTCGGACGAGCAGACTGCACAGGCCAAGCGATTCGAAGCGAACGAGATGAAGTTGGTTGGCGTCAATGCGCACTTGGTGGATGATCCGATCATGCATGTGGACGGATTTGAAGGTCGTTCGGGGGACGTGACGTGGGCTCAGGCAATGGAGAGGCTCACGGTTTTACGACGCGAGCGACACACGACAGCGACGATGACTGCATTGCGGGAGTTGGAGGGAGTCTGTCGTGGTGATGGCAACATCGTTCCTGCTGTGATGGGTGCGGTCCAGGCGGACGCATCTATCGGGGAAATCGGGCAAGTATTTCGTGATGCGTTCGGAGTGTGGAACGTGTCGGAAAATCAGTTTGGAGTCTGATCATGTCGAACCAGAATGAATTTCGCGCAAAGGTACTGATCGCCAAGACGAGCCTGGATGGTCACTGGCGTGGCGTGTCACTCGTCGCTAGAGCCCTGCGTGATGCAGGGTTCGAGGTCATCCTCGGGGGAATGTTGCGCCCCTCTCAGATCGCTCAGGTTGCGCGCGATGAGGACGTCGATTTGGTCGGTCTCAATGTGGGTGGACGAATTGAAGTCGTCTATCGCATCATGGATGAACTGAAGGCAGTCGGTCTCGATGGCATCCCGGTCTTTTGCGGGGGAACAGTGCCGCCAGGTGCCGCCTCGAAACTCCGGGAACTTGGCGTCGAGGTGTATCCACCGGGAACAACGCTCGCCGCCATTGCCGAGGCTGCGCACCGATTGACTTCTGGAATATAAATGGCGGACGACATCGTCGATAATCGTCTGCGCCGAGCAGTCATTTCAGACATGCTGCAACGCAATGCGGCACGTCATTCGACGAGAGCGGCACTGATTGAGAGATCGGTGACGGGTTCGCGACGGGTCGTCACTTACGGCCAGCTGGACAATTATGCAAACATGCTCGCTGCGCGCTGGATCGAGGCGGGACTTGCTCCAGGTTCTGTCGTTGCAGGTATCGGTCGGAACGGCGTAGATCTCGTGGCCGCTTACATGGCGACATTGAAATCTGGATGTTCGTTCACGATGCTCAATCACGCCCACACCGATGATGAAATCGACTTTCAGATCGAACACAGCAAACCGGCAATCGTGGCCACAAGATCGACGGACAGCCGGGTACCTTTCACGAGTCACGGTGCTGCCGTAACCGAATTCGATGGTTTGCTCGAACAATCGCTGGGCATGCGATTTGATGTGCCAGAGGTGCTAATCGACGAGTCGTCAACTGCGGCAATTGTCTACACGAGTGGAACGGAGAGTAGGCCGAAGGGTGTAGAGATCACCCATCGGAACTTCATGATTGCCACCACGCCTGCTTGGTCCTACGAGGGTTATTTGCGAAATCTTGATGTGTTCTTGCTCTTGGCACCGATTCACACGATGGCTGGAATCGGCACGGTGACCAACGCCATGTCGATGGGTTCGACGATGGTGGTTCTCGACTCCACTGACCCTGACGTAGTGATCGATGCAATCGAGTCCGAACGAGTGACGAATATGTCGCAGACGCCCACGTTCTATCGAAGGATGGTCGAGAGTCCGAGATTCATTCAGGCGGATCTGGGTTCACTCCAGCAGTGTCATACATATGGTGGTTTGAATCAGGCGAGCGTGTTCAAGGCATTCGTCGACAAAGTCCCGAAGCTGTGGTGGGCAACCTATTGGGGACAGTCCGAACTCAGCCAACTGGGGAGTATTGGATGGTTTCGCCAACTCGAGGATATCCCCGGCGGTGATCTCCGTTGGATCGGAAAACCTACTGCACACCTCGAAGTTCGAGTCGTAGACGATGAGGGACAAGAGGCGGAGGTGGGTGAGATGGTGGTCAGATCTCCTGCCGTGATGAAGGGGTATCGCGACGATCCGGCACGTACCGCTGAGGCAGTGCGCGGAGGGTGGCTGCACACGGGTGACATCGTTCGACGAGATGATGACCTCAACCTCTTCTTCTATGACCGTAAGAAAGATGTGGTCAAGACTGGCGGCATGAATGTTTCGTCACTCGAGGTAGAGCAAGCGATTCTCGAGGTGGATGGAGTGATCGAGGTAGCGGTCATTGGCGTTCCGGATGAAAAGTGGAGCGAGGCGGTGGTCGCTTGCGTGGTGATTCGTGACGGTAAGTCCACAGACGAAGGTGCGATTATCGGACATTGTCGACAACGACTGGCTCCATACAAGGTGCCCAAGCGCGTCGTCTTTCGAAGCGATCTGCCGAAGGATTTGCAAGGAAAGATTCGTAAGCGATTGCTGCGGGATGAGTTATGACGTTGTTCCCTGACAAACCAGTCACCTATTCATCGATTGAAACCTTCCCTGACCTGTGGTTTGACCACATCGCATATTGCGTGGCAGATCCGCGGACGTCTTTCAAGGTGTTACGCAACGAACTCGGACTCACGTGGCGTCTATGGGAGATGAATGGGCAATTCGGCGGTGTGCAGGTCACGTTTCCCGGTGGATTCAAAGTGGAACTGATTCACCCGAATTCGACCGATGAAGATCACTTCACCAACCGATTCCTGTCACGCCGCGGTCCAGGTCCCCATCACTTGACCTTCAGGACCAAGGACATTCGGGGGATGATCGACCTGGCAAAAGAACTGGGCATTGAGCTGATCCAAATCAGCCTCGACAACCCGAATTGGATGGAGGCTTTCGTTCATCCGAAGACGGCGGGTGGCATCCTTGTCCAAATCGCTGAGTGTCCCCACGAAAAGGAGTCACCCACCGAACCGGAGTGGAATGATCTCGTCGCTGCTCGTCCGACAAAGTTCGTGCGAGTTGACCTGTCTTCTAGTGATGTCAGAGGAGCCCGTCGGGTGTTTGGAGATCTTCTCGGTGGCACAGTGGAACGAGAGGACAGCGACGGTGTGGATTTCTGCTGGAACAACGATCGTCGGATTCGGTTGACGCAAGGTGTCGCCAACTCGGCAGAGCTAGTAGTCGACGAAATCAAAACTCCCTTGACACTGAACGATTTTGCACGCGTCACGGGTGGGCAATTGAAAGGGGGGAACTAACGATGTCCGGTGGAGAGCTTGGTTGGATGAAAGAGTACGAGCCAAAGAAGACTTCGTTTGAGCCGCGCAGCTCGGTGCGAATCGGCTTGAGTGAGGTATTCCTAGGTGAAGCAGGACGAGAGCTCGGTTTCCTGAGAGAGACCGCTCAGCTCATTGAGTCCATCGGATACGACCAGCTGTGGTTGCCCGAACACGTCGTCTTTTTTGAAACCTTCGAATCCAAATATCCCTATGGTGCGACAGGCGCGGCTGAAATTTCACGTACCCGCAAGGAGGAAGGGAATACCGGAACACGAGGAATAATGGATGGACCAATCGTCGCGGTGGCCGCAGCGGCAGTGACGACCACTCTCCGATTCGGCACGTTCATCGTCATCCTTCCCCAGCGCAACCCAGTTGTGTTCGGCAGAGAAATCGCCACGGTTGATCAACTGACTGGCGGCCGTTTCGATCTTGGTGTGGGAGTCGGTTGGTTGAAAGAGGAGTACGAGGCATGTGGCGTTCCATTCGAGAATCGCGGCGAGCGCATGGAGGACTATGTCGGTGCACTCAAGTCGCTATGGACGGAGAATGTCAGCTCGTACACAAGTGACACGGTGAGTTTCAAGCCGCTGCTGGCGTTTCCGAAGCCGCTGCAGAAACCGCACGTACCCCTTCTCGTGGGAGGACAGTCGCTGCGGGCGATCGATCGTGCGGCGCGAATCGGTGACGGCCTTATCATCTATGACCTCGACGTTTCTCAGATTGCCAAGGTGCTGGATGTCTTTGACGGCAAGCTCGCAGATTGTGGTCGAAAGATGAGCGACGTCCGGGTGGTGGTCGGTAGACGTAATGAGGGGCGCACGCAAGAGTCGTGGAAGTCCGACGAAGAATTCATCCGTGAAGTGAAGGCCTTGGGTGGCGTGAGCGACATCGTCTGCTCGCCCAGGTTTCCCAACGTCGATTACGAAAAGAACATGCGTGAGTACGCCAAATACGTCACTTCAGCATGATTCGCGGCAGTGAGTTGAAGGGCATGGGACGGGTGGATCCGTGCACGAGCAATGTTCGCTTGGAGACGAGCAGCTCGTCATCCTTGGTGACGAATTCGTCGAGGTAGCGACCCCACACCACGAGGTCTGGGGCATCCGCAAATTTGTGCCAAGCCATCACGTAGGTCATGCCGGAAAGCGATGACGGATCGGCGGTGGTGTTGGTGGTGTGGTGGCTGGTCGCCTCACAACTCGTGCGCAGGGCACGGAACAATCGGTCGATCGACTTGGAACCTTGCGCTTTCATGGTCGGTCCGTAGTTGATCTCCGCATCTGGGGCGAAGAGTGAGACGAGCCCATCAAAATCCTCGTTGTCGACGCAGGCGCAGTACGACGAGTGGAGTCGCCGAACTCGTTCAAGGAACGACATATAGGTAGTCAACTTGTCCCCTTTTGCCCCTCATCATTATGCTAACTAGCGTTTGTTTGGGGAAAAAGCACTGGTGGTAACCGTGGCTGTTGACAACTGATGAAAGTCGGAATCGTTCAGATCTTTGACGGTACGGAAGGGCGCGGTGTCGAACACGTGCGAGAATTCGCCAAACATGTCGAACACTGTGGGTTCGATTCGTTGTGGGTTCCTGACCACGTCGTGTTCTTCGACAACTATCAGTCGAAATATCCGCACACGGATGATGGTGCAATTCAATTCAAGGCGAACCAGGGGATCCTCGAACCCGCGATGACGCTCTTGGAGGCGGCACTGGTGACCGACCGGATTCGTCTGGGGACATCCGTCGAGATTGTCACTGAGCGCCATCCCGTCATCCGCGCAAAGGAACTGGCGACACTCGACATGGTGTCGAAGGGGCGAGTCGAATACGGAATTGGCGTCGGTTGGTCAGTCGAGGAGTACGCCGCACTCGGAATTTCCTTCGATGATCGTGGGAAGCGATGCGATGAGTGGATCCTCGCGATGCGCGAATTGTGGTCGTCCAAGCGATCCAACTTCTCCGGGGAGTTCGTCTCGTTCGAAAACGCCATCTTTTTTCCCAAGCCGACCAGCGGCAGAATTCCCATCGTCATTGGTGGCAACAGTCCCGCAGCACTCACACGAGTGGCCAAACTGGGCGATGGCTGGCATGGTTGGAAGCTCTCGCTCGATGAAGTGGCCGAAAAGTTGGTCGAAATCGATCTCAAGTTGGCGAAGTTCGGGCGAACTCGCGAGCAGGTCAAACTCAATGTCGGCCTGCCCTTCAAAGGAGACCTCCGAGACCTCGCGGATTATCGGGACGGGTTGGTCAAATTGGGAATCGACGAGATGGTTGTGGCAATGGGAATGTCGCGGACAAGGTTCAAGGAACAGATTTCAGACCTGGCAACAGCGCTGGGGATCTGAGCAGGGGGTGAATTGACGATGATCGGTTTCTGGAACGTGGCAAGACGGGAACCGGATGTCGTGGCGATCATCGAAGCCGAAACCGGTCGAAGCGTTTCCCGTGGAGAGCTGGCGGCGATGACCCACCAGCTCGTTCACCTGCTGAGAAATCAGGGCGTCAAGGCGAACGACGTGATTGCGGCGGTGATGGACAATCGCATCGAATCAGTGACGGTTTTTCTTGCGGCGATGCAGGCAGGTCTGTATTTCGTCCCGATCAATTACCATCTGACTGACGCGGAGATTGCGTACATCATCGAAGACAGCGAAACGAAAGCCATCTTCACGACTCCAGAGTTTGCTGACAAGACCATGACGGCCGCACGGAGTGTTGGGCTCGCCAACGAATCGCTGTTCTGCACCGAACCCGTCACTGGATTCGTTCATCTTGCAGGTGCCCTCGCTGGACAGCCGGACCATGAGCCTGAAGGTCGCGCGATGGGTTTGATGATGACTTATACATCGGGCACCACGGGCAAACCGAAGGGCATCAAGCGTCCAGCGTCGGGCGCAAACCCCGATGAGGTGGGAATGCTGTGGAGTCATCCCTTCAAGATCTTCGGGATCGGCGAGGAGTATCAGGTCCAGTTAATCCAGTCGCCCTATTACCACACTGCCGTCCTCAACTTTGCCAACGCATCCGCGCAATATGGTCACACTCTTGTTTTGATGAACCAGTGGGACGCCGAAGTGGTGCTGCAGAACATCCAGAAGTACGGCATCACCACCTCGCACATGGTCCCCACCCATTTTCACCGACTCCTCAAACTCGACCCCACAGTTCGCGCCAAGTACGACCTGTCGACGATGAAGTACGTCATGCACGGTGCCGCACCCTGTCCGGTGGAGACGAAACAAGCAATGATCGAGTGGCTCGGACCGGTGTTGTACGAGTACTACGGAGCCTCCGAAGGTGGCGGCACAACGGTGAACTCGACTGAATGGCTCAAGTACCCCGGCACGGTCGGACGTCCCTATCACGGTGCGGAAATCAGAATTCTTGATGAAGAGGGGAATCATGTTCCTGCAGGCACCGAAGGACTGGTGTGGATGCTTTCAGGTGCTTTCGAATTCAAGTACCACAATGCGCCAGAAAAGACAGCATCATCGACGCGCGATGGTTTCTTCACGGTAGGTGACCTCGGTCACTTGAACGAAGAGGGCTACTTGTTTCTCCATGGTCGTGCGAGTGACATCATCATCACGGGTGGAGTGAATGTGCACCCATCGGAAGTTGAGGCGGTGATGCAGCAACATCCCAAGGTGGCGGATGTCGCAGTCTTTGGTCTGCCGGATCCAGAGTGGGGCGAGTACATCCAGTGTGTCGTGCAGCCGATAGCTGGAGTGGTGGGATCCCCCGAATTGGCTGACGAATTGGTCGACTTTTGCTCGCATCATTTGGCTCGCTACAAGTTGCCTCGCAAGATCGACTTTGTGGATCAGCTCCCGCGTGATCCCAACGGCAAGCTCTACAAGCGGCTGATCCGGGACTCGTTCATCGGCCGATCGTGAACTCTGTTTCTTTCGAAACTCGATCGAGGATCGTTGATCTGATGCGTCGATACGCCGCGGCAGTCGATCGGGGTGATTGGGAAACCGTCAAGTCGTGTTACTTCGCAGATGCGTACGACGATCACGGTGTGGTCAAGGGAGACCGTGACGCACTGATCGCCCACTTTGAGCGCGCCCTGAAAACCTTCTCCGCCACTTTGCACCTCGTGGGCGAGCCTGAGATTGAGCAGGAAACACCCAATCGTTTCCTGGTGCGCACGCCAAGTCTTGCCTTTCATTGGGCAGAACGGGGAACTGGCGACAAAAGTTTGCTGATGGGTGCGCTCTACGACGACATCGTCGAGATCCGCGGAGAGGAGTGCGCGGTGGCTCGACGAACGGTGATCGTGAAGGATGCGATTGAATACCACGGCGAGGACCGGGAGTGGCCTCTGGCGAAGTTCTTCGTCAGACCGGAATGAACGACGTTCGAAATCTTGCTGACCTTGTTCGCCGCAGCGCGGCGAACAATGGGGTCAAGACGGCGATCATCGCTGAAGAATCGTCAGTTACCTATGAGCAACTTCAAGAACGTTCCAGCAGGGTGGCGAACATGTTGTTGGATCGCGGGCTCCAGCGCGGAGACCTGGTGGGCTATCTCTCCAAGAACAGGCCCGAGTTCTTTGACATTCTCTTTGGTGTGGCGAAGGCTGGTGCGGCAACCACTCCCGTGAATTGGCGACTCGCGGAGAACGAAGTTGCAGGAGTCCTTGCAGATGCCAAACCTCGGTTCCTCTTCGTCGATCCGGACCTCGACAGACTCTTCAACCGCGAGGTTCTCGAGGGGATGGGAATCAACATCATCGAGTTGCCGCCAACGAGCGAAGAGTGGCTTTCGCTGATCGGCGATTATTCCGATGAGGATCCCGAGATCGAGTTGGCGCCCGATGACGTGATGTATCAGCTGTATACCTCGGGCACCACTGGAAAACCCAAAGGTGTAATGCTGACGAACGGAAACATGTTCGGTATCGCTGAGGCGCTTGCCGACTCCTGGCACTTCGAAGTCGGCTGTGTGGTCTATAACCCATATCCCGTATTTCATGGAGCAGGGATCTTGTGGGTCCTCTTACCCATGCTGCGTGATGGCATGGTCATATTCCGGAGAGAGTTCGACGTGCTGGATGTCCTGACTTCAATCGAAAAGCATCGGGTCAATCTCACGCTCATGGTTCCTGCAGTTCTGGGAATGGTGCTCAATCATGAGCGTGCATCGTCCGCCGATTTGTCGAGCCTGCGTAACGTCGTTTATGGAGTGGCGCCGATCACTCAGGCGTTGTTGAATCGAGCAATCGAGCGGATGCCGCAATGCGCATTTCATCACGCTTATGGAAGCACGGAGTCCACGGGAACGATAACGACCATGCAGTGGGACGAGCACCGCCCAGGAACAGAGCGAATGCGCTCGGTCGGAAGACCGTTTCCCTGGGTGGAGATGAGGATCGTCGATCCTGAATCCCGAATCTCGCTTGGTTTGCGAGAGGTAGGTGAAGTGGCAGTTCGCGGGTCAATTGTGATGAAGGGCTATTTCAACAATCCTCAAGAGACGGCGCGCGTCGTCGATCGTGAAGGTTGGTTGTACACGGGAGATGCGGGCTTCGTTGATGAAGACGGCTTCTTGTATCTGACCGATCGCATCAAGGACATGATCATCTCTGGCGGTGAAAACATTTACCCGGCCGAAGTGGAGAATGTGATTTGTTCGATGCCGGGGG
Source organism: Ilumatobacteraceae bacterium (assembly GCA_017856375.1). Lineage (GTDB taxonomy): Bacteria > Actinomycetota > Acidimicrobiia > Acidimicrobiales > Ilumatobacteraceae > UBA3006. The sequence continues at coordinate 42,235 of JAFMFC010000001.1, read as the reverse complement.
TGCGCGAAGCCGCGGTCGTCGGGGTTCCCGATGAAAAATGGGGAGAACGCGTCTTGGCGTTCGTCGTGCCGCATTCGGGCGTCGCCATCGAACCCGCTGAAGTCATCACTTACACGCGTGATCGATTGGCTCATTACAAGTGTCCGCGAGAAGTAGTCGTTCGCGAAGAACCCTTGCCGCTCAACCCCACGGGAAAGATTCTTCGGCGGGTGCTTCGTGAGCCGTACTGGAAAGACTCCATTTTCAAGATCTGACGGAAGTCGAAATCAGGTGGGGGAGAAGAGCTGAGTCGGATCCGTACGGGGATTACTTCTTTTGTAGCAATCGCTTGCTAGGGGTACAGTCGTTTTGTCAGAGGGGGTAAGAGCGATGAAGTGGGGAATTGTTTTGACCGTGGACGGCGTGCCCGGTCGAGCCGATGAATTCATCGCCGAATCTGCTCGCTACATGGAAGAGCTCGGCTTCGCCAGTTTCTGGGCTCCCGACCACGCCATGTTCTTCGATCGCATCGATTCTCGCTATCCACACAGTGAAGACGGCAAATTTGGTTGGCTCGAGGACCAAGGTTTGATGGAGCCGATCATGGTGTGTCAACTGGCGGCAGCTGCGACCAAAGAGATTCGGGTGGGCACCTCGGTCGAGGTAATCACGTTGCGTAATCCCGTCGTCCGTTCCAAGCATGTGGCCACCGTCGACCATTTCAGTGGAGGAAGATTCGACTACGGCGTGGGAATCGGTTGGATGAAAGAGGAGTACGACGCTTGCGGTGTGCCGTGGGAGCGTCGTGGTGATCGCGGCGACGAGTACATCAAGGTGATGAAGGCTCTGTGGACCCAGGATCGGGCTTCTTTTCATGGAGATTTTTTCAACTTCGATGACGTCGTGGCTTTTCCAAAACCCGTGCAGAAGCCTCATCCGCCGATCCTCGTTGGCGGAGTAACGCCTGCTGCAATACGTCGCGCCGCGCGCCATGGCGATGGCTGGTATGGCTGGAAGATGACCTTGGAAGAAATCGACGATGCGCTCGCGTTGTTGCGTCAGGAACTGGATCAAGCAGGCCGGAGTTTGGACGACGGGTTCCGACTCGTCAATGGGATTCCTCATCATGGTGATCCCGTCGAGCTGGTGGAATACCTCCGCGGAATCGAAGCACGAGGGATCACGGAATTCAACTTTGGTCTCGCGCTCTCACGACGCTCATGGCGTGAGCAGATTGAAAAGTACGCGAGAGTCTTGATCGGCTGAGAGGGGACCACTGTGACTGAGACGCTTGGTTCGATTCTGCGAAATGCGTGTGAGCGATATGGTGATCGCACTGCACTGGTAGGTCGAGACGGCTCGCGCACATACCGCGAACTTCTTGAGCGGGGCTCTCGATTGGCGAACGCGCTTGCTGGTCTGGGTCTCAAACCAGGTGACCATGTCGCCGCACTGCTTGAGGACACCGTGACCGCCTTCGAAACCTACATCGGGTGCGCTCTCGGCGGATTTCCGATCGTTCATGTGAACGATCGCCTGGTTTCCCGTGAAGTCGACTACATCCTCGACAACTCTGACGCTCGAGCTCTTGTGCATACAGACGGCCGAACGCCGATCGTGGATGGACTCGAAACGAAGGATTCCTTGGCGCACGTCGTCACGATTGGAACGAATTGCGCTCAGGGTGCTCACGCCTACGAAGATCTTCTCGCGAAGGCGTCGGGACATGTGCCGATCGTCGAGCGAAGGCCAGAGGATTTGGCAATTCTTGGTTATACGTCGGGCACGACAGGCTTTCCCAAAGGCGCGATGGTCAGCAATCGCGCCGTAGTCGGGTGCATCAAGCTGATCCCTTTTGCATACCGGCTTCCGATGTACGGGCGCTGTGCCTTCACTGGAACGCTCTCGTTCGTGAGTGGCATTTGGGGAGTGATTCTGCCGCACCTCTATCTTGGTGGCACGGTCAATTTCTTGTTTCCCTACACGATCGAATCGTGGGTAAACCACATGATCGAAAATCGCTCGACGTTCACCTACGCGCCGACGCCGCTCGTGATGGGTTTTGTCCAGGAGGCAACCAAGAGGCCCGAGGTGCTCGATCATTTGCAGACGGTCTTGCACTCTGCTTCGGCAATCTCACCGGCACAGTCGAAGGCGCTGACTGACCTGATTGGAGACCGGTACGTAGAAGTGTGGGGAATGACCGAAACCGTCGGCCCGCTCACTGGTACGACGCGCGCAGATTGGCGAGGCGGGCACCTCGCAGACGACATCTATGCAACGGTTGGTCGGCCGTTGGCTACTGCGAGTGTCAGGGTGGTCGATCGCAACGGCAATGATCTGCCCACGGGCGAGACGGGCGAGCTCGTGACTCGCTGCGACACCATGTTTTCTGGCTACTACAAGAACCCGGAGAAGACTGCCGAGGTTCTCCGGGATGGTGAGTACTTCACGGGAGACCTTGGTCGGTTGGATACCGGCGGATATGTCTACGTCACTGACAGGGCAAAGGACATGATCATTTCGGGCGGAATGAACATCTATCCCGCCGAAGTCGAAAATGCACTGCTTCAGGTGGACGGCGTCTCTGAAGTTGCCGTGGTGGGAACGGCTGACGAAAGATGGGGGGAAACGGTCGTTGCCGTCGTCGTGCGGAAGGATGAGACGCTCACCGAAGCAGCGGTGATCGATGGCGCCAAGAGTCTGTTGGCGTCATACAAGAAGCCGACACGTGTGATGTTCGTCGAAGCATTGCCGCGAAACGCAGGTATGAAAGTTCAAAAACACATCCTTCGAGAACAGTTGGGTCTGTAATGGCGGCTGATCCTCTAGCAACTGAGTTCATCGCGGCGCTCGACGCAAACGACGCCGACTGGATGGCCAAGTTGATCGATCCACGGGGCTCGTGGTGGGTCGACTCGGGTCTCGACCGGTCGTGCGGCGTGCGCGGATATGACCCGGGAACGAATCGTGCGTGGCCAGTGCACGGGACGATGAACCTTGGTGAGAAGGTCGAGTTGTTGCGCGGAATTCGAACTCGCTTTCCCGCGGGGGTCCGACAAATCGAATGGAACTCCTTCGGGATAGGGCAATACACCTTGATCGAAGTTGATGGAGATGGCGTAACTTCAGGTGGTCGCCACTACCGGAATCGCTACGCATTTGTGATCGAGATTTCTGGAGGAAAGGTTCTCCATGTTCGTGAGTACCTCGATACGCACCATGCGGTGAACACTTTCGAGGGGCGAAACGTGGATCGCCGTGGAGTTGCCCCAGATCTCGAGAACGATGTCATCGAGCAAATTGGGCAGGGAACTGACGTTGCCTTGGCCTTCGCTGCGGCAATCGATCGTGCCGACACCGAAGCGATGAGGGCAATTTCTACGCCTGACTCAGTGTGGTGGGGCGATGCTGGACATGATCGTGCGCGCGGGGACCGCTCAGCGCCTATCGAGAGTGATCCGCGGAAGTTCCTCGTCGGTAATGCGCATGTGCATGACCGTGCTGCCGTTCTTCCACAGTTGCGCAGTTCATTTTCGGACGGTTGGTCGCTCAGACCATGGAGAGTTTTCGGTGACGGTTCATCCGTTGCGCTCGAAGCCGAAAGTCATGGGATCAGGGTGCGTAAGGACGGAACGACCAAGTCGTACCAAAACCGTTATTGCTTCGTGCTTGAACTCAGCGGAGACAAGGTCGCAAGAGTGCGTGAGTACTGTGACACCTTGCACGCATTCGATGTTTTTGGAATCGCCCCTTAGGGGTGACGGTTCCAGTGCATCACCTCGCTCGTGGCCTTACGGTTCACGGGTCCGAACTTGACGCTCGGATGTCCTACGGGGATCGTGATGTCGATCTTCACTCCCTGGGGGATGTTCAGCAAGGTATTGAAGTGCTCTTCGGCGTGGATATGAAACGTGGTGTAGGCCGCTCCGAGGTTTGCCGCCCGCGCGGCAATCAAGATGTTTTGCGCCGCAGCATGTACGGCGCTCAACACGGCTTCGCGAGAATCGAATCCGGGCCCGAAATCACGTTCCTCACTGCAGACAAAGATGAGCGCGGGCGAGGCGCCGAAGTTTCGCAGCAGATGAGCCCCGGATTTGTAGACCTTCGCCCGCACGGGGTCTTCGATGCGAGAAATAATCTTGTCCAATTCGGCGACTCGAGGGACGAGATACTCGCCAAGCTCAGCGATGATTGTCGGCTCGTCCACCACGATGAATCGCCAGGGCTGAGTATTTCTGGGGTTTGATGCGTATGTGCCGGCGCGCACCAGTGACTCAAGTAGATCTCGTTCCACTGGTCGCGATTCGTAGTGTCGGATTGACCGGGTTGACGAGAGAATTTCCATGGTCGACTCGAATTGGTTCACAAGAAAGTCCTTTCGAATGGTTGGAACGGGCTGGGAAGTCCTTCGGGAATGGCAAATCCTTTCGAGCCGGCAGCCCGAACAACGTGTTCGGCAATTTTCCAACCCTTTTTGGTGTGGCTTAAGACGTTTGAGTAGCGGCCCCATACCTCTGCTTGGGTTCCATCCATCAATTCGTGCCATGCATAGATGGTGGAGCGAGTCCGAATTGTTGTCGAAGTTGAATCAAGGAGAACGATGTTGCTCAAGTGGTGGCTGGTTGCTCGGTAATTTCCGAGTCGTGCCCTCAGCAGTCCAACGATGTTTTCGCGACCCGAGAACACCCGACCAAATCCATAATCCATCACTGCATCGTCAGTGAACAACTGGCCGAATTCATCGAGGGAGGCCCGATCGACACAGTCGCAGTACCCATACAGAAGGTGCTCCCACGGCTCCATTTCTATGCTCCTTTCGACTTGTCGAGATCGTGAAAAGCCTGGACGATCCCGCGCATCCTTTCCGGATCATCGATGGGCCAGCCAAAGTAGGACGACACGCGGTCGAATCGAGTACCAAATCTCTCGCCGACAAGCCCGGGCATCTCTTCTGGCTTGCCAGATACAACGAGTTGATCGAGGATGTCATCGCTAATTTGGGTGGCCATCTCGTCCCACTTTCCTTCTTTGGACATGGTGTGCAACTTGTCCTGTAACTCCCCCTTGCCGATGGCTTCTAGCACTCCTCGGTAAGCGGGTGTTGACGCATAGAACGCAAGTTGGTTGCGCGAGGCATCACGTTGTTTTTCGATTGTCTCATCGTCGTCTCCGATTGCCATGAAGAGGGGGAGCGAGACTTCGAAGTCGGTGCGCTTCTTTCCCGCTTCTGCAAGGCCGCGTTCGAGCGCCGGAATGGTGACTTGATCGAGATAAGTGGGGTTGGTCATCCCGTGCAGAATCACACCGTCGCACAGACGTCCAGCGAGAGCCGTCATGGTTTCCCCGACTGCTGCGATCGCAATGGGAATTGCGTGGTTGTGGTGCGGCGGCGTGAATACCGGGGTCATCAGGGTGTGTCGATAGTGCTCGCCCTCGTATCTGAGGCGGTCACCCGTGCGCCACGCGTGGAAGATCGCTCGGAGCGCCTTGATGTAGTCCTCCATTCGATTCCCTGGACTGCTCCATGGCATGGAGAATCGCTTGGTGATGTGGGCTTGAATTTGAGATCCAAGTCCGAGGGTGAATCTCCCGTTGCTTGCGCTTGCGATGTCCCACGCGCAATAGGCGGTACTCATCGGGTTGCGCGCGAAGGCAACCGCGATCGCAGTTCCAATGTCCACTCTCTCCGTGGTGAGGGCAATTGCCATCGATTGGAGGAACGCATCGGTCACGCTTTCCGTGGCCCAAACGCCGTCGAAACCATTGATCTCTGCTCGCTGCGCGTCTTCGAGAGCTCTCCTGGAGGTATGTCCGATCAGGCTGACGTCAAGTTTCACGAAGCTGCACCCGGACTGAACTTGACGAGAGCACTTCGTTGGGCCGAGGCAACGAGCACACCGTTTTGGTTTCTGCCACGGTGCTCCAAGGTCACGATTCCCTGGCCTGGCCGAGACTTGGAGGGGCGTTTGTCGATGACTTCGGTCTCGGAGTACAGAGTGTCTCCAATGAAGACGGGTGCAGGAAACAAAATTTGACCAAATCCCAGGTTGGCAATGGTCGTTCCCTCAGTGGTGTCACTGACGCTCACCCCACAGATGATTGCCAGCGTCATCAAGCTGTTCACCAGGCGTTGACCGAACTCGCTTTTGGCCGCTACTTCGGCATCGAGGTGAAGACTCTGCGAGTTCATGGTCAAAGTAGTGAACAACACGTTGTCTGCTTCGGTAATTGTTCGGCCTGGTTTGTGACGGAAGATGTCTCCGATTTCCATTTCGTCATAAAAGCGTCCGCGACGTTCATACACGGTCATTTCTTGTTTCCCCCTTGTTGAGCAGTTCTAGCGTCATTTAATTGTTCCCTGAAATTGGGATGACTTATAGCAATCAGGGCTGTTGCTCTTTCGGTCATCGTCTTGCCTCGAAGGTCGGCTACTCCATATTCGGTGACCACGAGATCGGCAAGGCTGCGTGGGATCGATGTCGCACTGCCGGGACTGAGCGTTGGAACGATGCTTGATGTCGATCCACCTTTTGCAGTCGAAGCCAACACCGTTATTCTCCTGCCGCTGCTCGACTGATACGCGGATTCAACGAAGTCGACGCTTCCTCCGACCCCACTCATCACCTTGGAACCCACTGACTCCGAATTGATTTGTCCGGACAGGTCGATTTCAATGGCCGAGTTGATCGAGTGGAGAGACTCAAACGCCGAAAGTTTGTTGACGCCCTGGCCTTCGAGTGAACTGACGACTCGAACAAGAGAGTTCTCGTGAGCGAAGTCCATGATCGTGGGGCCACCCATGAGCTCGACAGCGGTAATCGCTGCACCCACTCCGGTTGCCAGTTTCCCTCTCTCGGCAATCTTGGTCATCGAGTCGGTACCCATGCCGACGAATCGCAATTCTCCGACGTCTGAGTCGGCAAGTATTTCCACGATCGACTCCGGAATTGCACCGATGCCGACTTGGATCGTGGCGCCATTTGGGATCAATTGGACAACAGTCTCCGCAATCGAGTGTGCCTCCGGAGAAGGAACGGCGGACTCATATCGAGGCATAGGTGATGTTGATTCGACGGCGAGCGTGATCAAGTCTTTGGGAAATCGGTTGCCATGGGTATGTGGCAACTGCTCGTCGATTTCAGCAATGACTCGTTTGCAGCGTTGCACGGCCTCGATGGGGTAACTGCCGCAAGGTCCGAGACTCACGTTTCCCTGGTTGTCTGGCGGAGAGACTCGCACGAAAGCCGTATCTATCCTCCAGCGGTCGATATGTGAGGGAACCTCGCTCGCCCTGGTCGGCAGGTAATCGACTACTCCCGATTGCACCAAGTCGCGTATCTCGGGCATGACGTGCCAGGAAACGTGGCGCACGCGCCCTTCCTTCAGAGCGTCCAGGAAGGGGTAGGACATTTGCAGCCCTGAGTAGATGGTGTACGTGTCGCGTTGGCTCGCCGCATCGTTCAGCGCGGAGAGAAGAGTCGTCGGACTTCCGCATCCCGGTGAAGCAATGATGCGCGCCCCGGGCTCCAGTGTTCGGACGGCTGCGGCGACATCGACGAGCTGAAGTGATCCGACTTGTTTCGTCACACTGCTCACCGTAGCAAGCAAGTGCTAGGTTCTCGAACGTCCAACACCGTGGGGTGAAAAGAGGAAAGAGTTATGGACCAATTGGGTTTCGACGGAAAGGTCGTAGTGATCACCGGCGCAGGGCGCGGGCTCGGACGATCACATGCCTTGCAGTTCGCGCAGCGTGGCGCACTTGTTGTCGTAAACGATGTCGGAGCAGGGCTCCATGGCGAGACGACAACTGAGTCGCCAGCCGACGAACTGGTGAAATCAATCAACCAGCAGGGCGGTACGGCGATCGCTGATTTCAGTGACATCTCGCAGCCCCAGTCGGCAGCTGCATTGGTTGATCGCACAGTAAAAGAGTTCGGACGGATCGATGTGGTCGTCAACAACGCGGGAATACTTTTGGACAAATCCTTCCCCAAGATGACGAATGAAGATGTCGAACGTGTAATGCGTGTCCATTTTTTTGGCAGCTTCTATGTGACGCAAGCAGCGTGGCCGCACATGAAGGAACAAGGTGGCGGACGAGTAGTGATGACGACATCGGTCGCCGGCTATCTCGGAAACTTTGGTCAAGCGAATTACGGCTCGGCGAAAGCCGCGTTGATCGGGTTGACGAGGACGCTTGCAATCGAAGGCGCTCGAGCCGGAATCAAGGTGAACGCGATTGCTCCTGGAGCGCTCACCAGAATGACCGAGAACCTGATCGGCGACTTGGCGTCACGAATGGATCCAGGATTCGTTACTCCGGTGGTCGTGTACCTCTCGCACGATTCGTGTCCGGTGACGGGCGAGGTCTTGATCGTCGGAGGCGGACGCGTTGCTCGGTTGTTGGTCGAACAAAATCGGGGTGCCTTCTTTGCTGAAACGATGTCGGCCGAGCAGGTTGCCGAGGCCTGGGGGACGATTACCGATCCGACCCAGCCCCTCCTGATTGCCGACGTAGCGGCAGAGATGGGCATGATCGTGGAGATGAACAAGCAGGGTTCGTAAACGCCGAGGAAATACTGGTGGGGAAGGGCGACCGATTTTTTGGTCGGGCTTGCGCTTCGCGTTCTCGTTTTCTAGGATACCAAGCAAGTGTTAGGTCAATGAAAAGCAAGCGGGGGAGCTCATGAAATTTACCTACTTCCATCTGATGCCATTTGACGGGTTGCCCGATGACTTCACCACGAATCATCGCAGCGTGTGGGTGGACATCCCGCCTTCTCTCCAAGATGTTCCGCGTATTCACCGCTTGTACAACGAGTACCTCGACGAACTCGAATATGCGGCAACAAAGGGATTCGATGCAATCGGTGTAAACGAGCACCATAACTCTGGCTACGGACTCATGTGCAGTCCGAACATGATGGGTGCCGCTCTTGCGAGGCGTATCACCGACACAGATGCCAAGTTGTTGGTCTTGGGCGACGCGGTTTGTTTGTACAACCCCCCGATCCGCGTTGCCGAAGAGTTGGCGATGCTTGACGTGATCAGCGGCGGTCGTTTGATCACCGGATTCCCCCTGGGGAGTAGTTCGGATGCGAACTTTGCATACGGCGTCAAACCGGCAACCATGCGTGAACAGCATCGTGAAGGGATTGAACTCGTTTTGCGAGCTTGGACAGAACCCGAGGTGTTTTCATTCAATGGTCGGTTCACCAAGTTGCGATATGTCAATCCATGGCCAAAGCCATTGCAGAACCCGCATCCTCCAATCTGGACTCCAGGAAGTGGTTCGTTGGAGACGATGGATTTTGCAATCGAAATGAACTCGCCGTTCTTCTTGCTCTCCTATTTCGGTGCAAAGTTTGCGACGGACAACTTCCGCAAGTATTGGGATCGCGTAGAAAAGGCAGGAATGGACCAGAACCCGTATCGCACGGGAATGGTTCAAGTGGTGATGGTCGGCGACACCGATGCTGAAGCCAAGAGGCTCTATGAAGAGCACGCCAAGTATTTCTTCCAGCGCTGCACTCACATCTATCCCGCTTACACCGAGGCCCCCGGTTACAAATCAGTGGAGTCCTTGAAGGAAGTTCTGCCCAAGCCGGGAGCGGCGAGTGCAAGTCGTGCCGATTCCTTTGCGGCTGCCCAGAAGTACTCGTGGGATCAGATGGTCGACATGGGAATCATCATCGGTGGAAGCCCGGACACCGTGCGTGAGCGCCTTGAAGCGGCTGGCCGTGAGAACAGCATCGGCAACTGGGTGTTGTTGATGCAGTTGGGTTCGATGCCGAAGGACCTGGCCATGTACAACATCGACCTCTTTACGGAGAAGGTAATGCCCGGATTGTCGGACGTGTTCTCCAATCACCAACACCACTGGTGGCCGAAGCCGATTGCTGGATTCTCGCCCGCCGAGGTTGCTTCGGTCAGGCGCGAGGTCCGCGTATGACCCGCCAGGTGATCGAGGGGCCGCTCAAGGGCCTCAGTTTCGTGGTCGATCGCACCGAAAATCGCGGGGGCCCGCTGGTGGTGTTTCTCCATTCCGCATGGGGTGCCTTTGGTGATGCGCCGCTCGGCGACCAGGTGATGTCGACGATGGACGTTGCGACCCTGCACATACCCGGCTGGGGACTTTCGAAGGGCATCGAACATTTCGACGACATTTCTGAACTCGCCCTTGCCATGTGGTGGGCCGTCGAACAACTGTCGAGCGAGCCAGTAGTGCTGGTAGGTCATTGCCTCGGTGGTGCGTTGGCCACGGAGATGGCCATAACGCAGCCCTTGAAGGTACGTGGATTGGTGCTGTCGAATCCCTTCGGATTCTTCAATTCGGTGTATCCGGGAGCAGACATCTTTGGTCTGTTGCCGAAGGACGTGATGCATCACGTGTACATGGACCCGGCCGGCTCGATCGCCACAGCGCACTACCCATCCCCGAGCGATGCTTACGAACGGGGGCTCATGGCGATTCGCCGCGTCGAAGTGCTTGGCGCCGCAAGTCGATTCATCTTCCCCTTGCCTGATACGAACATCGCCAAGCGTGCCTACCGCCTGGCTACCGTTCCCATGACGGTGTTGTTCGGCGAAAAGGATGGAATTGTGCCGAGTGAGTTGGCTTATGAATGGTCAACGGCCTTTCCTCATGCACAGGTCAAGACGATCGCCCAGACTGCTCACATGACCCCCTATGAATCAGGAGCCCTCGGCACGGAAGTGTCATTGTTGGTAGCAGCGGCGGCCATGTAATGAATGAGCCGGTCTACGGGAACGAAGACCACCAACTGATCGCCGAGGCGGTCCGTCAGCGTTGTAGTTCGTTCGACGACAGCTATTGGTCGCGCTGTGATGAGAATCATGAATTTCCGTGGGATTTTTACGCAGCGATGGCTGAGGGTGGCTGGATTGGCCTGTCCTTCCCTGAAGAGTACGGCGGCGGAAACAGAGGTATTGCTGAATCGGCAGTGATGATGCGGGAGATCGCTGCGTCGGGTGCCGCAATGAACGGTTGCACCGCAATGCACCTGACGGTGTTCGGTCTTCAGCCGGTCGTCAAGTTCGGAAGCAAGCGTTTGAAAGATTCGTATCTTCCGAGAGCAGTGCAAGGTGACCTCCACGTTGCCTTCGGCGTCACCGAGCCGAACGCTGGAACGGACACGAGCAGAATCGCCACGAAGGCCACGCGTGTCGACGCCGATTCGTGGATCATCAACGGTCAAAAGATCTGGACATCCAAGGCTCTGGAATCTGAAGTAGTACTTCTGCTGGTGCGGACGGGCACTGATCCGAAGGATCGGTTCGGCGGCCTGACATTGTTCCTTGCCGATCTAGATCCAAAGCACGTGACGATTCGTCCGATCAAGAAGGTCGGTCGAAATGCCGTGGCCAGTTGTGAGACGTTCTACGACAACCTTCCCGTGGCCGATTGGCGAATGGTGGGCGAGGAAGGCCGCGGTTTTTACCACATTCTTTCCGGGCTGAATCCCGAACGAATCTTGCTGGCTGCAACAGCGATTGGTACAGGTGAGGCTGCATTGCGAGCGGCAGTTCGTTACGCAAAGGAACGTGAAGTCTTTGGTCGAGCAATCGGCGCCAATCAGGCGATCAGCCATCCTCTTGCCGATTCGTACGCCAGACTCCGGGCCGCATGGCAGATGGTGGAAGTAGCGGCCGCCAAATTTGATCGCAACGAGCCGTGTGGCGAGGAAGCTAATACGGCGAAGTATTTGGCTGCAGAAGCCGGATTTCAGGCCGCTGATCGGGCAATGCAAACGTTCGGTGGCTTGGGCTATGCGACGGAATACAACGTCGAGCGCTATTGGCGAGAGTCGAGGGTCATTCGAATCGCCCCGGTAAGCCAAGAAATGACTCTCAATTACTTGGCTCAAAACGTAATGGGACTCCCGAAGAGTTACTGATGACATTGCGCAGATTCGAAGGAAAAGTTGCGGTGGTGCTTGGCGGAGGTGCCGATGGTCCCTCGCGAGAGCGAGGCAAGATCCCGATGGGTAACGGTCGAGCAATCGCGATGCGCCTGGCGAGCGAAGGGGCGCGAGTCGTGGTTGTCGATCGTCGTCTTGATCTCGCAAAGTTGACCGTCGACAACCTGCAGGGCGAAGCGCACGCCGTTGAAGCTGACCTCGCGAACATCGAGGATTGCACTCGAATCGTCGAATCTTCGCTTGACAAATACGGTCGAGTTGACGTGGTGATTGCAAATGCCGCCGTGTCGAGTTCCATGTCGGCAGTTCAACAGACGGTTGAGGATTGGGAATTCTCGAACGATGTCAACGTCCGCGGCCATTGGCTCGTTGCTCAGAAGGCTCTTCCGCAGATGATCGAGCGTGGAGCCGGCAGTTTCGTTTTTGTCGGATCAACAGCAGGTCAATTGAGTTCGGGACGTTCACTTGCGTATGAAGCAACCAAAGCTGCTCAACTCGCGGTGATGCGCCATATCGCAGTTCGCTTTGGAAGCAAAGGAATCCGCTCGAATGCCGTTGTGCTCGGGGTAATCGACTCCGCGCTCGTTCGGCGAGAATTCGGGGATTCGGAGGAGGCTCTAGCGGCGCGGTCGGAGATCGGCCCCATGCGGCGACAAGGTCGTCCGGAAGAAGTAGCTGGTGCAGCTGCGTTTCTTGCAAGTGACGATGCGAGCTACGTAAACGGGCACTCTTTGATTGTCGATGGTGGGGTGTCGGCCCAGTGGCCGTCGCCCCGAAAAGGCTGAAAGGACCCCAGATGGAACAGGTGTACATAGCAGGAACGGGAATGACCCGTTTCGGCCGTCATCTCGACATTTCGATGAAGGAAATGTCGCGGGGCGCAGTGGAAGCGGTGCTCGCTGATGCATCGATGTCCGTTGACGAGATCGGTGCGGTCTTTTTCTCCAATTCATTGGCGGGTTTGATCACGGGGCAAGAGTGCATCCGTGGAGAAGTGATGCTGTACCCACTGGGATTCGGAACGGTTCCCATCTACAACGTCGAGAACGCATGCGCCTCTGGTGGCAACGCGGTGCATTTGGCTTGGCTCGCTGTGGCCTCAGGCATGTGCGAGACCGCGCTGGCATTGGGCGTAGAAAAGGCTAACCACGTAGACAAGACGCGAACATTTTCCGCCTATCGATCAGGAACCGATATCGATGCAATGTTTGCTGTCGGTGAGGGTGCCGGAACCGACCGTACGCCTCTTGTCGATCGTCAAGCCGCACTTGCCAAGATGTTGATCGACGAACGCGGAATGACGGTGGAGGCTCTTGCCAAGATCGCCGAGAAGGCATATGCGTACGGCGCCTTGAACCCCATGGCTCATCGCCAGGAGGGCCATTCCATCGAGGCGATTCTCGGTTCACGATTGGTGGTTGATCCCATCACCACATTGATGAGCTCTCCGGTGAGTGATGGTTCTGCTGCAGTGATCGTCTCGCGCCGCAAGCGATCGGGAACAAACGTCAGGATTGCCGGATCGTCGATGGCGTCGCGACCGAAGAAGGGCCAGAGTCATCCGACGTCTGCTGAAGCGGCATCACAGAAGTCGTTGGCGATGGCTGGGGTTTCCGTGGCTGATGTCAACGTTGCAGAAGTGCATGATGCGAGCGTGGCCTATGAAGTCATTGCATGGCGCGAAACAGGTCTGTGTCAGCCAGGTAACGAATACGACTGGGCGATGTCCGGGCATACCGCCTTGGGTGGAAAGCTCCCAATCAATCCCTCAGGTGGGCTCGTTTCTCGGGGTCATGCGCTCGGTGCAAGTGGAGTCGCGCAGATCCATGAGTTGGTAAGTCAACTTCGAGGTATCAGCGGAGCTCGTCAAGTTCACCAACCTCGGGTTGCTTTGGCCCAAATTGGTGGCGGTGTCATCGATTGGCAGACTTCGGTCTCTTCCGTTCATGTTCTTGTGCGTGACGAGGCGTGGTGACGATGAAAGTCATCGACGGGCACCTTCATGTGATGGATCGGGAGTGGATTCCCGGTGGAGTGCGAACAGCCTGGGCTCGTCAGGCCCTTGGTCGACGGCACCCTGAACGTCGAATCGAGGATGTCGAGCCAAATGTGATGGTCAAGCAGAGCGATCCAACCGCAAGACTGACCGTTGCTGCTTTCGACAAGTGTGGAGTTGCGGGTGGGATGATCCCCTCGGTCGATTGGACGTTGGCCGCACCGAAACAACCCGGCGACCTCACCGTGGATGAAATGTTGTGGCATTACGATCGGTTGTTCAAGGAAACCAACAAGAGACTTGCGTATTGCGCGGGAATTGATCCACGTCATCCCGACTCCCGAGAACGCGCCGAACGAACAGTTGGAATCGAAGGTTGTGTCGGATTCAAGCTCTATCCAGCAGCTGGATGGTCCATTGATGATCCAGCGTTTTCGTGGCTGCCGCAGTTTTGCGAAGAGCGTCGGGTTCCGATGGTGATCCATACGGCAGCCTTGGGTGGTGATCCGTTGGTCACGCCCAATTCGCGTCCTGCCGCACTCGTTGGCCAGATGGCGAAGCACCCCAACGCAACTTGGATCTTTGCGCACGCCGGCTTTGAGGCATGGTGGATGGAGGCAGTCGATCTTGCCTCGGGTTGGCGATCGGCATACGTCGACATTTCACTTTGGCAAATCTGTGCTGATCGTGACATGGAGGAGTTCCGGAGTCGAATGCGGGTGATGGTGCAGAGGCTTGGCGCACACCGCATCATTTTCGGCTCGGACATCATCAGGGGGCCTGGCGAGGACGAGGACGGTTCACGTCTCAAGCGTTGGATCGATCAGGTGTGTTCGCTGAGCGAAGCTGCCGGCGGCAAGGCGCCGATTGTTAATAGCGACGAGTTGCAACTGATGATGGCAGGCAACGCTGAGCGCGTGTTTGGTCTCGATAGATGGTTCTAGAACAAGGCGAAGGGCAAAAGCATGAGTGAAGTTGGCATTGTCTCGTGGGCGTCGTACTTGCCCAGTTTCCGTCTCGATCGCGCGATGGTGTCGAAATCATTCTCGGTCAACTCAGGGAAAGGCACCCGCACCGTCGCCTCCTACGACGAGGACAGTTCGACCATGGCCGTTGAGGCCGCTCGCCGTGTCGATCTCGCGGGCGTGCAGACCATGCTGTTCTCGACCACCCGACCCCCGTTAATGGACAAGGGCAATGCGTCCACCATGGCAGCGGTACTCGGCCTCGGCGACGCAATTGCGGCGTTCGATCTCGGCGGTTCTTCTCGCTCAACGGTTGGCTGCCTCAAGCTCGCTCGATCTTCGAGGGAGTTGACATTGCTGGTCGGCTCCGACATCCGCTTCGGACGCCCAGGATCCGATGATGAGATCAATGGCAGCGACGGGGCATTTGCTCTGACTTTGGGCCCGAACCCACGGGTGAAGATTGGCGAAGTGGCGTCCGTTTCGTCGCCGACGATGGATCGGTGGCGTTCGGAGGGTGACGTCGGAACTCAAACGTGGGATGACCGTTGGACTGCTGAGCAGCAAACCCCACTCATGGTGAGTGCTGGTGAAGCCGCGCTACACACTTCGGGAATCACTCGCGAAAATCTCGCCGCGGTGGTTGTCTCCTCTCCTTCGCCCAAGGTGAATGCCGCAGTTCTCTCGAAGTTCGGTGGAAAGACTGCACTCGGAGTCGACCAATTCGGCTATTTCGGAGCTGCTGATTTGGGAATTCGGATTGCTTCAGCTCTGAGCTCTGCAGGACCTCGACAGCACCTACTCGTCGTTTCAGGTGCAGATGGCGCCGATGCATTCATCCTGACTACATCCGACAATTTCTCCCCCGATGCCGGTCATGGCGATGCGAGCGATGCTGGGATCAGTGTGTCGGTAATCGATTATTTGGCATGGCGGGGATTGGTGCACCGCGAGCCGCCGCGTCGACCCGACCCGGAAATTCCGGCAGCCCCTGCGGTGTCGAGAAATGACGACTGGAAATTTGCCTTCACTGCAAGTCGTTGCGCGAAGTGTTCATCTGTACATCTTCCGCCGCAACGTGTGTGTATGACCTGCGGCGCGATCGATTCGATGGATCCGGTCCCGATGCGCGATGCCAAGGGCAAGGTTCGTACGTACACCATTGACCGAATCGCATTTTCCCCAAATCCTCCTGTTGTGGTGGCGGTCATCGACTTTGACGGCGGTGGCCGCTATCGATGCCAGCTCACCGACGTCGATCCTCAGTCGGTGCAAGTAGGCATGGAGGTGGAAATGACTTACCGATTGATTTCCACTGCTCGAAATGGGATTCGTAACTACTTCTGGAAGGCACGTCCACTTAAGGAGAAGACATCATGACGCTACGTAACACCACCGTTCCTATTGCCATCGTGGGAATGGGTTGCACCAAATTTGGTGATCATTGGGATCGCAGTGCGGAGGACTTGTTGATCGAAGCCGTGAATGGCGCCGTGTCGTCTACCAGAGGAATCAATCTGGATGACGTTGATGCATTTTGGCTGGGAACGACGGTTTCGGGAATCTCCGGGATGGTGCTTTCCAAACCTCTGAAGATCAAGAACAAGCCGATCACTCGAGTTGAGAACATGTGTGCAACCGGGTCGGATGCGCTACGTAACGCGTGCTACGCGGTTGCATCAGGAGCATGCGATGTTGCCATGGCGGTTGGGGTGGAGAAGCTGAAGGATTCGAACACGCAAGGACTTGTGGTACCGGGTGCTCCAACTGATGGAACCACTGCAGATCTCACTGCGCCGGCCATGTTCTCGTTCCTCGTTCCTGCCTACATGGACAAATTTGGCGTGACTAAGGAGCAGATGCGCGAGACCTTGAGCCACATCGCATCGAAGAACCATGCAAACGGGGCCAAGAACACGCGGGCACACTTTCAGCGCGAGGTCCCGATCGAAACTATTTCCAAGGCACCAGTGATTGCGGGGGACTTGAATGTTTTCGATTGTTCGGGGATCTCTGACGGTGCCGCTGCAGCAATTGTTTGTCGTGCCGAAGACGCCGCGAAATACTGTGACTCACCGCTGTTCGTTCGCGCTTTGTCGCTTGCTGCCGGTTCCGACACAGGTGCGAGCGACCCGTCGTATGACTACACAACATTTCCCGAAGTAGCTGCATGCGCCGAGAATGCCTATGCCCAGGCCGGAGTGGAAGATCCCGCATCCCAAATCTCCATGGCCGAAGTTCATGACTGTTTCACACCCACCGAATTGGTGCTCATGGAGGATCTCGGATTCTCCGAACGAGGTGCCGGCTGGCGCGATGTTTTGGCGGGCAGATACGACCTCGGTGGGGACTTGCCCGTCAATCCCGACGGTGGTTTGAAGAGCTTTGGACACCCCATCGGGGCATCGGGTCTTCGAATGATGTTCGAGATGTGGTTGCAGTTCCGTGGTGAAGCAGGACCACGGCAGATTGCCAATCCCCAACTCGGACTCACTCACAACCTGGGTGGACAGCCCGGTGGTGTCGTCAGCTTCATTTCGATTGTCGGAAACAAGCCTCGGTGAATTTGGTCGATCTGAAACAACTCGAGGAGCGAGTCCGCGAGTTCGTCGCAGGACCAGGCAAAAGTTTCCTGGTGAAATCCGATCCGCGTCTGACGGATCGTGTTGCAATGAATGTCGTTGCCTCGAGTGTGTTCAGCGAAGAAGAGGAACTGGAGCGTGTCGAACTCCTTCGCAACTACCAGCGAGCACTGTTTGACGCCGGACTTGCGTGGATCTCAGGTCCGTTGGAACTAGGTGGTGGTGGGCTGCCCAAGGATGCAGACGCATACGTTCGCAGGGAGCTTTCGTGTCACCCATTTCCTGACAACACGCTCGTCAGAACTGGAAGCCAAGTGCTTGGTCCTTCGATGTTGGCGTACGGCTCCGCCGAGATCCGTCAGGAGTTTCTTCCAAAAGTTCACCGTGGAGATCTTCTTGTTTGTCAGTTGTTTTCTGAACCTGATGCGGGGTCCGACCTGGCCAATATCAAAACGAGGGCCGACCGTGCGCCGGGTGGATGGGTGATCAGTGGGCAAAAGGTTTGGAGCTCGGGTGCAAAGTTTGCCGATTTCGGAGTGTGTATCGCGCGCACCGAACCAGAATCCAAGAGGCACTCCGGGTTATCGGCGTTCTTTCTCGACATGCACGCTCCTGGTGTGGAAGTCCGAATCATCAAACAGATGACGGGGGGAGCCGAATTTTGCGAAGTGTTCTTTACCGAAGTGTTCGTGCCGGACTCTTTTTTGATTGGTGCAGAAGGTTCAGGTTGGGCAGTGGTGCTCGACATCTTGATGAACGAAAGATCTTCCATCGGGGATGAACTGTTGCCCCCGCGCAGCTACATCGAGCGGTTAGCCAAGTCGCTTGGAAATGGCTCGAACGAATTTCATCGCAGTCGAGTCGCCGGATTGTTTGAACGGTATGAGGTGGGAAGACTCCTCATCAAGCGACTTCAATCTGCTGCCGAAGACAAGGGTGGTCCTGGGCCCGAATTGGCCTTGACGAAATTGGTGGTCACCAATTTGGGACAAGAGATGAGTGCAGTGGCCTCCGAATTGTTTGGGCCGCGTCTTGTCGCCGATTCCGGTGATGCAGCGGCTTACGCATGGAGCGAATTTGTGCTCGGGATACCGGGCATGAGAATTGGCGGGGGTACGGACGAAGTCCTGAAGAATGGGGTCGCTGAGAGAATTCTGGGCCTTCCACGGTCTTAGCTTCTCGCCGGTCGCATCAGGTAGCGCACTAGGGTTGAGCGGGTGATTGAGTTAGAGGAGTCCAAGGCAACGCGCCGCGGAGAGATCTTGTCCACCGCAGCACGTGTGATCGCCGCAAAGGGGTTTGCGTCGGCGACAGTGCGCGACATCGCAGACGCAGCGGGGATTTTGTCCGGGAGTCTCTACCATCATTTCAAGTCCAAGGATCAGATGCTGGTAGAGATTCTGCAGACGATGCTCTCTCAAACGAGAAATGCGTACGAAGAGGTCAGCGAGCAGGGGATGAATCCGCGCGAATCGGTGTCTCAACTTCTGCGCAACGGTTTTGGCGTCCTAGAGCGTTGGCAGGTGGAGATACGTATTCTTCAGAACGACTTTCCATACCTTTCCACCTTGCCTGCCTTTTCTTTCGTATCTGAGGTGCAAGATGAGATTGAACAAATCTGGGTTAAGGAAATTAAGCGCGGAATGGAAAGCGGCGTGTTCTCTTCAAGAGTGGACGCCGGCCTGATTTATCGAGTGATGATGGGATCGATTCTTAATGCGGGTCGCTGGTTCCGCCGGGGAGGAGAGATGACCTCGGAGCAACTCGGGCGCGTTCATGCGGAGTTCTTTCTCAACGGCTTGCTGAACCCTGCAAGCTGAGCGATGACGGCGGTCGAAATCGTCGAAGTCGGTCCACGGGACGGACTTCAGAATGAGAGCGTCGGTTTGTCAGTAGACGATCGAGTTGAATTGATCAGTCGACTCGGCGCCGCGGGACTCAAAACGATCGAGGTTGGCGCTTTTGTCCGGGCGGATCGTGTGCCCCAGATGGCAGGGTCAGACGTTGTATTTGAAAGGACCAGGAACCTCGGTTTCAGTCAGAGGATCTGTCTGGTTCCCAATGCTCGGGGCCTCAATTCCGCGCGCGCTGTTGGGGTCAAGGATGTTGCAGTATTTGTGGCAACTAGCGAGACCTTCAATCAAAGAAATAGCAATTGCTCGATTGACGAAGGGCTGGCTCATGCCGAAGTTGTCACGAGTGAGTCGAAGCGAGACGGATTAACCGTGCGCGGGTATGTCTCGACGATTGCAGGATGTCCGTACGAAGGACAAACCAGTGTCGCCGAAGTGGTGCGGGTTGCCGAGCGACTATTTGAGATGGGCTGTGACGAGATCAGCCTTGGGGACACGATTGGTGTGGGTCGTCCGCAACAGATCGTGTCAATAATTGATGCGGTGAGTGGTGTGGTACCCGTTGAACGTCTGGCATTTCATGGTCACGATACGTATGGCATGGGAGTAGCAAATGCTCTCGCCGCGATAGGCCGAGGTGTTTGCAGGATCGATGCCTCGGTGGGCGGCCTGGGAGGGTGTCCGTTTGGCGGCCCGCGCGCGAAGGGAAACCTGGCAACAGAAGATATCGTCTACGCGCTTGGTGAATCTGAATTCCGAACTCCACTGAGCTTGTCGGCGATCATCGACACAGCTTGGTGGCTGTCCGAAAAAGTAGGACACGAACCGCGTTCAGCGGTCTCCCGAGCCGGGCGGTCCTGAGCGATATCACTCGATGGTGAGGTCTGCCTTCATGTTCTGGTGTCCAGGAACGGTGCAGAAGATCGAGTACGAGCCCGGCTCCAAGGTGATGGAGCCGCTGTCGACGTCGCCCTTACGGTTGATCTCGAGTTCGAAGCCGGAGACGATCGTCTCTCCCTCGATCACAACGAGCGTGTGACGGATGGTGTCCTCGTTGACCAGAGCAAAATTGACTTCACCTGCGGGTGCTGTGTAGCTCGTCTGATCCCACCGCAGACCAGAAACTGCATGAACTTCCACATCGGTGTCTGCGGGAACGGTTACCGGCTCGGTGGTGCCACCACCGCAAGCCGCAAGCACCATGCCTACGGCGAGACCCAGGAAAAGTGAAGTGCGTGAGCGAGGGGAAATCTTCATACCCTTCATGTTAAGAGCACGATTCGCCCGAGGCTCGATCGAGCGAGACGCTTGAGTACCATGGTTTTGTGCTGAACAAGCCCCCCGCCGAAGGTTTCGGGGCCAACTCTTGGCTCGTCGAAGAGATGTATGAGCGTTTTCGCGACGATCCGAAGTCGGTGAGCGAGACGTGGCGCGAGTTCTTCAGCGACTACAAACCTGCGGGTACTCCTCGTACCGAGGACACCGCCGAAATCATTCGCCCTATCGAGAAGTCAGACATCAGCGCGCCTGCCCCTCAGCGTCGTAATCGCGCGTCGGGAAGAGTGGTGGAAGGCCCTCCCCGCGAGCACCGCTCGGTGGCACCGTCTATTGAAATCGTGGCGGATCCTCCTGTAGAGGCGTTGAAGGGTGTGGGGCTTGCCATTGCCTCCAACATGGAGCGCAGTCTCGCAGTTCCCACTGCAACATCATTTCGAAATGTTCCCGCGAAGTTGCTCGAAGTCAATCGCAAGATCATCAACAACTATCGCGAGCGAACAGGTGAAAGAAAGGTCAGTTTCACCCACCTGATTGGTTACGCGGTTGTGCGAGCAATTGCCGATGCGGTGCCAAATATGAAGAATTCGTATGCGATTGATGCGGATTCCAAGCCGCAGCTGCAACGTCACTCGCACGTCAACTTGGGGCTCGCGGTCGACGTCGACAAGGGCAATGGCCAGCGCACGCTCGTGGTTCCCGTGTTGCGCAATGCTGACACCCTTGACTTCCTCGGTTTCGTGCTTGCGTACGACGAAATAATTCGCAAGGTTCGCTCAAACAAATTGACCATTGAAGATTTCCAAGGGGCGAATGTCAGCCTCACCAACCCCGGCACCATCGGTACGGTGCAGTCGGTGCCCAGGTTGATGCCGGGTCAAGGCGTGATCGTCGGAGTCGGCTCGATCGATTACCCGGCAGGTTTCCAGGGCAGCGACGAAAAGGCGCTGTCTCGACTCGGCGTCTCCAAAGTCGTCACCGTCACGAGCACCTACGACCACCGGATCATCCAGGGCGCCGAGAGCGGGATGTTCCTTAAGTACGTGAATGAACTGCTCGTCGGAGAACACGATTTCTACGAGAACGTGTTCCGCAGTGTTGGCGTGCCGTATCAGTCAGTTCGATGGCATCAAGACTCGAACGCTCTCGACAGCGACGAGGAGATGCTCGAAAAGCAGATGCAGATTGCAACGTTGATTCGCGTGCATCGCGTGCGCGGACACTTGATCGCCGATCTCGATCCGTTGCGCTGGCAAGAACCGGTGATGCCACCCGAGTTGGATCCGGCCACGTACGGCCTCACCATCTGGGATCTGGATCGCGAGTTCCTCACGGGTGGAGTCGGTGGCGTGCCGAAGAGCACGTTGGGCGACCTCTTGAAAGTGTTACGCGATGCTTACTGCCGATCGATCGGCGTCGAATACATGCATATTCAAAACACCGAAGAG
This sequence comes from Ilumatobacteraceae bacterium, assembly GCA_017856375.1. Classification (GTDB taxonomy): domain Bacteria; phylum Actinomycetota; class Acidimicrobiia; order Acidimicrobiales; family Ilumatobacteraceae; genus UBA3006. Next base: position 20,192 of record JAFMFC010000001.1, on the reverse strand, counting down.
CAGCGCTGGGTGCAAGCGCGATTCGAGGGTCACGGTGTCGACGAAGTAGAGATCGATCGTCGTCGAGTCTTGGAGCGACTTAATGCCGCGGATGCGTTCGAGCGTTTTCTCGCCACGAAGTACGTCGGCACCAAGCGCTTCGGACTGGAAGGCGCGGAGTCGGCAATCCCGATTCTTGACACCATTCTTTCTGCTGCGGCCGAGTCGAAACTTGATGGAGCGGTGCTCGGCATGGCACATCGCGGTCGACTGAACGTACTCGCCAATGTGGTGGGCAAGAGTTATGACCAGATCTTCCATGAGTTCGAGGGCCATCTCGATCCAGCTTCAGTGCAGGGTTCGGGAGATGTGAAGTACCACCTGGGTGCACATGGTTCGTATCGCGCGCCAAGTGGTGCCGAAATTCCAATCGAGTTGTGTGCCAACCCGAGCCATCTGGAGACGGTCGATCCGATCGTGCTCGGTACGGTCCGTGCCGCGCAAGATCAGATCGAACCACCGAATTCATTTAGCGTTTTGCCACTACTCATTCACGGTGACGCCGCATTCTCCGGTCAGGGTGTGGTGGCCGAGTGTCTCGCGATGAGCGACACGAGTGGCTATCGCGTGGGTGGAACAATCCACTTGATCATCAATAACCAGATCGGCTTCACGACTTCACCGCAATATGCCCGTTCATCGCAGTATTCGAGCGACGTGGCCAAGACGGTGCAGGCTCCGATCTTCCATGTGAATGGGGATGACCCCGAAGCGTGCGTGCGCGTTGCGCGACTTGCGTTCGAGTACCGCAAGCGCTTCCACAAGGACGTCGTGATTGACATGATTTGTTATCGACGCCACGGTCACAATGAAGGTGACGACCCGAGTTACACCCAGCCGCTGATGTACAAGGCAATCGCGGATCGCCGCAGCGTGCGCAAGCTGTATGTCGAGACCCTGGTCCGTCGAGGTGAGATCACCGTTGAAGACGCAGAAGCGGTGCTCGCCGACTATCAGGGCAAGTTGCAGAGTGCCCTCGACACCGCACGCGCCACCGCGCCGGAAAACATCCTCGTACCCAAGCCGCCAACTCCGGTAGGTGTTTTGCCGCACGTGCCGACGGGAGTGAATCGCGCAACGTTGGATCAGATTTTCCATCACTTGACGGATTACCCCGCTGGGTTCGCTCCTCACCCAAAGCTCGTAAAGCAGTTCGAGGCTCGAGCCCAGCAATTTGCCAGCCAAAACGATGTCGATTGGGCGACGGCCGAAGCACTTGCCATCGGCTCTCTCGTGCTGGAGGGAACTCCCGTCCGTCTGGCCGGTGAAGACACACGTCGCGGCACATTCAGTCAGCGTCATTCGACGCTTGTCGATTACAACAACGAGTCACGGTGGACGCCGCTGAACACCTTGCCTGGCGCTCAGGCGCGCTTCTGGGTGTACGACTCGTTGCTCTCTGAGTACGCGGCACTTGGTTTCGAATACGGCTATGCCCACGGCAATCCGAATGCACTCGTGATGTGGGAAGCCCAATTCGGCGACTTCGTCAACGGTGCACAAGTAATTATCGACCAATATCTCGTTGCCGCCGAAGACAAGTGGAAGCAACAAAACGGCGTGGTGTTGTTGTTGCCGCACGGTTTCGAAGGCCAAGGGCCGGAGCACTCGTCGGCTCGCATGGAGCGGTTCCTCCAGTTGTGTGCCGAGGACAACATCCAAGTGTGTTACCCGACTACCGCCGGGCAGTACTTCCACATGTTGCGGCGTCAAGTGCGTCGTGACGTTCGCAAACCACTCGTCGTGATGACGCCGAAGCAACCGTTGCGCATGAAAGAGAGTCGGTCAGCGATCGATGAGTTGACTCGGGGAAGTTTCGAGGAAGTGCTCGACGACCCCTTCGTACAAGACACTGCCTCCGTCAAGCGCGTCGTGATGTGTTCGGGCAAGGTGGCGTGGGATGCGATGAACGAGCGAGCGAAGCGCAAAGCTGCCGTGGCAGTAGTGCGTGTCGAGCAGTTGTACCCATTCCCCAAACAGCAACTTCGCGAAGTCTTGAAGCGCTATCCGAATGCTCGCGAGTTGATCTGGTTGCAGGAGGAGCCGGAAAACATGGGCGGCTGGGGCTTCGTTGAACATCGCATTTGGCGACTCAAGGACGAGGGATACGACCTTCGCCATGTGGCGCGAGTCGAGTCGGGCAGTCCTGCAACCGGATCAAAGGTGATCCACGATCAGGAAGTCGCTGACCTTATGGAGCAGACCTTCGCCGAGTGGTAAACATCTAAATCAACTCCACACCCAATAACTCACTGAGTTCTTGGAGAGCCTGTTCGGCGCTCGTCACCTTGATTGTCGTCATCCCCATCTGACGAGCCGTTTTCAGATTGATTCCCAGGTCGTCGAGGAATACGCATTCACTCGGTTCCACCTGCGCTAATTCGCAGGCAATCTCATAAAAACGTCGCTCAGGTTTGCGCACTTTAACTTTGCTGCTCTCTACGACTATGTCGAATTTCGTCAGAAGTTCAGCCAGTCGGGGAGAGGAGTTGCTGGTGAGCACGTTGTTGGTGAGACACGCCAAGATGAGATCACAACTTCGCAATCGCTCAATCGCTGTAACCATCTCTTGTCTTATTGCTCCAGTCAGCAAAGGGAGCAACTCGGCGCCAGAGAGCTCGACTCCGAGCTCTCTGGTTTCCTGGCGAAAGAGAAGGTCGAATTCGTGAATTGAGATTTCGTTGCGCTCGATCTTTGCCCAGGCATTTTCGCTCGGGTTTCGCATGTTCACATCGGCGACGAACCCAGGCGGCGCCCCGTTTGACCGCTCGAAGTGACTGATTGCCTCAAACGGGCTGGAGGTGATTACACCGCCAAAGTCGAAAAAGACGGCACGGAACACCTTGGAAGTGTAAGGGCGTCCGATCACCGAAGGTGTGGCCAACGAGTGATTGACTTGTGAGGTGGCAAGAAACGCTCCCAAACACGTCGTGGTCGACGGATCAAATTTGGCCACTGAGGGGCGAACTAAGCCGAGCCTTGGACAGCTCAACGACGCAGTTCTTGCGTTCATCAAGGAATTTCCCGACACGCGTGTGACTGTGGTCGTTGACGCCACATTTGGCCATCGCATCGACAAGAAAGAGTTGGCGGAGTTCAACTCTGCGATCGACAACAACGAACTTGTTTCACCACCTGCTGGTGCAGTTGGTCGTGGTGATGGGTTTGTACTCACGATTGCGGAAAAGGTGGGGGCAAGCATCGTCTCCAACGACAGTTACCAGGAGTTTCAACCGCAGTATCCGTGGTTGTTTGATCCCGGGCGATTAATCGGTGGAAAACCAGTGCCGAATGTTGGGTGGGTATTCATCGAACGTTTACCGGTGCGACCTCTCGCTGCGAAGTCGGTAAAGAAGGCAAGTCGTGAAGCGAGTAAGCCGATGCCAGTGCCGAAGGCTCCGCCACCGGGGGCGCGCCTTGCAGTAAAACCAAAGCCGCCGGTGACAAAGTCTTTGTCGGGCAGACCTGCGCCTGTACGTCCACAACCGAAGACGTCGACAAAGTCGAACAAGCCCAAGTCACCGACGAAATCGGTCAACGATCTGCAACCCTTCCTCGACTTTGTCGAAAGACATCCCGTGGGCAGCAAAGTGAAAGGCGTCGTCGAGAGTTATTCGGCGCATGGTGTGTACGTGAAGTTGGGCAACGTGCTCGGATACCTCCCCCTGCGATCGATGGCCAACCCTGCACCGCGTAGTGCGCGCGAGCAAGTGAAGATTGGGCAGGCAGTGTCGCTCGTCGTGGATAGTTTCGTGCCATCGCGACGCAGCATCGATGTAGCGATTGTCGGCATTTCGGCCCCGAAGGTTGGCAAGGTGGCAAAGAAGAAGCGTGTGTTGGCCAGGAAGGCTGCAGTCAAGAAGAAGTAGGTTTGAGGCAGTGCTGCTCGCCACTTGGAACGTCAATTCGCTGAAGGCGCGACTCGAGCGGGTCAAGTCTTGGTTGGAAGAAGTTCAGCCAGACGTTTTGTGCATCCAAGAAACCAAGATGAAGGACTCGGCTTTTCCGGCGCTCGACTTCGAGGCGATGGGGTACGAGTCTGCCCACTTCGGTCAGGGGCAGTGGAATGGCGTAGCAATCATTTCCAGGGTGGGTATAGGCAAGGTGAAAGCCAACTTCGCCGTGGGTGAACCTGATCCCGACGCACGAATCATCACTGCCGAATGTGGTGGCTGCCTCGTCTCCAGTGTCTATGTGCCAAACGGTAGGGCGCTCGACCATGAGCACTACCAGTACAAGCTGCGCTGGATGAAACAGTTGAAGGAACACGTGCAGTCCATTGCCAAACCACAAGAAGATGTGGTGGTGGCGGGGGACTTCAACATTGCTCCTCTCGATGTTGACGTGTGGGATCCTGCTGCGCTGGTCGGATCAACCCACGTGAGCAAACCCGAGCGAGACGTTCTTGATTCATTGCTCGAGTGGGGTTTGCACGACGTATTTCGTGAACAGCATCCCGAGGCAAACTTGTATTCGTGGTGGGACTACCGCAACGGTAGTTTTCATCGCGGTTGGGGTATGCGTATTGATCTCGTGCTTGCCTCGTCCTCGGTGGCAAAGAAATGCGTGTGGAGTGGGATCGATCGAAATGCTCGGAAGGGAGAGCAGCCGAGCGATCATGCTCCGGTGTTGATCTCATGGTGAACGAAGCTGGTGCGTGGGACGGATTTCATGTCCCAAGTGCACCACTTACACCGGAGCAAATTGAACAAGCGCGCGAAGTCGCCTTGCTTCGAGAGGAGGCGACACGTCATCTCTCGTTGAACAGTCTCGAGTTCGCTTATCGCTCGCCGATGGTGGGAACGCTTAACGCATTGGCTGCACCGATGTCAGCGTTTGTGGTCGAGGAGGAAGGGTCGCTCGGAACGGTAGAGGGTCGAGTTACGTTCTCCCCCTTGTTTGAGGGCCCACCAGGTTGTGTGCACGGGGGGTTCGTTGCTGCCTATTTTGATGAAGTTCTTGGAATGGTTCAGGCTCTTTCGGGTCGCCCAGGAATGACCGCAAACCTGTCAGTTAACTATCGTTCTCCAACGCCCCTTCTGAAGCCCCTGATCTTTCGAGCGAAACTTGAGCGCATTGAAGGTCGAAAGGTTTTTACGAGCGCGACTCTTCATCAAGGTCCGACACTGTGCGCTGAGGCAACCGCAGTATTTGTTTCGATGAGCGCCGAGTTGCTCGAGAGATTGATCAAGATCCGTCAGGCGTCGGAGTAACGCGCAACAATTGGTAGCAATTCACTGCTCACACGTGCAGCAGTTAGTGGACCGAAGATGGGGGCAAGTTCGTCTGCAGAAGACGGCATGGTGTCGACGATTCGTCGGAGGTCCTCATCTGTGCACACGCTTTCTGGTGATTGCACGATACGTCGCGCCAGTTCATTGCGCCAGGCAACAAGATCGTCGAGCAAGCTGGGCAAGCGGCGCTCAATTTTGAGTGGCATGTCTGTAGCAGCGGGGGTGACGCCGAGTGGCAGGCCCTCGAGTAATTCGCTGGGCTTGGTGGATCTACCGTTACGAGAGGTGGCATAGGTGATCACCAAGAGGTCAGCAGCACGGGTGAGTGCGACATAGGCAAGTCGGATTTCTTCGGATCGCTGTTCGCGTGTCTTTGCCGAGCGGTGTGGCAGGAGTCCTTCTTCGGCGCCGGCTACCACGACACATCGCCACTCTCTGCCTTTCGCGGAGTGGATCGTCATCACCTCGACACCGCGGACTATCTCGTTGGTGGCCGTGCTTGACGAGGTGACCCATGCAGAAAACGCACGACCGTCCACCGTGCCGGGATGGTCGAGATGGAGAAACTGATTGACCAGATCGGCCACCGTACGTTCAGCTTCGTCTTCGGAATCGAGCAATGTGTCGTTTGCCCACACGCTCAAGCTGTGGCGTGAAGTTGCTTGCGCGGCACGATCGACGACGGAGAGCAACTCGGCTGCAGGCTTGTTCGACCCGACGGGAATTCGTTCTCGTCTGAGTGCGGCAGTGATCGCCGGTATCTGGGCATTGGTGCGCACGAGCACCGCGCAGGACGACCATGGGTCGGACCCTCCGCGATTGGCCACCGAGCGAAGGATTGCAGCAACGCCATTCGCCTCGTCTTCGGCACTTTCGTAGGTCCGCAACACCACTTTGTTGCCGGGTTCTCGCATGGCTTGAACCTGCACATCACTTGTCGCTGCTTGAGCTACATGGCGCGCCGCTTCGACGATGTTTGCACTCGAGCGATAGTTGTTTGGGAGAGCCAACACCGTGGTACGGCCGATCGTCTCAGGTAGGGCGTCGAACAATCGATGGTCGGAGCCGTTCCATCCGTAAATCGCTTGTAGGGGGTCGCCAACGATAAAGACGTCCTCACGTCCACCCCGCAGGGCCTCGAACATCGCAAACTGCAACGGGTTCATGTCCTGAGCCTCATCCACGAACAGATGGCGGAACCGCCACCGAGTGATTTCTGCGAACTCCGGATCGTCCAGGAGATCATCAGTGACGCGCGAGACGAGATCGTCGAGATCCACCACGTGTCGTTTGCGCTTCAGCGATTCATACGCGCGATACAGATCGGCGATCTCCGCTGCCGGAAACGGAACATAACGCTGCTCGCGCTTGACAGCCACGGCGTATTGATCGGGGGCGATTCGTCGAGCATGTGCCCAGTCGATTTCCACCAACAATTCACGGGGTCGTTGGCCAAGTGGGTGCTCGCTCGCGGCAGCTACGGCCAGCGCGATGCGGTTGTGCACGATGTTTGGCACCGACCTGCCAAGGCCGATGAGGCGCTGGCGCAACAAAGACAGGGCCACCGCGTGGAAGGTTCCAATGGTGGGAGTGCCGGTTTCACCGTCAGTGACGCCAAGTGCGCGAAGTCGACGTCGCATCTCACCGGCTGCTTCGCGAGTGAAGGTGATGGCCAGCACGTGTCGACCGTGAGCCGAACCCGTGAGCACGCGGTGTGCGATGCGGTGGGTGAGCACACGTGTCTTTCCTGAACCTGCCCCTGCATGAACGATCGTCGCCGTTGGTGGGCACAACACTGCCTCGCGTTGCCCGGGGTCGAGTCCTGCGAGAAGCGAATTCACGGTGCAGACGGTAGGCGGTGGGTGTGAAGGGTCGCCATTACGCTTGCCCCATGCCCTTTTCGCCCAAGTACTTGAACGAGGGTGAGCGTGTGATTCTTGATCTTCACCCGCATTGGTGGGATTTCGTTCGACCATTCGGATATGGGGTATTGGGGTTCGTACTGGCGTTGATGAGTGCGGAGATTGCCACCGAAACTTCCAACGACCCCATGAAGTGGCTCGAATGGTTGGCCGTACGCGCTTCGTGGCTCCTTGTCGCGATGGGTCTCGTCGGGATGCTCGTCCAAGCGGTGAAGTGGTCGCGGACTCATTTCGTGGTCACCAGTCACCGTGTGATTTATCGCGAAGGTGTAGTTGCGCGCATCGGCGTGGAGATCCCGATCAGCCGCGTCAACAACGTCAATTTTCACCAGTCGTTCATTGAACGGCTAGTCGGTGCGGGGGACTTGTTGATCGAGTCCGGTGGCGAGGATGGTCAGTCTCGTTTCGCCAACATCCGAGATCCCGAGGAAGTGCAGAACATCATTCAACGAACCGTTATCGAGTTCGAGAAGCGAAGGGACTAGTTCTATGCCAAAGGCCAGATTTACCTCGTCGGATGGTCGCCAAATCGAACTTGAATACGACGAGTTCGGCAAGAAGTCAGATCCAACACTGCTCCTCGTGATGGGCTACACCGCACAGCTGGTTCAGTGGGAACCGGACTTCTGCAACATGTTCGTCGATCGGGGATTTCATGTGGTGCGATTCGACAATCGTGATTGCGGCCTCTCCACCCGACTCGACGGGGTGACGGTCGACGTCGACAAAGTGATCGCAGCAGCACTGATGGAAGAACCCGTTCCCCCTGTGCCATACACGCTGTCGCATATGGCATTTGATGCAGTGTCGTTGCTCGATCACCTCGGTATTGAGTCAGCGCACGTACTCGGAGCATCGATGGGTGGGATGATCGCTCAGACCATTGCTATCGAACATCCCACACGAGTGAAGACGTTGATCTCGGTCATGTCGCAGCCAGGAGATCCTGCGGTTGGCCAACCTGAGCCCGAGGCCGCCGCGGTGTTGTTGACACCCCCGCCGTCGTCGCGTGAGGATTACATCGCTCATTCGGTGAAGTGGCAGGTTTGGCATTCGAAGAAGTACCGCAGTGACGAATTGTCGTACGCGGGAGCCGCGCGCGACTATGACCGCGCCTTCTACCCGGAAGGGGCGCCACGCCAGTTGGCCGCGATCTATGCGAGTGGCAGTCGCGTCGAACAACTTTCGCAGATGAAGATCCCCACACTGGTCCTCCACGGCAAAGACGACACCTTGATCACGCCGAGCGGCGGCATTCGCACCGCTGAAGTGATTCCGGGTGCCCGACTGGTGTTGTTGGACGACATGGGACACGATTTCCCACGCCCTCTCTGGCCAAAGATCGTCGATGAAGCAGTCAGCCACATGTCGCAGGTTTCAGCTGTCGGTTGAAATGAGTAAAGGTCCACTCGCAGGCATTCGGATCATCGAGATCGCAGGGATTGGGCCCGGCCCGTTTGCCGCGATGATGCTCGCGGATATGGGTGCCGAAGTCATTCGCGTAGATCGTGCACAGGCTGTTCGAGGCCCGGCGCCAGAGGCGGCGAATTGGGACGTGATGTTGCGCGGCCGTCGAAACTTGGCGATCGACTTGAAGAATGATCGTGGTGCAGTCACGTTGCTTCGGTTGATCGAGCGATCCGATGCACTGATCGAGGGATTTCGTCCAGGGGTGATGGAGCGGCTCGGCGTCGGTCCCGATGTCTGTCTCGCGCGCAACCCGCGCTTGGTTTACGGACGAATGACGGGGTGGGGTCAGGATGGGCCACTGGCGTCGGCGGCCGGTCATGACATCAACTACATCGCATTGGCCGGGTCGTTGGCACACTTCGCGCGCAGGGGAGAAGCACCCGTTCCTCCTCTCAACATGGTGGGCGACTTCGGTGGCGGCGGATTGATGCTTGCATTCGGCATCGTCTGTGCGCTGCTCGAGGCCCGCACCAGCGGGAAAGGTCAGGTCGTGGATGCGGCGATGGTCGATGGTGCCGCCGCACTGATGGCAATGTTCTGGGCGTTCAAGAATGTGGGCATGTTCGACGAAAACGCTCCTGGCACCAACCTGCTTGACACGGGAGCCCACTTCTACGACACCTACGAATGCAGTGACGGCAAATACCTCGCCGTCGGTGCAATCGAGCCGCAGTTCTATGCGCTCTTTCTCCAGTTGACGGGGTTGGATGCCGATCCGGAGATGGCCGCGCAGATGGACCGTGCGAAGTGGCCGGCACTGAAGGTGAAGGTGGCGAGACGAATCAAGGAAAAGACGCGTGACGAGTGGGCGAAGGTTTTTTCAGGCACCGACGCGTGCGTTGCTCCGGTGTTGACGATGTCGGAAGCTACACAATTTCCGCACAATGTCGAGCGTGGCACGTTTATTGAGATCGACGGTGTGGTGCAACCTGCACCGGCGCCGCGATTTTCGCGTACGGCGACCTCCACGCCGTCGCGCCCAGCTCATCCGGGTGAACACACGAGAGAAGTTCTGCTCGACGCAGGGTTCGAGTCGAGCGAGATCGAAGAACTGATTTCCGGAGGAGTGGTGGCCGACGCATGAGCACCTTGGTTTGTTTGCATGCACATCCCGATGACGAGAGTTTGATCATGGGGGGAACGCTTGCTCGTGCCAGTGCCGAGGGACATCGGGTCGTCGTGGTGGTGGCCACCAATGGCGATCATGGCGAAAAGCCGGGCGACTTGGGGGACGGTGAGACACTGGCCGAACGTCGTCGCGCTGAAACCGCACGTGCATGCGACGCGCTGGGCGTGCACCGGCTGGTGTGGCTGGACTACCACGACAGTGGCATGACTGGCTGGCCCCAGAACTCTCATGAGCGGGCGTTTATCAACGCTGAATTGGATGTGGCCGCTCGCGCGCTCGCTGACGTGCTGGGCGAGGAGCAGGCCGATGTCTTCGTTACTTACGACTGGCACGGCAATTACGGGCACCCCGACCACGTGATGGTGCACAAGGTCGGTCACCGTGCAGCCGAACTTGCCCGCACGAAAGACGTCTTCGAAGTGACGATGAATCGGGATCACTTCCGACTGTTGAAAGAAATGGCTGCGGCGAGTGGCGTACTTGGCGAGGGAAACGAAGGCTTCACCGATTTCGATCCCGATGGACCGGCCGACGACGGGAATCCGATGGGCGAGCCCGAGTCGATGATCACGCATCGTGTCGATGTGAAGTCGTTTTGTTCCGCCAAGCTGGCAGCAATCTCCTGTCACACCAGTCAGATCACCGACACGTCTTACTTCACGAACATGGATCCCCAGATCTTCGAACTCGCATTCGGACTCGAGTGGTTCATCAAGAAGGGTGAGTCAGGCCCACCACGCGATGCGTGGCTCCTCGCGTGAGCAATCTCTATTTCGTGCGCCATGGACGCGCAGAAGCCAGTTGGGATGTTGCCGTGGACCCCTCGCTCGATGAAGTGGGGCGCTCGCAGGCCGACGCCGTGGCCAACCAGTTGTCATTGACCATCGAACCATGTGCCATCTACACGAGTCCTCTTGCTCGGTGTCGTGAAACGTCTTCGTTCCTCGCCCAGAGTTGGCGATGTGAACCAATCATCGAACCGCGGATTGCCGAGATCCCCTCGCCACAGGGCGTAGCCATGGCAGACCGTGTGGAGTGGCTTCGCGCGGCCATGGGCGGGAATTGGGGTGACTTGGCGCCAGAGCATCGCGCGTACCGAGATGAACTCGTTCGATTCGCTTGCGCCACGAAAGGTCCAGCCGTCTTGTTCACCCACTTCGTGGCGATCAACGCCCTGATCGGTCATGTGCTCGGGATCGACGACGTATTGACGAAAACGTTAGACAACTGCTCGGTGACCGTTTTCACTCACTCGAGTGACGGGTCGCTCCGCCTCGTCGAATACGGCAACGAGGCAGACACCCTCGTCAGGTAACGAACGATTAGATTGTCGAGTCGTGGTTAACGACCTGTATTCATTGCACGAAAACTGGGCCTGGGTGATGATCGTGGGCAATGCGCTTGCCGGTCTGTGGGCCTTGGCCGCGCACAAGGTGCAAGCTCTTCGCTCTCGTGCGTTGTGGTGGTACACGGCTGCCGCACAACTCACGGTGTTCGTGCAGGTGATTCTTGGTGTGATCATGGTCAATCGCGACAAACTCGAGTTTCCGCAGTTCCATGCCTTCTATGGTTTTGTCGCGATCATCGCCGTGGCCATCATCTACGCCTATCGCGTGCAGATGAAGAGCAAGGTGTACCTGCTCTACGGATTTGGGGGGCTCTTCCTGATGGGCCTCGGCATCCGCGCGATGCTCGTTGGCCAGAGTTAGACGCTCAGACGAGCGACTGCTCGAGTTCGTTCAGTCGGGCGGTCAGCTGTCCGGGTAGGCGCTCGCCGAATGAACCGAAGTGCTCACGAATCTGGGGAACTGCTTCACGCCAGCCGCTCGTATCGAGGCTGAGCAGCTCGCGAAGGTCGCGATCGTCGATCGATAGTCCGTTCAAATCGAGTGCATCCATCGGTGGGAGATTGCCGATCGCCGTCTTCTCTGCGCCCACTTTTCCGTCGATGCGTTCGAATACCCACTTCAATACTCGTGAATTTTCCCCGTAACCAGGCCAGAGGAAGCGCCCGTCCTCGTCGCGGCGGAACCAGTTGACGAAGAAGATCTTCGGCAACTTCGACGTGTCGGTCTTCTCGCCGATGTTGAGCCAGTGGCGGAAATAATCGGCCATGTTGTATCCGCAGAAGGGAAGCATTGCCATCGGATCGAAACGCAGCTTGCCCACCTGACCACCTGCGGCGGCGGTCGTCTCCGAGGCCATGATTGAACCGAGGAATACGCCGTGTTCCCAGTCGAATGCTTCGGTGACAAGCGGCACCGTGGTGCGTCGTCGCCCGCCGAAGAGGATCGCCGAGATCGGCACTCCACGTGGGTCCTGCCATTCGTCGGCGATCGACGGGCACTGCGAGGCAGGCGCAGTGAATCGAGCGTTCGGATGCGCAGCGGGGGTCTGGCTTTCGGGAGTCCACGAGTCGTTGCGCCAGTCGGTCACACGCGCCGGCTTCTCCGAGGTCATGCCTTCCCACCACACGTCGCCGTCGTCGGTGAGCGCGGTGTTCGTGAAGATGCAGTTCCCCCACAGCGTGTGCATCGCATTGGGGTTCGTGTCGAAACCGGTGCCCGGCGCCACGCCAAAGAAACCAGCTTCGGGGTTGATCGCGTACAGCTGACCGTCCGGCCCGAATTTCATCCAACAGATGTCGTCGCCGACGGTCTCGGCCTTCCAACCAGGAATGGTGGGCACCAACATCGCGAGGTTTGTCTTTCCGCACGCGGAGGGGAATGCCGCAGCGATGTACTTCTTCTCGCCTTGTGGATTCGTCAACTTGAGAATCAGCATGTGCTCGGCCAACCAGCCGTCGTCACGAGCCATCACGCTGGCAATACGGAGGGCGAAACACTTCTTACCGAGCAGAGCGTTGCCGCCGTAACCCGATCCGTAGCTCCAAATCTCTCGAGTTTCAGGAAAGTGCACGATGTACTTGTTGTCGGGATTGCACGGCCACGCCGAATCTTGCTGTCCGGGTGCGAGAGGCGCACCGACCGAGTGCACGCAGGGCACCCATTGGCCATCGCCAAGAACATCCAGCGCACCTTGACCCATACGAGTCATGATTCGCATGCTCACTGCGACGTAAGCGGAGTCGGTGAGTTGCACGCCGATGTGGGCGATTGGCGAGCCGAGTGGGCCCATGCTGAATGGCACCACGTACATCATTCGGCCGCGCATCGCGCCCTTATAGAGACGTCGGAGTTCGTCACGCATCTCGCTTGGTTCGCGCCAGTTGTTGTTCGGACCGGCATCGTCGGGCGAAGCAGAACAGATGAACGTGCGATCCTCAACGCGAGCGACGTCGCCCGGATCGGAATGCGCCCAGTACGAATTTGGTCGCTTGTTCTCGTCAAGTTTGGTGAAGGTGCCGGCCTCTACGAGGTCCTGGCACAAGTCGTCGTACTCCCTTTGGCTGCCATCACACCAATACACGTCGTCGGGCTCGAGAATCTCGGCCCACTCAGCTACCCATTGTTTGAGGGCTTGGTTCGTGGTCTTGCCGCTCACGTCACACCCCTGGCGTGCCCATGTCGACTTCAGAACCGAGTCGCAACTTTGCGGCGCGACCCTGCGAATCCAGATCGAACACGACTCGCTGTCCCTGACGCAACATGCGGAAGATTGAGCCATCAATCGCGTTGGGGGCGAGCTCGTAATCCTTCAGATCCTTGTCACACATGACCAGGCCGTCTCCTGAAACCGGGTCATAGGACTTCACGACACCTTGCATTTCGCCCTCCGCTCAGCGCAACACTGCGCTATGACGAAATGTACCAGTGGAGCCCGAAGTGGCTGGTAGGGAAAACCCTCTATCTGACGGCGCGATGTGCCTAATCTGCCGCCGCGATGGAGCCGCAGATGCCCGATTTTGTAGCATTTGACGATGGCCATGCTCGAGGTGTTCGGCGCCGAGGCGTTGCGTAAGACGATTGTCACCTTCCGCGACACGATGAAGGCCCACCAAGAGGGCATCAATCGGCTGAACGTCTATCCCGTACCGGACGGAGACACGGGTACCAACATGGGTCGAACTTTGGATGCCGTGGTGGCGGAGCTTGATGGCGCTTCTGGCGATATGGAGGCGACATGCGCCGCAATCAGCCACGGCTCGTTGATGGGCGCTCGCGGCAACAGCGGAGTGATCTTGAGTCAGGTGTTGCGTGGGCTTTCTTCGAAGATGCGCGCGGCTGAGAGCGCCGATGCGTCATCGTTGGCCGCAGCGTTGAAAGCAGCGAGCGAATCCGCCTACACGGCGGTATTGAAACCAATCGAAGGAACGATTCTCACGGTGGTGCGCGAAACAGCCGATGCCGCGGTTACTGCCGCGGCAAAGGGTGAGAGCCTCGCATCGATGTTGACCACCGCTCGAAAGGCCGGACAGGTGGCGCTCGACAACACGCCCGAGCAGCTGCCAGTACTCAAAGAAGCGGGAGTGGTGGACGCAGGTGGCGCTGGATTCCTGTTGTTCATGCACTCGGTGCTCAATGTCGTTGCCGGCGAACCGATACCGGAGCCCTCGGTGGTCGCCGGTCCTTCGAGCGAGCAGATCGAAGCGCTGATGAGTCGCGGCGAAGGTTCGGCAGAAGTCGACGTGAGCGAACTGCGCTACGAGGTGATGTTCTTGCTCAATCTCGAGGATTCCAAGCAACGCCAGTTCATGGAAGCGTGGGGCAGGATCGGCGACTCGATCGTTGTCGTTGGCGGCGACGGCCTATACAACTGCCATGTTCATACCAACGACATCGGTGCAGCCATCGAAGCGCCGATCGAGTTGGGTGGCAAACCCTTCAAGATCCGTGTCACCGATCTCTTCGAGGAAGTCGCCGAGGAGCATGCAGAGCGGGAGGCCGCGATGGTCTCGGGAATGACAGCGGGCGCCGCGACAAAGCGTCCGAGTGCGGTGGCGTCACTTCCCGCCGTCGGATGCGCGGTGATTGCCATCTGCAGCGGCGACGGACTAGCCGAGTTGTTCGGGCAGATGGGTGTGCAAGGTGTGGTGACCGGTGGTCAGACGATGAATCCGAGCACGGCGGAATTGCTCGATGCCGTCACGCACATGAACTCGTCGCAGGTGATCATCCTGCCGAACAACAAGAACATCATTCCCGTCGCCAATCAGATCGATGCATTGACGGACAAGACGGTGGTGGTGGTGCCGACATGCTCGATGCCCGAGGCGCTCGCCGCTCTCGTGCATTACGACCCGGAGGGCACTGCTGAGAGCAACGCCTCGGCGATGAATGCGGCGATCACGACCGTTTCGACGGGCGAGGTGACGTGCGCGGTGCGATCCACGAAGACCGAAGCTGGTCAGGTGAACGAGGGCGACTGGATCGGCCTCGTTCGTGGTGATGGTGTGGTTGCTATTGGCGGAACCGCGGTCGTTGCGGCAACCAAGTTGCTCGACCACATCATCGGCGAATCGGGTGAATTGCTCACACTGATTGCGGGCAGCGATGCCACCTCCCGCATGGTGGAGGAGGTCACGGCCTACGTGGCCGACAAACATCCGGGCGTTGAAGTGGAAGTGCATCAGGGTGGTCAACCGCTCTATCCGTTCCTCTTCGGCGTGGAGTAGCCAGCCATCGCCACCAAGCGCGTCGCACCTTCCGGTGAGCCCGGCCCGCTGACGCTTCCCGAACTCGCTGAAATCGATGTGTCGGCGCTGAAGGGCGTCGGTGACAAACGCAAATCGGCGCTCGCTGAGTACGGCGTGCACAACGTGTTGGAGCTGGTCACCACCTATCCGCGCAGATGGGTGGACCGCACTGCCGAAGCGAGAGTGCGTGACCTCACCGAAGGCAGCGAGGCACTCGTGCTCGTGGAAGTGCGCAAGGTCACGGTAAGGCCGATGCGCAACAGGCGAACCATGGTCACGGTGCAGGTCGGCGACGAGTCGGGCCGACTCAGCGTGGTGTTCTTCAATCAGCCGTGGCGTGCCAAACAGCTGAAGGAAGGAATGCAAGTTGCGCTGTTCGGTAAGGCGGAGGTGTTTCGCGGTTCGCTGCAGATGACGAACCCCATCGTGGATGTGATCGGAGATCGAACCGGGCGGATCGTGCCGATCTACCCACAGAGCGAGAAGGCAAGCATCGCGACCTGGGAGTTGGCGGGGTGGGTGGAAAACGCCCTCGACCGTTGCTCCGCCAGGGGAATTGCCGATCCGGTACCAACCGAGTTCCTTTCCTCGAACGGCCTGATCGACCGTCATTCGGCAATGCGCGCAATTCATTTGCCTCAGTCGATGGAGGAGAAGGAGAGCGCTCGTCGGCGCTTGGCGTTTGACGAGTTGGTGCGTGTGCAATTGGTGCTGGTAGGACGCAAGCGCGCGTATGAAGCAAATCACCGCGGTATTCGTCACGTGATCAAAGGTGAATTGCTGAATCGGTTCGCAAAGGCGT
Organism: Ilumatobacteraceae bacterium; assembly: GCA_017856375.1. Taxonomy (GTDB): domain Bacteria; phylum Actinomycetota; class Acidimicrobiia; order Acidimicrobiales; family Ilumatobacteraceae; genus UBA3006. Next base: position 4,000 of record JAFMFC010000001.1, on the reverse strand, counting down.
TGCCGTTCCCGATGACGAAAGCGCAGAAGCGGGTGATCAGTGAGATCGGTCACGACCTCGCGGATGCGGCTCCGATGCATCGCTTGCTGCAGGGTGACGTGGGAAGTGGCAAGACCGTCGTCGCCGTTGCTTCGATGTTGATGGCGGTGCAGGGTGGTCACCAAGGCGCCCTCATGGCTCCTACCGAGGTACTTGCTGAGCAGCATTTCAGCGGGGTCAGTCGCATGCTCGAGGGATTGATGGTGCCGGCATCCGACAACTTGTTCGGAGATCGCCCATTGCGCGTCGAACTTCTCACCTCACGTGTCACCGGTGAACGACGACGATCGGTGCTCGAGGAACTCGCCCGCGGAGATATCGACATCGTTATTGGCACTCACGCTCTGATCGAAGAGTCGGTGCAGTTCTCGAGCCTTGGTGTCGTGGTGATCGATGAGCAACACCGTTTCGGGGTCGAGCAGCGTGCGGCTCTGCGAGAGAAGGGCAATTCGTCGCTGATGCCTGACGTGTTGGTGATGACGGCCACCCCCATTCCGCGAACCGCGGCGATGACGGTGTACGGCGACCTCGAGGTGAGTGTTCTCGATGAGTTGCCTCCGGGGAGGACGCCGATCGTCACGCGATGGGCAGCGGGTCCATTGGTGGAGCAAACGATGTGGGCCGCCGTGCGTGAGGCGGTGGCCAAGGGTCAGCAGGCCTATGTGGTGTGCCCGATGATCGAGGAGAGCGAGAAGTTGGAGGTGGCATCGGCAGAAACGATTCATGCCAGCCTTTCGACAGGTGAATTGAAGGGGTTACGGCTCGGTCTGATCCATGGTCGTTTGTCTGCCCCGGAGAAGGACGACGTGATGAATGCGTTTCGTCGTCGTGATTTGGACGTGCTCGTTGCGACCACGGTCATCGAGGTGGGCGTGGACGTTCCCAACGCCACGGTGATGGTGGTGCTCGACGCCGATCGATTTGGTATCGCGCAGTTGCACCAGTTGCGAGGCCGTGTTGGTCGTGGCGCGCTTGCCTCCGAATGTTGGTTGCAAACCAAGAACCCCGAAGAGCCTTCTCCTCGTGTGGAGGCGCTCGTTGAATCAACGGATGGTTTCGTGCTCGCCGAGATCGACCTCGAGTTGCGCGGCGAGGGAACGTTGATGGGGGCGATGCAGAAGGGGCGAAGCGACTTGAAGCTGGCGTCTCTTCGCCGAGACAGGGAGTTAATCGAGATCGCTCGTCGGGTGGCCACCGAGATCATTGATTCGGATCGCACCTTGAAGAAGCACCAGTTGCTTCGTGATGAATTGCGTCTGCTCGTTAGCAAGAGCGAGGCGGAGTACCTCTTCCGCAGTTAACGGTTATTCGACTGGCGGGAGTTCGATGTCCCACCTGTCCAGGCAGTCGCTGCACCGGTAAGCCACGACATCGCCTGCGTACCAGTTGCCATCTTCGCTCGACTGAGTGAGCAGGTGGGCTCGTCCACCGCAGTCCACGCAGACGATCACCTCATCGGGAGGGCTGGCCAGCCCTTGCATTCCACGTTCATCGGACATGGAGATCAGTCAACCAGTCAGCGGGAACTACTCCCGCGACGACTGTCATTTGAAAATGAGGAGGTTAAACAACTCGGTCACGAGGACTTCGTATTCGGCCAAGCTGACGGTATTTCGAGTCTCGAAGTCGTTAATCACCAATCCGAAGGCAAGAGCCTGGAAAAGAATGGTCACCGCCTGCGCGGACACTTTTGACTTTGAGCCTGTGCGCTTGCGCGCCATTTCAATCAGCTCTTGCGTGGCTTCATTCATGAGCTGTTGGTTCTTTGCCAGAGCATCGGCAAGTTTGGGAATGTCGAAACTTGCCGCGATTGCCATTGCCCGTAGTCGTCTGTTTCTGATGCGATGCGATGCATTGGGAGAGGGCATCAAAGCGACAAGATCTGATACTTGTAGTGATCTAGCGCTCGTCTCGATCAAATTTTTCATTGCCTGAATGTCCTGCATGAAAAATGTCGCAATTGATCCCGCGAGCACCTCAGCGAGCAACCCGTCACGATCACGGAAATACTTGTAAATGAGAGGTACCGACACGCCCGCACTGGCGGCGACATCTGCCACGCGAAGCCCAACGATGCCATTTTTTTCAATTTCGTCGAGTGCGCTTTGCACGATGCGATCTCGTGCGCTCACTTCGGTCATCGTCATGACTCCGAGTGTAGAAGTCGTGATTCCGCGGAACCTTAGGGTGAGATTTATTAATTATTTCTGTCCAGCACGGGGTCTGACCTTGTTAGTGCTCGTTACTCTTTGCGTGTGCGTGTGGTGGCGGGGACATTGCGAGGGCGCAGAATCGAATCGCCGAAAAGTAGGACTACACGTCCCACCACTGACAAGGCCCGTCAGGCAACGTTCAACGCATTGGGAAGTCTTGGCGTGATTGAAGATGCCGTAGTGGTGGATGCCTTTGCCGGCAGTGGAGCAATGGGTATCGAAGCACTGTCTCGGGGTGCCCAGCACTGCACATTCATCGAAAACGACCGTGAGGCACTTGCCGTGCTGCAAGCCAACCTCGAATACCTGGGGTTGCGTGATCGCAGCACAGTCGTCCGTGGAGATGCCCTTGCTCGGTTGGATCAGATTGCCAATGCAACGCTGGTGATCGCTGATCCGCCCTATGAATTCAATCGATGGGCGGAATTGTTCGCGCGAGCAAACGGAGAGTTGGTGGTGGCGGAGAGTGATCGGGAGTTGGAGACAGAGAATCCCCCAATCACAGGCTGGGAGGCCATCCGCGTCAAGCGTTACGGGCGTGCGTTCGTCACCTTTTTCCAGCGGTTAGCGTGAGACCCCGTATGGGGCTTGCGTTCTATCCCGGCAGCTTCGACCCTTTTCACCTTGGTCATTTGGACGTCGTGGAACAGGGGCTCGAGATCTTCGGGGAACTCGTCATTGGCGTGATGCACAACCCGGACAAGCCGTCGGCATGGATGGGTCCGGACGAGCGGGCGGATCTCATTCGCCAGTCCGTCGCCCACCTCGGCAAGGGTGTCTGCGTGGAGACCTTTTCTGGCCTGGCAGTTCAGGCGGCAGCCAAGATCAAGGCGACGGTCATTCTGAAGAGCGCCAGAACTGGTGCCGATTTCGAGGTCGAGCAGCAAATGGCTCAGATGAATGAAGCTTCAACCGGCATTCGATCCGTGCTGGTGTTTTGCAAACCTGAGCATTCCTTCATCAGCAGTCGCTACATCAGGCAGTACGTGCAGGAAAATGGCGAGATGAAGACTCGCTTGGTGCCGGAGCCCGTGCACAAGGCACTCGCAGCAAAAACAGGAAAGGCTGGCAAGTGATGAGTAGGGATCAGTTCAACGAGGTTGATGAAACCATACCGGTCGAGTTGGGCGACACCGAGTCGATCCTCGAGCAGGTCATTGACACCATCGCGTCGGCGCCGAACGTTCCGCTGTCGAGCACACCGCGAATCGATCGTGACAACACCGTCGCGCTCCTCCAGGATGCGCTCGCGTGTCTGCCGGAAGAGATCCGTCAGGCCCGTTGGATGCTCAAGGAGCGAGCCGAGTTCATGGCCAAGACGCAGCGCGAAGCGGACGAGATCATCGAGGCGGCTCGCGTGCAGGCCGAGCGCATGGTGCAGCGCACCGAAGTAGTGCGCGCCGCCGAGGCTCGCGCGCGTCAGATCATGGATGCAGCCGATGCCGACTCGCGTCGTTTGAAGAACGAGACGGAGGATTTCCTCGATCGACGTCTGGCGAGTTTCGAGATCCTGCTCGATCGCTTGTCACGAACCGTTGCTCAGGGTCGTGAGCGTTTGAACGTCGTGGGTATCGGTGTGCAGGAGCCGGCAGCGGAAGAGCCCACTGAGCGCGACATCACCAGCGCTACGTTCTTCAATCAAGACGACACCAACCTCTACTAGAACGCATCCGCGTCTCGTCATGGCGTCGCCACTCGTCGTCAACATCCTGGAGCTGATTCGGCGTCCTGGTACGTACAAGGATCTC
>JAFMFC010000120.1 GCA_017856375.1 Ilumatobacteraceae bacterium | reverse complement strand
TCTTCGGCTCGATGGCGACGTGGATGACCGGCTCGGGGAATTCCATCCGCTCGAGCACGACCGGGTTGCTGCGGTCACACAACGTGTCACCGGTGGTGACTTCCTTGAAACCGAGGCCAGCAACGATGTCGCCGGCGTATGCGATTTCGATGTCCTCACGTTGGTTGGCGTGCATCAACAACAAGCGACCGATGCGCTCACGCTTTTCCTTCACCGAGTTGTACACCTCGTCACCCTTGGTGACGGTGCCGGAATACACACGGAAGTAGGTGAGCTTGCCGAATGGGTCGGCCACGATCTTGAAGGCCAGTGCAGCGAACGGCGCCTTGTCATCTGGCTCGCGAGTAATGACGTCTTCGGTGTCGGGCTTGACACCCTCTGCCGGAGGAATGTCGAGTGGGCTCGGCAGGTAATCCACCACCGCGTCCAACATTTGTTGGACACCCTTGTTCTTAAATGCCGAACCACAGAGAATCGGCACGAAGGCAAACGACAAGGTGCCTTTACGAATTCCCTTGCGCAGGTCGTCCTCGCTCAGGTCGCCCGTCTCAAGGTACTTCTCCATCAACTCTTCGTCTTCACCAGCCACGAGCTCAAGCAACTCGGCGCGGTACTGCTTCGCCTTGTCCTGGTACTCGGCGGGAATTTCGACATCTGAATACTTCGAGTCCTTTTCGTCACCTTCCCACACGACAGCCTTCATCTTCACGATGTCGATGAGACCCTTGTATTCCGCCTCGGCGCCATACGGCAACATCACGACGGCCGGCACTGCCTGGAGGCGATCCTTGATCATGTCGAGGGTGCGATAGAAGTTCGCACCGGTGCGATCCATTTTGTTAATGAAGCACATGCGCGGAACGCGGTACTTGTTGGCCTGACGCCACACGGTCTCGGTCTGCGGCTCCACGCCGGCCACCGAGTCGAAGACGGCAACTGCGCCGTCAAGCACGCGCAGCGAACGCTCCACTTCCACCGTGAAGTCCACGTGGCCGGGAGTGTCGATGATGTTGATGCGATGTTCGCGCCAGAACGCGGTGGTGGCTGCAGAGGTAATAGTGATGCCGCGCTCTTGTTCCTGGGCCATGTGGTCCATCACGGCACCACCCTCGTGAACCTCACCGATCTTGTAGGTCTTGCCGGTGTAGTAGAGGATGCGCTCGGTCGTCGTCGTCTTACCGGCGTCGATGTGCGCCATGATGCCGATGTTGCGGTAACGATCGAGGGGATATTCGCGATTAGCCATGTCGTGGGTTTCCTGAGGGGTTGGGCTGGACTACCAGCGATAGTGAGCGAAGGCCTTGTTGGACTCCGCCATCTTCTGCATGTCGTCGCGCTTCTTCATTGACGCGCCAAGGCCGTTGGCCGCATCGAGCAACTCGGCGGAAAGGCAATCGGCCATCGTCTTCTCACGACGATCGCGAGCGTTCTCCACGATCCAGCGAATGGCGAGCGTGGTGGCACGACGCGGGCGCACTTCAACCGGCACCTGGTAGGTGGCGCCACCGACTCGGCGGCTGCGCACCTCGAGTGGCGGCTTGACGTTGTCGACTGCGCGCTTGACGGTGGACAACGGCTCCGAACCGGTCTTTGTCTCAATCGACTTCATTGCGTCATAGACGATCGTCTCGGCGGTGCTCTTCTTGCCGTGCAACATCACCTTGTTGACGATCTGACTGATGAGCAGCGAGCGATACACCGGATCCGGTGCGAATTCGCGACGTGTGGCGGGGCCTTTGCGTGACATGAGTTCCTACTTCTTCTTCGCGCCGTAACGACTGCGAGCCTGCTTGCGATCCTTCACACCTGCCGCATCGAGTGCGCCACGAATGATCTTGTAGCGCACACCTGGAAGATCGCGTACGCGACCTCCGCGAACGAGCACGATCGAGTGCTCCTGGAGGTTGTGACCCTCACCCGGAATGTAGGCGGTTACTTCGACACCACTGGAGAGACGAACACGGGCCACCTTGCGCAGTGCCGAGTTCGGCTTCTTCGGAGTGGTGGTGAAAACGCGGGTGCACACGCCACGACGCTGGGGAGAACCCTTGAGCGCCGGAGTCTTCGACTTGCTCGACTTGGTGCTTCGACCTTGTCGAACCAACTGCTGAATGGTGGGCACGCGTTTACCTTTGTTTTGTTTGTTGTTTTGTAGTTACTGGTGTGACGAAACCGAGTGATTCGAGTACTCGAACCCCCCGACAACGGGATGGAAATCCTACGGTTGCAGGCTGCGAAACGGCAACCTGCAACCCAGTATCGGCGCGGTCTGGAGGGCCCCAGACCCCGTTATTGAGCCAGTTCCGAACCCGAGTCGGTGTCCCCCGACACGTACGTGCCGTGGAGACCGGCGAGGAATGCCGCGGGGTCTTCCTCGTCTTCGCTCGAGTAGTAGGCCATCGGTACGTAATCGGGGGCGCTCACATCGAAGGCGTTGTAGCGATCCATGCCGCTGCCGGCGGGGATCAGCTTGCCGATGATGATGTTCTCCTTGAGGCCAACGAGGTTGTCGGCCTTGCCATCGATCGCCGCCTCGGTGAGCACGCGGGTGGTCTCCTGGAAGGAGGCCGCCGAGAGCCACGAGTCGGTGGCGAGCGACGCCTTGGTGATACCCATCAACTCGGGGCGACCTTCGGCAGGGCGCTTGCTCTGCTCGACCATCGCACGGTTGGTATCGCGGAACACCTTCGCGTCCACGCGCTCGCCGGGCAAGAAGTGGGCGTCGCCCGGCTCCTGCACACCGACACGGCGCGTCATCTGACGAACGATCAATTCGATGTGCTTGTCGTGAATCGACACACCCTGATCGCGATACACGCGCTGTACCTCTTCCACGAGGTACACCTGCGTTTCACGCGGCCCCTTGATCTCCATCAATTCCTTCGGATCGAGTGGGCCCTCGGTGATGCGATCACCAGCGGTCACGTTGTCGCCATCGCGCAGGATCGGACGACTACCGGTCGGCAGCACGATCTCGTGCTCCACGCCCTGATCATCGACGACCTTGACGGGAATGCCCTTGCCCTCGTCTTCGAGGATGCGCACGACACCCGTGGCGCGGGCGAGTCGAGCCGAACCGCGTGGATTACGCGCCTCGAACAACTCCACCACGCGGGGAAGACCACCGGCGATGTCCTTACCAGCCACACCACCGGTGTGGAAGGTACGCATCGTCAGCTGGGTTCCCGGCTCACCGATCGACTGCGCGGCGATGACGCCCACGGCTTCACCGAGTTCGATCGGTGCACCAGTGGCGAGTGAACGTCCGTAGCACATCGAGATC
>JAFMFC010000119.1 GCA_017856375.1 Ilumatobacteraceae bacterium | reverse complement strand
GTCGACGTCGGCCCTTCCCGATGGTCATTGCCTGCGAGTTCAACGTGGCCGATCGACGAGGTGATCGCCACAGGAGCAGACCTCGAGCCGAGCACATTGGTCGACGCCTACCGTCACGGGCTTTTTCCGATGCACATCAGCTACGACGAGATGCTCGCCTGGTGGTCGCCAGTGTTACGGGGAATTATCGAACTTGACTCGTTTCGCGTCACACGCTCGATGCGCCGCAGTGCCAAGCAATACCGTTGCACCATCGATGAATGCTTCGATGAAGTGATCGAGGCATGTGCAGAAATTCCACGCACCGGGAAATGGATCAACGATGAAATGGTCGCTGCCTATCGACAACTACACGAACTTGGATGGGCGCACTCTGTCGAGGTGTGGCACGGGGACGAACTGGTCGGCGGTCTCTACGGCGTTCGAATCAATCGCTTCTTTGCGGGCGAATCGATGTTTCACACCCAAACCGACGCTTCAAAAGTGGCGTTGATGCACCTCGTCGACAACATGCGTTCAGCAAACATGTCGCTCCTCGATGTGCAGTGGGTCACACCACACCTCGCCAGTCTTGGCGCGGTCGAAATCCCGCGCGATACCTACCTGCGCAGACTTGCTACCGCCATCGACCCAATAGCCTGATCCCATGCGCGACGAACCATGGATGATGCGCACCTATTCGGGGCACTCCACTGCAGCGGCATCCAATGCGCTCTATCGCACGAATCTCGCCAAGGGACAAACGGGTCTCTCCATCGCATTCGACCTGCCGACACAGACCGGTTACGACCCGGATCATCTGCTCGCAAGGGGTGAAGTTGGCAAAGTAGGCGTACCCGTCGCGCATCTCGGCCACATGCGCACCCTCCTCGATGGCATACCCCCGGGCGAAATGAACACGTCGATGACGATCAATGCCACTGCGGCTTGGTTGCTCGCGCTCTACGTGGCCAACGCTGCCGAACAGGGCGTCGCCTCGCAACAATTGCGCGGCACCACCCAAAACGACATCGTGAAGGAATACCTCTCGCGTGGAACCTTCATCTTCCCGCCGCAGCCCTCCAAACGCTTGATCGTCGACATGATCGCATGGTGTCTAACCAATGCCCCGAAGTGGAACCCCATGAACGTGTGCTCGTATCACTTGCAGGAAGTTGGTGCCACGCCGGTTCAGGAGGTGGCGTTCTCGCTCGCCAATGCCATCGACATCCTCGATGCGGTACGCGCAAGTGGCCAAGTGCCCGCAGAAAACTTCCCCGCGGTATTTGGATCAATGTCGTTCTTTGTCAACGCAGGAATCCGCTTCGTCGAAGAGATGTGCAAGATGCGGGCCTTCAACCAACTATGGGAGCGCATCGGTCGCGAACGTTACGGCATCACCGATGACCGTGTGCTGCGCTTCCGCTATGGCGTTCAGGTGAATTCTCTCGGCCTCACCGAAGCCCAACCGGAGAACAACGTGCAGCGCATTGTGTTCGAGATGCTCGCCGTGACGCTCTCCAAGCAAGCTCGTGCGCGCAGCATCCAACTGCCTGCATGGAACGAAGCGCTCGGCCTCCCTCGACCGTGGGATCAACAATGGTCGCTGCGCATGCAACAGGTGCTGGCATTCGAAACGGACCTTCTTGAATATGACGACCTCTTTGCAGGATCAAAGGTGGTCGAGACCAAGACAAACGAAATTGCAGAAGCCGCATGGACGGAGATGAACGACATCATTTCACGTGGCGGTGCGTTCGAATGCGTGGAGGATCTCAAGGGTCGGCTCGTGTCGTCCATGGCCGACCGTGCGCGCCGCATCGAATCCGGAGAACAAGTGGTCGTGGGTGTCAACAAGTTCACCGAGGCGGCCACATCACCGCTGAGCGATGTTGACAACATCCTGAAGGTCGATCCACGCGTAGAACAAGAGACGGTGAACGATGTCACCGCGTGGCGCACGACTCGCGACCACGATGCCGTGAAGAAGGCACTCGAAGACCTCCGCAATGCCGCCGAAGGAAAGACGAATGTGATGGCTGCTTCCATCGCTCTCGCCGTCGCAGGAGGCACCACGGGCGAGTGGGCAGGAACCTTGCGCGAGGTGTTTGGCGAGTACCGCGCCCCCACCGGCGTTGGTGCCGCAATCGGTCGCCGCTCCGGTGATCTCGCCGAAGCCGCCACGCGTGTGAAGTCACTCGCCGGCGGCCCGCCCAAGCTGCTCATGGCCAAACCGGGTTTGGATGGACACTCCAGCGGGGCCGAGCAGATTGCCGTCGCCGCCCGCGACGCAGGCTTCGAAGTGGTCTACGCCGGCATTCGCCTCACACCTGAACAGATTGCTGCGTCGGCGCGCGATGAAGACCCGGACGTCATTGGCCTCTCGATCCTCTCCGGCTCACACATGCAACTCATCCCCGATGTACTTGGGCAACTAAAACAACTCGGTGTGGATGCACCGGTAGTAGTAGGTGGAATCATCCCTGAATCGGATCGCGAATTACTGATGAAGAGTGGTGCAGCTGCGATCTACACACCGAAAGACTTCGACATCGCCCGCATCATCTGCGAGATGACGGAACTCGTAGCGTCTTGTCGAGCGTAGAACTACGGTTGCATCGTCGTCGACGACATCACGGGGACAAATCCCGTCGGAGCCGGCAACTCGAGAACCTGACCCGCATACACCTTGTCGGGATTGGTGATGCCGTTGATTCGCATCACTTCTTCCATGCTCACTTGATATTGCTCCGCGATACCGAAGAGCGAGTCGCCCGACTGCACCGTGTAGAAAACGGGCTCATAGGGAATGGTCGTGGTGGTCGCTACTACTTGTGTGGTGGGAACCGTCGTCTGAACGGTTTCCGTGCTATCGCCATCTCGCGCAAAAAGAAAGGCGAGAACTCCACTTACCACCGTGATCCCGAGCAGCGACCACTGCAGAGGACCACGAATGTTCAGCACATTTTCATGCTAGACGGCGAGTTCGTTGCGCAAGCCTCATGACTCGCGCACGATTGTGTCGTGCGATGATCATGCACGGCACGTTGGCCGCCACAGCGAATACGACATTGGCAACGAAGATTGCTGGCGGATTCCACAGCACAAAGAATGGCAAAACCGCGAACATCGCCCAATGAGTGCGTTCGGCGCGCAAACTTTCAGCTGCAAACCGCTGCCAACCACCTTCACCTCCTTTCGGGAGGCGCTTCTTGGACAACCCGCCGAACCATGTGCCCGCATCGGGTAGTCGGTCTTTCCAAGAGTCCACCTTGGCCCACGTGCGAAACGGCGCGCCTGCGAGCTCCCATTTGGTGAGCCGCGTGAATGGGCCCGGCTTGGTCAGCGCCTCCAAAGGGCGCCGCGCTTGATACCGACCCAC
>JAFMFC010000033.1 GCA_017856375.1 Ilumatobacteraceae bacterium | reverse complement strand
CTGCGGCGACCAAAAGAAGTCGCGCGGATGGCCGGCACTCGGCGATCTTGTCGCGCATACAGATGTCGACTGACCGCCTCCGCAACATCATCGAGAAACAGGTCGTGTTCTTCGATCACGCCACCTCCCAACACGATCGCCTCAGGATCGGTGGCATTGGCCAATGCGGCGACCCCGACGCCAATCCACTCCACCCACTCGGCAAGAGCGCGGGAAGATTGCGGTTCGGAGGCGCGCACAGCGCGAATGACGTCATGGGTACTCGGAAAGTTGGCGAGACGGGCAAGCGCCGAACCCGAGGCGTAGCGCTCCCAACAACCACGCAGGCCACACGGACACTCGATGCCGTTTGGCTCGACCCTCATGTGACCAACTTCGCCGGCAAAACCTTGCGATCCTCTGCGAACACTGCCGCCCGACAGCAGTGCTCCTCCGATACCCGTACCCAAGGTGATCAGCCACGCATCCTGCGCGCCACGCAAGGCACCCAAACGAATTTCGGCAACCAAAGCACAGGTGGCGTCATTGTCAACCTGCACGTCGACTCCAAGCAGTTGACGAAGTGGTTCAGCGACCGCCAGATGATGTGCACCTGGCAAGTTGGGCGACGAGTGGATAACGCCGCCCGTACCAATCAGCCCCGGCACACCCACCCCAATCGTGGATCCACCACCCAATTGAGAAACGATGCTCGCAAGAACCGATACCAATTCTTCGGACTTGGGAGTGGGCAGAACCAGTTCTGCGATGATCGCCCCTTCCGCGTCGATGCACACGCCATGACACTTGGTGCCACCAACATCGATGCCGATCAGACGGGACACGACACGCCGATCGGTCGAGTCAGGACTCGATACGTGCTTTGAGTTCCTTCAGCGTGCTGAGGATGCGCTTTTCGGCACGACGCTTAACAAAACCTGGCAGTGGCAGCACCAACTCGATTTCTAAGCCGTAGTCGATGCGCGTGGACGCGCCACTCTCGGTGAACTGGTACGAGCCGGTAATCGAACGCATGATGTCGCCGTCGACCATCTGCCAACTGAGTCGCTTCGGCAATTGGGAGTAGTCGTAACGAAGCGTGAAATGTGTGCTTCGACCGAGCGCTGACGCCCGGTACTCCACCATCGTCGCTCGACCTTCACTGTCGCGCTCGAGAACAACCGTTTCCTTGACGTCCTTCGCCCACTCGGGGTACTTGGTGAAGTCGGTCGCTACCTCAAGACAACGAGAAGCTGGCGCGTTGACATCAATCGAGTCAGACCCTGAATCCACCATGCATCCATCATTGCCGATCAGACCCCCTCGGCGGAACCGCGTTCGGGAAAGCGACCATGGCGCGCTGCCCACCAACCGTTCAGACCGAGCCCGAGCATCCCCACGAGCACTCCGAATGCAAGAGTGCTCCCCGGCCGCCCATCGGTGGATCCCCGTGCCATCGCTCCAGCGATTCCGACCACCACCTGGACCGTCAGACAAGCGTTCATCCAGCGCATCACCGACTTGTTCGCCACTCCTCCCAACAACAAGAACAAGGTGGCAACGCTGATCTCCTCAGTACGGCTGCGCTGCACCGCGGAGAAGAAGCCCAACAGAAAGGTGACGACGCCGATGGCAAATAACAGCAAATCGACAACGACGATTGCCGTCCGCAAACCTGGCGTGAAGGCCCAGGCAGCCGCCGTGGTCGCGACGGCGAATAGTCCAGTCGCCGCAATGTTGAATTTCACTATCGAGTTCATCGGTTCACCCCAAGCACATCAGCCAATCGACGTGACAACACGTCGTAGTCGAAGTCGTCGACAGCCCTTTGTCGTGACGCCTCTGCCATCGATATCCGAAGATCCTGATCATCGAGGATGCGAAAGAGAGCGTCTGCAACTTCCACCTCATCGCGAGGCTCGTCCACCACCAGTCCGGTGATGCCATCAGCCACTGCCTCAGCAGCACCACCGCTCTCTCCTGCCACCTGTGGCACACCGCACGCAGCGGCCTCGCTGAAAACTATGCCGAAGCCTTCTTGCTCCAAGCCGAACCAACGCGTTCGACACAACATCGCCGACACGTCAGCGCACCCATACAACGCAGGCAAGTCGTCGCTCGGCACCCGCCCGAGTAGGCGAACCGGTGCACGCGTCTCATCGATCAACTTCTGCAGTCGCCTGGCATCACGCCCCGCACCTGCGACCAACACCTGCAGGCGTGGACGCGAGCGAGAGAGCATCGCCGACGCCCGAATGAGCACGTCGAACCCCTTTCGTGGCACCAACCGGCTCACACCCACCACCAACTCGGCGTCGTCCGCTACTCGAAAATGTGTCCGTGCCTCACGACGCGCGTCCAGTGACAGCGGCTGGAATCGTGCGGTGTCGACACCTGGAGGGATCACCGTCACGTCAAGATCTGCGCGAACTGCGCGACGAGCTTCCTTGGCCGGATAGCCCCCAGCGGCAATCACATGACGAGCACCGCTCAACACGCGTGCAAGCAGAAGTCGCGAAACCGGTAAGCGCCCGGGCACGGTGATTTCGGCCCCATGGAGCACCACCATGTAGGGCACGTCCAAGTGTGGGCCAATTAAACCGAGCGGAAGAGCTGGGTCGAGTACGACAAAATCTGCACCAAACTCTGCAGCCATGCGATTCACCCGCCTCACCATCGCGGGATGAGGCAGGAGGACCGGCTCCCGCACACGTTCCACACGAAACCGCTGGGCCGCATCGAAGGCTTTGGCACCCGCATGAGGGGACGTGAGCACGGCAAACGAATCACTTGGCAGCCGACGCCACCACTCCCACAGAAGACTTTGGATGCCGCCCACCTTCGGCGGAAAATCGTTGGTGACGAGAAGGTGTTTCATCGACACGTCAATCCTTACAGGTGGTCGCGTCGCAACTCGCTCATCACGAGTTCACTCTTATCTTCTCCAGACAGCAACTCGGAAAGTCCAAGTCGACGCGCTGCCCACACCGCATGCGCACGTAACAGTTCGTCGTCGTGGCGCAAATAACGCGTGATCGTTCCGCGCACCTCATCGGATGAGGCGTCGCCGACGTTGCCGAGCACGATCAAGGCGTTGCGCCGCACCACCTTCACGTCTCGTCCAGGCACGTACCACCGTTTCACGCGTCGATCGAGTGATTCGTCGTCCTCGTTCAGCACCTCGAGAATCGGCGTCCATGACTCGCGTGCCGTTGCCATGCGTCGAGTGGGTAGCAACCGAACGTTCTCAGGGCATGTTTCTTGACAGTCGTCGCATCCGTAGAGACGCTCGCCTAGCGCAGCCCGATACTCGATTGGAAAGACCCCCGGCTTCTGCAGAAGCCACGAAAGGCACCTGCGAGCGTCGATCACTCCGTCGCCGACGATGGCTGCGGTCGGGCAAGCGTCGATACATACGCGACACGAACCACACCCATCGGGCTCCACTTCTCGCCACACCTTGAGCGGAGCAGTAGTCACCACCGAACCCAGCACCACCATGCTTCCCGCTCCACGAATCAACAAGTTGGCGTTCTTGCCAAACCAACCAAGACCGCCCAACCAAGCGATCTCACGATCGACCATCGAGTTGTCGTCAACGAAATCGAGTGCCCGAAAACCGTCCGCGCGCAATTTGTCTCGCATCACCCGCAAGGCCGATGACAACTTTTCGTAGTAGTCCTCCCGCGCATATTGAGCGACTGAGCCATGAGGGCCACTCGGTGAAACCGGAGTATCCGACCCGTACCCAAGTGCGGCCACGATCACTGCCTTTGCTCCGTCCACCGAGCGCTGCGGATCGGTAGACCGCTCAGGATTGCGGTAGGTGAACTCCATCGTGTCGCTCAACCCTTGCGCCTTGCGCGCAATGAGCACCTCACGTGCCCGGTGCATGATTAGTGCCGGGGCAACGGAGACGAACGCTGCTCCAGCCTCGCGGCCTAGACGGGTTACCGAGTCGGTGTAACGCTGAAGATCGGAGACGTCAGCCGACTGCACGGTGCCGAATGGTAGGCACCAATCCGGCGTTTGCGAGCAATCGGAGGGCTCGCTGCTCCTCCAGGTCAAACACGACGGCTGGCTCCTCACGACCGCCACATAGCGCGGTGACGAGGCAGTCGCCGCAGGCGTCGGAATCCTGCATGACGCAGGTGTCACAGGAAATGACGAGTGGGTTGCTCTTGCTGAGATGGTTCATTGGTCCTCCTTGGTGCTGGCTTGATGCGCTAGTTGCTGTATTGATGAGACGTGTGTGCGCCATCTCGGCGACATGACCAGCGTTACCTAGGGGTGTTACAAAGATTTTCGTTACGAAAGTTCGAGGATCCGTGCGCCAAGCGTGTCGATCTCGAGTTGATGCACCCTGCCGTCTTCAGGGAGGGCTTTTGCGACGCGCTCCGCATCGGCACGGGAACACATTGCGGCGACCGTTGGCCCCGAACCCGACAACCAGGCACACCAGGCAGCGGAGCCGAGTGCTGCGTCCAATGCTGCTTTGCTCCGCGGAACATTGGCCAGGCGGCGATCTTGGTGCAGACGGTCGGTGGTGGCCTGGCGCAGCTCCGCTGTCTCGCCTGCTGCGAGGGCTGCCATCAACAATGCGGTGTGACCAATGTTGTAGATCACGTCCGACAAGGGGATCTCGGCAGGGATGGCAGTCCGTGACTTCTCCGTGGACGTCTGTGTGTCGGGCACCCAGACGACAATCATGGGGTCGAGCGTCATCGGAAGCCGTACCACCCTGCCTCCCGCACTCGCCGTGACACCACCCAAGATCGAGGCACCAACGTTGTCGGGATGGCCTTCAAGCTCGGTGGCCGGTTGAAGCAACTGAATTCGACGTTCTGCAAACGTCGCCGAACCTTCACGCTGCAACATCGCAAGCGCCAGACCAGCTACGCGCGCTGCGCCGGAAAATCCGAGCCCTCGGCCCATGGGAATAGCCGAGCGAACCCAGAGTTCGCCTTCTCCACCAGCCTTGGCAAATGCCGTGATAGCCGGATGTCGCGGATCGATTGCTGACGATCCTTCGGGAAGCGAACCATCGACCAATCCCAGGTCGAGGTACAAGCCAAGCGCCATTCCCAGCGCATCGAAACCCGGGCCCAAGTTGGCCGAGCTGGCCGGCACGCGCACCGCAAACGAGGAACTCATCTCCATCAATCGTCGCACAACGCGCCGTCGTTGCTCGCCTCCACAAATCCTTCCAAGACTCGTTGCGCCGCACCCATGTCGATGCTTCTCTGGGCTATTTCAATCGCTTCACCGATATCGCTTGCTGCGCCAGCGACCAGGAGGGCAGCTGCGGAGTTGAAGACGACCACGTTACGCACGGGGCCACGCTCGCCTGCCATCACTCGCCGAACAACGGCGGCATTGAATGCGGGATCGCCACCGCGAAGTTCATCAATTCCCGACCGATCAATACCAAACTCCAGCGCATCGACGATGGTCTTGGTGACGCTGCCCTCGCGCACCTCCCAAACTTCGTTGGCTCCACTGAGTGACAACTCATCCAGCCCGCCATGACCGTGCACCACCCAAGCTCGATGCACCTCACCCTCACGGAGAGCAATCGCCATGCGCTCGACAAAAGCCGGGTTACCCACACCGACCAACATGTGTCGAACACGAGCAGGGTTGGCAAGTGGCCCGAGCAAATTGAACACCGTCGGTACACCCAGCTCCCGACGGATCGGCCCAACATGGCGGAACGACGGATGGAACGCCGGCGCGAAACAGAAGCCAAAGTTGGTTCGCTCAACGCATTTCGTCACCTCGCCCGGCGACATCTCAATACGCGCGCCGAGTGCCTCGAGAACGTCTGCGGTGCCACACTTCGACGACGCAGCACGGTTTCCGTGTTTGCACACTGGCACTCCGGCACCGGCAACGACGAAGGACGTCATGGTCGAAACGTTCACCGAGTGGGAGTTGTCACCGCCCGTTCCGACAATGTCGATGGCGCGTTCGTGGATCAACACCGGCAAAACCACCGACGTTGAGGCTTCGCGTACTGCACGCAACATGCCAGAAATCTCGCCGGAAGTTTCTCCTTTGGCTTTCAGTGCCAACAGGAATGCAGCGATGTCAGCAGGATTCACTTCTCCAGCGAGCATTTCGCTCATCAGTGAATGTCCTTCTTCTGATGTGAGCTCCACACCATTACGCAGGCGCTCGCTGATCGACTGCCAGTTCATCGAGCTACCGCTGGCTCGTCAACGAGCGTGCACTGTTACGCGCTGCGACGTCGCTGACGCAGGAGGCGACGACGCTCTTTGGCCGTTGCGCCACCCCATACGCCTTGGTGTTCGCGATTGTCGAGAGCATGGTTGAGACACGCTATGCGTACCTGGCATTCGTCACATATCGCCTTGGCGACGTCTGCCAACTCATCGTTTTCGGGATAGAAAATCTCCGCGTCCAGGCCCTGGCATGCGCCCTTCGATCGCCACACCGTGCTGGAAATTCCCGAGTTACTTGTTCCCGTGTCGCTCATCCCTGCGTCACTCACCCCCGTGAGCGCCCCCCTTACTTTCCCCACGGCGGAGAATACGACGGGACACCAAGGCCTCGCCAATTCCCGACCGGCCGCCCTCAATCGGTCGCGAGTCCGTAGGCGCGCGCCAGCAGCCCAAGGGGATGAACGCCCCCTGTGAACGTTGCCCCTTCAGAAACCCCGTCTCGACAACCCTGTCCGCCACAACACTCATCACGGCGTGTAACGCTGATACCTACAAGACGCATAAGTGCCTCACTCGCAACCGCCTCCCCCGTGTTGCGGGTAGGACATGAAGCGCAGTACTCCACTGTTTCTGGGTGTTCACCCGCGAATTGAAGGTCCATTAGTTGACGGTCACGCAACAACATCAAGAACTCGGCCGGGCCCTGCATGTTCGCCACCACCCTCTCCGTCTCCGGTCCTCCAACAAACTGGGGATACCGAGTTCGCATGGTTTCCAGACATCTCGGCGACATCACGACGATGTCACTTCCCATTTCGTTCGCCTTTGCCATTGCACGAACGTGACGACTTGCAACACGCGTGTATCCACCGATGTCACCGATGCGCAGTAACTCGCAACCGCATCGAGTGCTGTCGTCGAGAAGCGCACACACAACCCCGTTGTGTTCGAAGATCTTGACTGCATCTGCGCCGATGCGTAACTCGTCAACCTCGAGTGCACAAGACGCAGAAAACGTCACATGTGCCTGCGCTTTTACCGAGCGCACCCGTGGACGACCCAGAAACCATTCGCGAAAACACGATGGCTCGTCTCCGGATCTTCGGGGAACACGACGGGCGAATCGTCGCACGGTCGCTCGCCGTACGGACAGCTCGTCACGAAGTCGTCGACGAAATCCTTGAAGTCCGCTCTCTTTCGCCATTGCTCGATGCCGAATCATCAGCGAAGGAATGTCGACACCCAGATTCTGACCAACTGGAGATTTGAGTCCTGGAGCGTGTGGGCAACCCTGCAAACAGGTGCCGCAGTCGAAGCACGAGGCGGCAACCTGATCCTGCAGGTGCGGGGTCATTCGATCTGCCTCGTTGCCCACCAGGTCGAGCGCTTTGAACAAGTCGCCGAACGAAGGGCACACGTCGATGCATCGACGACAACCTGCGCAGACTTGGAAAGCCCTCGCCATCTCCAGGCGCACGGATGACTCGTCCAAGTACGAAGACAAGTTGGGGTCGTAGGAGAGAGTCACCGTTCTCCATTATCCAACGCCAACCCCCTTTCATTTGGCACTCGACATGTGGTGCTCAGGCTGTGAGATTTAGGCTCGTGTGGTGCCCGTTGCCCGAACCGACATCACCAATGCCCAGGGCCGTCACTTCGACATCGTCGTCGTCGGCGGTGGCGTGACGGGGCTGGGTGTGGCCGTCGATGCCGCGACCCGTGGGTTGAGCTGCCTGCTCGTCGAAAAGGACGATCTTGGCTCGGGAACTTCGTCAAAAAGCAGCAAGTTAATTCACGGTGGTTTGCGCTACCTCCAGCAGGGAGAAGTTGGTCTCGTTTACGAGGCGCTCCACGAGCGTCAACGTCTTCTTCGAAACGCACCTCACCTGGTGCAGATACTCCCCTTCGCCATTCCGATCCTCACTCGTGACGGCGTGGTGTCGCGAAAAGTTGCACGCGCACTCGGCAGTGCCCTCTGGATGTATGACCTCACGGGAGGGTGGCGCGTGGGCAAGTTGCATCGTCGATTGCGTGCCGATGCAGCACTCCGACACATGCCGACAATGCCTCGCGAACGCTTGGCGTCGGCGTACCTCTATTACGACGCCGCAGCCGACGACTCTCGTCTCTGTGTCGCTCTCGCCCGCACCGCTGCCGACCACGGCGCGGTG
The DNA here is from genome assembly GCA_017856375.1 of Ilumatobacteraceae bacterium. GTDB lineage: Bacteria > Actinomycetota > Acidimicrobiia > Acidimicrobiales > Ilumatobacteraceae > UBA3006. Next base: position 6,805 of record JAFMFC010000033.1, on the reverse strand, counting down.
ATTCTCAACCATTGCACGGTCAAGGAGATCACCCACTCCTCAGATGGTCGGGCAAACGGCATTCGCGCAACAACGAGCGAAGGTCAATTGCTTGAGGTAAATGCTTCAGTCGTAGTCAATGCTGCTGGCGTGTGGGCCGACTCCGTGCGCCAAGCCGACGAAGGTGTCGATCCGCAGTCGATTCGACCCGCCAAGGGGATTCACATCACCATTCCGTGGGAATTGGTGCAAAACGACATTGCCTTCGTGATACCCGTCAAACGAGACAAGCGCAGTCTGTTCGTTGTTCCGTGGATAGAACGTGAAGACGGTGGCTTTCTCTACACCTACGTGGGCACTACGGACACCGATTACTCAGGCGGAGTTGACGATTCTCAGTGCAGCGAGGAAGACATCGACTACGTGCTAGAAGCCTTGAACACCTCCATCACCACTCGAGTAACCCGCGAGCATGTAACTGGTGTGTGGTCGGGCTTGCGACCACTCGTGCGCACTGAGGGCTCTGACAAGACCAAGGATTTGTCGCGTCGCCACAAAGTCTCGATCTCGAACTCCGGCGTTATTTCGATCATCGGCGGCAAACTCACCACCTATCGCAAGATGGCCGAGGACACTGTTGATGAGGCTCTGAACATGCTCGGTCGCTCGGCGCGCTGCAAGACGAAGCGTTTGCGGCTACGAGGTGCTGCGGACGCAAGCTCTGCCCCGACCAAGCATCTACGAACGCGTTATGGATCGGATTGGACTGAGGTGCAACGGATCATCGACGCCGACTCAACGATGTCTCGCCCCCTGGTGGCAGGGTTGCCCTATTGCCGTGCCGAGGCGATCCATGCAGCTCGTTTCGAATACGCGCGTACGGTGGATGATGTGCTCTCCCGCCGAACCCGTGCCCTCTTGCTAGATCGCAGGGCAACGCTCGCAGCCGCACCAGACGTGGCGCGTTTGCTTGCCAGTGAACTCGGTTGGGATGACGCAAGAGTCGAACTTGAAGTACAGCGCTTCACCGAGATCTGTACCCGGGAAGAACGCGCTGCTCGCATGAGCGAAGCGGAGTATCTTGCATCTCGATGAGTACTCCGCGCGATCCCATCGAGTTCGCCGGATCAACGATTGAACCCCGCAGACGAGTAGCTGAGCTTGCGCCGGGACTCCTCACCGAGTTAGCAGCCGGTTGCCCAACGACCGCTGACCCTGTCCAGACCCTCACGCACTCGCGGGACTGGTGGCCGCTTGCGATGCACTGGGCGATCGACGGCCGAACATGGTCCATTCCCGGCGCCGTGTGTACACCCCGCACCACCCAGGAAGTGACTCATGTCGTTGGTGTGTGCGCACGACATCGCGTGCCGATCACCCCCATGGCTGGACGATCCTCCGTGACCGGTGCGGCGGCACCTGCCGCAGGCGGCGTGGCGCTCGACATGACGAGCATGAATCGGCTGGTCGAAGTCGACGAAACATCGGGAGTTGTCTGTGTTGAGCCCGGCATGTTTGGCCCCGAATTCGAAGAGGTGCTGCAAAGGAAGCACGGCCTGACCGTGGGCCACTTTCCGCAGTCGTTCGACATTTCCACGGTGGGCGGCTGGGTCGCCTCGCGAGGAGCAGGACAGTTTTCCACTCGCTACGGAAAGATCGAAGACATCGTCGTGGGACTCGAAGTGGTGCTGGCCGATGCTCGCACTGTCCAATTCGGCCCTCATGCCGCTGCCTCTCAAGGTCCCGAGCTCATGCAGTTGTTCATCGGTTCGGAGGGCACTCTTGGCGTAATCACCAAAGTGTGGCTCCGAGCCCACCCGCTCCCCGAGACTCGACGCATGGCTGGCTACTCGTTCGATTCACTCGGGGCCGGCATTGCTGCGATGCGAGATGTAGTTCGCCATGGCGCCACACCCGCAGTGCTACGCCTCTACGACGACATCGAGAGTGCGCGAAGCCACGGCGCAACGGATTCGCGCTGCACGCTTTTGGTGCTCGACGAAGGAACGCCCGAAATTGTCGATGCGACTTTTGCCGTCATCGAACGCTTCGTGATGCACCATGACGGTCGCACTGAATCTCCGAGCCTCGTCGAGCGCTGGCTGGAACATCGCAACGACGTCAGCGCTCTCGCAGCTCTCACCCAGAAAGGTTTCGTCGTCGACACGATGGAGGTGACCAGTAGTTGGTCACAGGCAAACGCGGTAGTCGAAGCGGTCAAGCGGGCCGCACGTGCAGTCGATGGCGTGCGCAATGCGTCGGTTCACCTCTCGCACAGCTACCTCGACGGCGCCTGTCTATATTTCACTTTCGCCGCCAAAGCCGATGATCCAGAGAACACCTACGTGGCCATGTGGGATGCAGTTCAACATTCCGCGCTCGACCACGGCGCGTCGCTGTCACATCATCACGGCGTGGGAATGAGCAGAGCGAGATTCATGGAACGGGCACTCGGCGAGACGATGCACGTTCTTCGAGCAATCAAGCGAACACTTGATCCACAGGGCATCTTCAACCCCGGAAAACTTGCACTCGACGAGCAGTTCTGGCCGTGAGCGTGTTGGTCATTGACGTCGGCACTACCGGCGTTCGTGCTGCGGTGGTGACCGAACACGGAACCGTCAGCGAGTTGCACTACGAGAAGTTTGCACCATCCTCTCCGTCTCCCGGCCTCGTGGAGTTTGATGCCGATCGTCTGGGGGAGTTGTGTCTTTTACTGGCCACCAAAGCAATCTCCGAGGTGGGGCCGGTTTCGTGCGTCGGAATCACGAATCAACGAGCAAGCACCATCGCCTGGGATGTGTCGACAGGAAACGCGATTGCCCCCGCGATCGGATGGCAGGACCTGCGCACAGTTGGGCAATGCATCGAAGCCCGAGCAAAACATGGCATTGCCGTAGCCCCCAACCAAACGGCAACGAAGGCACAGTGGCTACTCCAACAGGTCGATAAGTCGACACGTTCACGCATTCGTTTTTCCACAGTCGAATCGTGGGTGGCACACGTGTTGTCGAATGGTTCAATCCACGTCACGGATCACACGAACGCCGCCGTGACCGGTTTATACGACCCGCGCACGAACGAATGGTCGGATGAGTGGTGTCAAGTGTTCGGGGTTGACCCTGCTTCAATGCCCGCGATCGTCCCTTCGATTGGCGTGGTCGGCAACGCCACTCGCCTGCCTGGTTCGCCGGTTATCACCGGAATGATTGGTGATCAACAAGCATCGCTCATGGGTCAGGGCTGCATTCATCCTGGCGCCGCGAAGATCACCTTTGGCACTGGTGGCATGCTCGACCAATTTCGCGGAGATCTTCCACCGACAACAACTGCACGCGCAGCAAACGGAACTTTTCCGATCGTCGCCTACTCCACTTCGGCAGGACTCACATGGGGAACCGAAGCGATCATGTTGTCTGCCGGAAGCAACGTGGAGTGGTTGTGCGATGACCTCGGTCTTGTCGCCAACCCAGCAGACACCGATCGAGTGGCCGCTCAAGCCGGCGATTCGGGAGGTGCGCTGTATGTTCCTGCGCTGCTCGGCCTCGGCACTCCGTACTGGGATTACGGGGCGCGTGGCACGCTGCTCGGCTTGACCCGCGGAACTACGAGAGAAAACATCGTTCACGCCGTTCTCGAGGGTGTCGCTCAGCGCGGCGCCGACCTCGTCGAGTCGACCGAACATGACTCTGGCATGCGGATCGATCGGATGCGGATGGACGGCGGGATGAGCCGCAACGAGACCTTTGTGCAGTTGTTCGCCAACGCCGTCAATCGCCCGGTCGATGTCTGTGCGGTCACCGAAGCCACCACCTTGGGGGCGGCATTTGCCGCAGGTGTTGGCGCAGGAGTCTGGTCCTCATTGGATGAAGCGACGAGTACGAGCACCCCGCTGCGCACCGTCGAACCCACACAGCCCCTCGACCGTGAAGCCTGGGCAGAGGCATTGAGCCGCGCCAAGGCGTGGATCCCCGCCCTGTCGGCACTCGATTTCTAGATTCGGGCAGTCCAAATCGGCAAGAATGGAGCGTCCCGTGAAAGGAAACTCATAGTGCCCTCCCTATCCACGCGCCCGCGCGTCAAGAGCAACGCGGTGCCAGAAGCCGACAAGGCGCTCCTGATCGTTGCTCAGTCCGCCGAATTGGCGGTCCACGACCTCTACCTCAATGCCATCACCAAAGCCGGATTCGCGGGCGACGAACTTGCCACCATGCAATTGTTCGCCGACCATCACCTCGCCTATGTTCAGGCGATCGGAGGTCTGTTGGGCTCCGATGCTCCATTTGAACGCGACGACGCGATTTATCAACAGTTCGTCGGCGCTACGTCGAGTGGCGCTACTGCTACGCGCACATTGCAGGCACTCGAAAATACTCTTGCGGCGACACACACCGACATCCTCTCCCGCATCGTGGGAACCAACGGCGCAGAACTCGTTGCATCGATCATCGTGGTGGAAGCCCGTCATGCGGCCGTCTTTGGATCGCTCCCGACCATGTCGCTGACGAGTGCGCTCGATAACCCCGCGGTGTCGTTGTTGCCGCCAGCAACGGGCACGACAACCGAAACGACCACGGAAACGACGGTGGCGCCATGAGCGAACTGAATCTTTCACGCAGGCAACTGTTGCGCTTGAGCGGAGCGTCAGTCGCTGGATCACTGTTCCTGGCCGCATGCGGCAAACAGTCCAACGTCGAACAGTCCTCGAACATCGCCAGTGCAGGCACCGTTCCCCCGACGACCGCGCTGCCCGAAGCCGAAGTGAACGACATCGTGTTGTTGCGAACTGCGGCGTCGCTCGAATACAACGCGATCGATACATACGAGCTCGCCCTCGAAGCCGGCCTTCTCTCTGGCGACTATGCCAAGTATGCCGATGCAGTGAAGCGGTTCCGTGACGATCATCGCGAGCATGCCGATGCCGTCAACAAGCTGGTCGTTGCATTGGGCGGCAAGGCGCACACCTGTGCGAACACTCGCATCAAGACCACGTACCTCGATCCAGCAGTTGCATTGATCACCGAGGGCGACAACCCCGACGCTGCTCGCGACACCATCGCGCTTGCTCACGCGCTCGAGAACATCGCTGCGCAGACCTACCAAGGTGTCGTGGGTTCGCTCTCGTCACCAAAGTTACGAGCCGACGCTATGCGCATCGGACAAGACGAGGCTCGTCACGCAGTGGTGCTCGCCCAGGTGTTGAACCCCGGTCACGCCGCAGTTCCGCAAACCGTCGACGCTGCCACTGGCCGCAACAATATCGCGTCGGTGCCCACCGCTTTTGGTTCGCTGGCCAACGTCTTTTTGACCATTGGTGCGCCGAACACAGACGGCGTGAAGACCAACCTGATCTTGAGCACACCAAGCCTCAACTCGTTCGTCTACGAGTTCGTTTCCTGCTGATAGGACATCGCGAGAGATCTGTAGGTCGCGCAAGACGGGACTATTGCTCCTCATGGCGGTATTTCCGTCGCATTCCGTGTGCATTGGGCCACCTTTAGACTTGTCGTAGACGGTGAGTCAGTCGGATGACCGCGGGTTCGCTTCACGGTGAACCTGAGGAAAGTCGGGGCTTCACAGGACACAGTGCCGGCGAGAGCCGGGTCGGGGCGACCTGACGAAGGAAGCAACAGAGAACAGACCGCCGATGGGTCGATCGCAAGGTCGATCACAGGCAAGGGTGAAACGGTGCGGTAAGAGCGCACCAGCACGTGGGGCAACCGACGTGGCTCGGCTTCCCCACTCGAAGCAAGACCAAGCAGAGGGCACGGGCGGTCCGCCCGTTCGGCAACGAACAACCCTCGGGTAGGTTGCATAGAGGGATGGTCATCGACGAGGAAGGGAAACCGACCTCGTTACAGAACCCCGCTTACAGACCGACTCACCGTCACCTCACTTGACGTGCGACAGCCAAGCGACGCAGGAACCACACCAACAACACCACACCGAGTGCTTCAAGGGCGAGGTTCGCGGCCAATGGCCGATCCAAAGTGGGAATGCGCGTCGCATCTACGTTCGTCCCGCCGAGCGGCCACCAAAACAACGACGTGTCGGTGAAGACGAAGTCGGCAACCAGATGCATGAACAGGCCAAATGCAAGAGCCAAGGCCTTCTTGCGGTGGGAGCGCCGACCAATTGTCAGGAGCATGGCAACCGTGAGATACCCCACCACCGACACCACGCTGTGAGTTGGTGCTACTGCCCCGGGAACAACGCCAATGACATCAGATAGCACGGCGCCGAGTGCCACCCAAACGAACGGAAAGCGCGCGTCACGAAAAACGAACCACACCATGGCGAGTGCGGAACCGATGAACCACAGCAGCATCGACTACACAACCAGCATGCACCCGCAATGGGGGCACTCGGGAATCTCGTCAACAAGTAAACGGCGCAGCTGATCACGCTCGGCCTGCGAGAGATCCAAGTGACAGCCGCCGCAGGCCGCACCAATCAATTCGGCAATCGCCACCCGGTTGGACTGTTTACGACGGGTCTCATATTTTGCGAGTAGCTGGGCTGGTGCGACCGATGCCGTGGCAGTGCGCCTAGATGCCAGCTGACCGATTTCCACCTGAATGACTTCCTGGGCAATCCGCAAGTCACTCAATGCCACCTCGAGCGCGGCTCGACTCGAGGCCAATTCTCCCTCTTTCGTGATCCGCTCGGCCCCTGATTCCTCGGCGATTTCAAGTGCCGCCAGTCCACGCTCATCACACTCTCCGCGAGCCTCAATCAACGTGGCGATTTCGTGCTGCAGCGCTTCTGCCTCGCGCGGCGCGATCACGGTCTTCAGTCGACCTTCAAGACGCCGAATCTTGGTTTC
>JAFMFC010000007.1 GCA_017856375.1 Ilumatobacteraceae bacterium | reverse complement strand
ATGCGCAGCAACTGCTTCTTGTAGTTCCACTCGTACAGCGCCTTCGACTCGTCCAAGCCTTCGTAACACTGCAATCGAATGAGCCGCGCATTCGTCATTTCGGCGACGCTCTTGGCCAACTGGGTCTTTCCCGTTCCGGCGGGCCCCTCGACGAGGATGGGCTTGCCCAGACGCTGTGCCAGATACACCACGCCAGCGATGCCTTCGTCGGCCAAGTAGTTGACCTTTTTCAATCCATCACGAACTTGCTGCACCGACTCGAAGCGATTATCCATTTGGACAACCCTACCCCTTGACCTACTCCAGTCGCCCAGGGACCTACGATGATGCGTCGATGAGTGGGCTCGTGCGGTCGAACCTCTTGGTCGCGAGCGGCACTGCCACCTCGCGCATCACTGGTCTTGCACGAATCATCGTCTTTGCCTCGATAGTCGGGCAAACCGCCGTGGCCGACATCTTCGAGATCGCCAACAATGCGCCAAATGCCGTGTACGAGCTGTTAATCGGTGGCGTCCTCTCTGCATCACTGGTCCCACTTGTCGTCTCGATAGTGCGCCGCGACTCGACCGCCTCCAGCCATCGCGACCTCGACGCGGTGTATTCCACCTCCCTGGTTCTGCTCGCCGCGATCACCGCAGTGGCCGTACTCGGCGCTGGATGGATCTTTCGAATCTTTACCTTGTCGCCGTCAGCAGAAGTCGATGTGGCAGCGTTTCGCTCTGCCGGCACGTTGTTGACTCGTATCTTCGTCGTCCAGATCTTCTTCTACGGAATGACTGCACTGAGCTCTGCCGTGCTCAACGCACGTGGACGATTCACGATGGGCGCATGGTCACCTGCCCTGGCGAATCTCATCACCATCGGCATTCTGTTCCTTGTGCCGTTAACCGGTGCCGACAACCCCCCATCGATCGCCAACATCTCCACCATGAGCGCGACGACATGGACCCTCGGGCTGTCCACCACATTGGGCATCGCCGTAATGGGTTTTGTGCAGTGGGCGACGATCCACCGCGCAGGTATCCGCATCTCGTTCAGACCAAGCTTCAGAAACGAATCGGTAGGCGAACTACTTCGTCTTTCCACATGGTCGGTTGGCTACGTGTTGGCCAACCAATTGGCTCTCGTGGTGATCAAGAATTTGGCCTCTCCCGGCAGTGGACTCGTCGATGCGTACACGAAGGCGTACGTGATCTTTCAACTGCCCCATGGTCTCCTGGCTGTGTCCATCGCCACTACCTTCCTGCCGCGCCTTGCCGAGATGCATCGGGCCGGAAGAAGCGAGGAGTTCGCAGGCCGCATCTCCCAGGGCATTCGAGCCACGATTCTGCTCACGCTTCCCGCGTCAATCGGTGCGGTGGTATTGGCTGAGCCGCTCGTCTCCCTGCTCCTTGGCCACGGAAACTTCAATCTCACTGCAATCGAGTCAACTTCGCGCGCGCTGAGTGGGCTCGCCATCGGTCTCGTCGGATTCTCCACATACCTGTTCGTCCTTCGCGGCTTCTACGCCAAAGGCGACACTCGCACGCCCTTTTTCATCAACCTCGCCGAGAATGCCATCAATATCGCATTGGCAATTGCACTCGTCGATTCACTTGATGTGTTCGGCCTCGGCATCGCCTTCGCCATCGCCTATCTCTTCGGTGCAGTGATCGCAGCAGTGGTTCTCGCAGCGACCACGCCATTGTGGTCGATCACTCACCTGGCGCGACCACTTGGACGATACGTCATGGCGGGATCGGCGATGTCTCTTGTCACGTGGGTGACGTCGCAATCGCTCTCCGCTGAGGGCGCCCTGCAATCGCTCGCCACGGTGCTTCTCGCAGGAGTACCTGGAATCGCCGCGTACCTCGTCGTTCTAGTCGTGATACGCGATCAAGACTTGCGCAATGTGGCACGTCTCTACTTGGAGAGAAAGACCACCAAATCGTCGCGGTGAATGAGCTCGCTCGGCACACCCTCGGGCAGATCGACGCTCTGTAGTCCGGCGGCTGCGCCGGCCTGAACTGCATCTACCGAGACCATTCCCCGCGCGATGACTTCGCCCGAATCTTCATTGCGAATCTCCACCGTGTCACCAGCGACAAAGTCACCGTGCACTTCAGTAACGCCAGCGTGCAACAACGACGTGTTGCGTTGCACCAATGCGTGGCGTGCACCTTCGTCGACCAACACCGCACCGGCAGTTTGCGCTGCAAAAGCAATCCACAATTTGCGCGCAGACAACTGACGATCATGAGGAAGGAACTGCGTTCCCACCGAGCGATTACCCGCAACTGCAAGAGCAAGCACATCGGGTTTACGCGCCTCGGCAATCACGGTGCGCACACCCGACCATGAAGCAATCCGGGCTGCGGAAAGTTTGCTCGCCATTCCCCCGCTACCACGAGCCGTACCCGATGCACCGGCATTCACCGAAAGCAAGGGGTCATCCGCGGCGACGACCTCTACGAGCTGAGCATCGGGATTCTTCGTGGGATCGTCGGTGTACAAACCATCGATGTCGGTGAGCAGTAGGAGCAAGTCGGCTTGCACACTGTGCGCCAACAGTGCCGCAATTCGATCGTTGTCGCCGAATCGAATCTCGTCTGCGGCGATGGCGTCGTTTTCATTGATCACCGGTATGCAGCCCAAGGAGAGCAAACGATCGACGGTCTCGCGAGCATGCAGATACTGGCGACGGTCAATGAAGTCGTTCGGCGTGAGCAACACCTGCGCGGCGATCAATCCATGGTCGCGAAACTGCGTGTTGTAGCGCTCCATTAATCGGCTCTGCCCAACTGCAGCGAGTGCTTGCAAGGTCAGAGTGTCGCTCGGACGCTCCTTCATGCCGAGTGCATCCACGCCTCCTGCAACCGCACCACTCGACACCACCAACACCTCATGGCCCTCTCGTCGCAATCCGGCCACCTGCGCGCACAGCGAGGCGATTGCGCTCTCCTTGATCGCACCCGTCTCCGAAGTCACCGACGACGTGCCAATCTTCACGACGACTCTCACCACGTCACCACTTTCATGAGGCCTCCGGCACATAATCGAAACTGAACTCGCCGATGTGAACGGTGGCCCCCTCAACGGCACCGGCTTTGGCCAGCAAACGCAGGACGCCCAGGTGCTTGAGTCGCTCTTCGATGTAATTGAGCGCATCTGGCGTGGTGACGTCGTTCAATGCCACGGCACGCATCACCTCGCGACCGTGCAGACGGAACTCATTCAACGCCAGCTTCTCCACTTGCGTTCCTTCAGGCACGGGACGCAACACCACCGTCGACGGCACGGTCTTCACGAGACTTCGGGCTTCTGCCACTTTGCGAGCCAATTCGCCGAGCACGGGCCGTACGCTTTCTCCCGTCACGGCGGACATGACCAGTGAATTCGATGCTCGACTCGACCACGCTGCTTTGGTCTCCGCGGTCGCCACATCGATCTTCGTGCCCACCGTCACCCGCGGACGCTCCAACAACTCCGGCTGATACTGACCGAGTTCACGCAAGAGCACACGTTCCTGTTCATCCGCAGACATTTCGTCCATCGGTGCAAGGTCGATCAGAATGCACAACACGCGGGCTCGCTCGATATGACGCAAGAACTGGTGCCCCAGACCCTTACCCTCGCTCGCTCCCTCGATGATCCCCGGAATGTCGGCAATCACGAATTCCGTCGCATCATCCAATCGCACGACTCCGAGGTGCGGTTCGAGCGTGGTGAAGGGATAGTTGGCAATCTTTGGCTTGGCAGCCGACACCGCGCTGATGAACGTGCTCTTACCGGCATTCGGAAATCCGACGAGTGCGACATCGGCCATCAACTTCAGTTCCAACTTCAGCCAACGCTCGGAGCCGTGCTCGCCCTGCTCGGCAAACTTCGGCGCACGTCGACGGTTGGACAAAAAGCGGGCGTTGCCTCGTCCGCCCCGTCCACCCGGCGCAGCGCAGTAACGCGCACCGTGGGCGGAAAGATCAGCCAACACCTCGCCCGTGTACATGTCCTTTACGACGGTGCCCTCGGGAACCGCCACCAGCAAATCCTCGCCGCGCCGACCGTGGAGGTCTTTACCCATTCCGTTCACGCCGTCGCCTGCACGCCGGTGGGGGTGGTCGCGAAAAGCCAGCAGCGAGGCAACGTTGTGATCGGCAACCAGCCACACCGAACCTCCGTCGCCGCCGTCACCCCCATTGGGCCCACCAAAGGCAACCGGGCCCTCACGGCGAAAGCTGACGCAGCCAAATCCGCCGTCGCCACCGCGAACGTTGAGTTGGGCTTCGTCGACGAATGCACTCATAGGGGCTTGTCAGGCTACTGCTGCACCCCACACCTAACTTGGAGACATGTCATCGACCAACCCTGGCACCAACCAGAGCCGCGCTGTCTCGTGGGCCAGCACCATGCATGGGCACGAGCACGAGGCTGGGGTTCGTTTCGCACATCGCGACTCGTGGGCGGGTTCGGGCACGAATGATGTCGTCGACCGCGAACGACGCGAAGCCATCGAGCACGAGCAACTTGCGCCTCTAGCCACCCGTTCGTTCGGTGCAGGAAACCGCGCCATCGAAGAAGAGGCCGACCCCTTCCGCACCTGCTTCGAACGAGATCGCGATCGCATTCTCCACGCCAGTGCATTTCGGCGTCTGGCTGGAAAAACCCAGGTGTTTGTATTCCCGGAGGATCATCAGCGCACCCGCCTCACTCATGCACTCGAGGTTGCACAGGTTGCCGTCGCCATTGCTCGCGCTCTCGGCCTCAACCAAACTCTCACCGAAGCCATTGCACTCGGCCATGACTGTGGCCATGGCCCCGGCGGCCACGCCAGCGAAGATGCGCTCAGTCCCTATGTGCAAGATGGCTTTGACCACGCTTCATGGGGCGCAGACGTCACCCTCGCACCGCTGAATCTCTGCACTGAAACGCTCGATGGCATTCGCAATCACTCCTGGTCGCGGCCAGCGCCGCAAACGCCCGAAGGCGAGGTGGTGTCGTGGGCCGATCGCATCGCATACGTCTGTCACGATTTCGAAGACGCAGTTGCCGCCTCAATCGTGACCCCCGACATGCTTCCCGATTCCGTGAAGGCGCGCTGCGGCACATCCCGCTCGAGTCAATTACGTGCATTCATCGGAGCCATGGTTTCTGCGAGTTCACGCTCAGGACGTATCAGCATGGAGGCTGACGTCGCGGAGGCACTCGCCAACTTTCGCCAATTCAACTACGAGCGCATTTACATGCGCGATGCGTCCCGCAAACAGGCAAAGTCAGTGATCGATCTGCTCCAAGCTCTCGTCGAGCACTACGTGAAGTCGCCACGACTCCTTCCCGACCAGAGCGGACTCGTTGTCGAAAGTCCAGCCGCACTGCATGCTGCAGTCGCCTACGTTGCGGGAATGACCGATCGATTCGCGTGTCGACAAGGCGAGCTACTGCTCGGTTGGGGCGTAGATCGATTGCCCAAAGGAATCGGCGTCAACTAGGCCGCCTCGCGGCCGGTGATCAGTTGGCGGGAAGAACGTCAACGACCTTGCGGCCGCGACGCTGACCGAACTTCACGCTCCCTGCTTCAAGAGCAAACAGTGTGTCGTCCTTACCCTTGCCGACGTTGACACCAGGATGCACCTTGGTGCCACGCTGACGCACGAGGATCGTGCCGGCAGTGATGCTCGTGCCATCGAATACCTTGACGCCGAGACGCTGCGCATTGGAGTCACGACCGTTCTTGGTTGAACCGCCACCCTTGGTCTTTGACATCGTTCAGCCTTTCGCGATCTTGGTGATTTCGACGAGCGAGTACTTCTGGCGGTGCCCGAAGCGGCGACGCTGATTGGTGCGGCGCTTATAGGTGAAACCGTTGATCTTCGGACCAGCGGTCATCCCCACCACCTTGGCGGTCACCTTCACCTTGGAGAGTTCTGCAGGCGTCGACAACACCGTGGCGCCATCGACGAGGAGCAACGGAGTGAGGTTGACTTCCTGACCTTCGGCTGCGTCGAGCAATTCGACACGAACCTGCTGGCCCTGGGCCACCTTCTGCTGCTTCGAACCGGCGTCAATGACTGCGTACATAACGGTTGATGAGCCTAACGGGCGGCCCGGGGGCATCCAACCGCAAACGGCTGATTCACGACTCCAGACATCATGCCCCTAGTCCAACATCGACAGGTCGAGGGTGATTCCTCGGCCCTCGCATTCGGGGCACGTGCTGGCGAAGCTCGTCAATAGCCCCTCTCCGATGCGCTTGCGCGTCATCTCCACGAGACCGAGTTCGGAAATCTCGAACACCTGGGTGCGAGTCTTGTCCCGGGCAAGGGCGTCCTTGAACGCCTCCACCACCCGTCGACGGTTCTCCTTGACTTCCATGTCGATGAAATCGATGACGATGATTCCGCCGATATCCCGTAGGCGAAGTTGGCGGGCGATTTCGTCAGCGGCTTCGAGGTTGTTGTGGAACACCGTCTCTTCCAGGTTCGACTTGCCCACGTTCTTACCGGTGTTCACGTCGATCACCGTGAGCGCCTCGGTGTGTTCAATGATCAATGAACCGCCGGAAGGCAACCAAACCTTGCGATCGAGTGCCTTGTGCACCTGTTCGTGCACGCGGTGCTGCTCGAACAATGACAGACCCTGATCGGCAGGATCGTAGAGCTCGACACGATCGGCGAACTCGGGGTTGAACGCCTGCACATAGTCCTGCACCTCTCGGTGCAACTGAGAATCGTCGATCACGATTCCGCGGTACTCGCTGCTGAACTCCTCGCGGATCACTCGTACAGCAAGTGGCGGTTCGCGGTACAACAGCGTGGGGCTCGAAGCCTTGGTTGCCGCTTGGCGAATCTGCTCCCACTGTTCGATGAGTCGAGTGAGGTCAGTGGTGAGTTCGTGCTCGGTTGCATTCTCCGCCGCGGTGCGCACGATGATGCCGTGCTCCTCGGGTTTGATTCGATCGAGAATCGAGCGCAACCGACGACGTTCCGAATCGGGCAAACGCTTCGAGATTCCGTATGTCCGGGAATCCGGAATGAGCACCACGAAGCGTCCCGGCAACGAAATTTCCTGCGTGAGACGACCGCCCTTAGCGCCGATTGGATTCTTTGTCACCTGACACAGGATCAATTGGCGAGAACGAAGAACTTGCTCGATTCGTGGGCTTGGACCTTGCTCGACGACGTCTTCTTTGTCGAACTGCACGTCACCGCGGTACAGCACCGCATTCTTTGTCGTACCAATGTCGACAAAAGCTGCTTCCATTCCCGGCAGAACGTTTTGCACCCGGCCGAGGTAGATGTTTCCGTGGATCTGGGTCTCGTCATCCGCAGGACGCGAAACGTAGTGCTCGATCAAGCTTCGCCCTTCGAGCACTGCAACTTGCGTGAATTCTGGACGCACCTGTACGCACATCAGGTAGCGACCAACCGCCTTGCCGTTGCGCTCCTTGCCACGACGGCGCTCCATCAGTTCGGCATCGGAATCCGCGGGGGTATCGCTTCGACCCGAGCGACGGGAACGATTGCGTCGTCCTCCTCGCCGATTCTTCTTCTTGCCCTCACCACCCGGTTTTTCCCTGTCGGCAGGCCTCTCCGACTTCGCAGCGGCAGCCATCACCGGTGCAGGACGAACGTCACCAATTTGCGGCTTGCGAACGAGCGCGTCGCTCGCAGCCTGTGGCGACACCATCCGACCCTCGCGCGGTGGTTCGGGAATCTCTGCCGTGGACTGCTCGGCAGAATTGACTGACTGCTTGGCTGCCCCCGACTTATTTCGGTTACGCCCGCCACGGCGTCCACGACGACGCTTTTTGACCGGACCCGACGACCGTTCGGGCGTGCCCTGACGCTCGGGACCTGTGGTCCCCGCGTGCTCTTCGCTCATGTTGTGCTCGTTCCTTCTCTCATGCCGAGCGCCGCCAACGGCCTTGCTCTCGGCATCAACGCGCCTCGGCGCCAAGGCCCCTCGGGACCGAATCGCCATCGCGTGATCGACCTTCGATCGGACTAATCGCCCGATCACTTCCCCTCAGGCTATCGGCGGGGTCGCCCGCGGGGGCTGACCCTCCCTAGCCCAATCTGCGCATGTGGACGCTTTGGGCCAAGCCCACCATGACCGCCGATGACACCAAGTGGGAGCCGCCATAGGAGATGAATGGCAGGGGCAATCCACTCACGGGCACCAGACCGAGGGTCATGCCGATGTTCTGGAACACCTGAAAGCTCATCATCGCAAAGATTCCGGTTGCCAATAGTTGGCTGTAGCGATCGCGGGCACCGCGGGAGATCTTCCACATTCTCCACAGGATGAACCCGAACAAGGCAATCACGATGCCCCCACCGATCATCCCGAACTGTTCACCGATCGCCGAGAACGGGAAGTCGGTGAACTGCACCGGGATGTACTTGCCGTTCGTTAACGGACCATCCAGATAACCCTTACCGAAAAAGCCCCCTGTTGAAACTGCTCGCTTGGCAAAGCGCACTTGCAGCACGATCTCCTGAAGATCTTCGCGTAACGAGTTCTGATTCAACCACGCATCGAATCGACGCAGCTGGTAACGAAGGCGCGGAATGGCAAGAACTGTGGAGGCCACCGTGAACACCGAGAGGCCGAGCACGAGTAGCAAATAGCGCCGCCGGGCATTCGCCACATACATCATTCCCGCGATTCCTGCGAGCAACACGGTGGCGCTCCCCAAGTCCGGCTGGATCAACATCAGGCCCACCGGAATCAACACGACATAAAGCGACATCACGAAGTGATGCCAATCCAACGAGTCGGGCTGAGCATCGGCAATGTACGCCGCCACCACGACCAGGACTATCGGTTTGGCCAGCTCGGCAGGTTGCAGGGAAATCGGGCCCAAGTCGAACGAGAGACGTGCGCCGCCTCGAACCGCCCCGGCTACGAGCACCAAGACGAGCAACACCAACACTCCCGCGTAGAGCAATGCGGCCTGAGAACGAACCCAGTCATGTCCGATCGTCATCACCACGGCCATCACCACGGCCGCAAGGATGACGAACACCACTTGGCGCTGGGTGTACACGAATGGATCGAAGTTTTGGTCGATGAGACGCAGGTGAGTGGTCGAATAGACGATGAACAGACCGATCACCGCCTGCGCGATTACTGCCCCCATCAAAGCCCAATCGATGTTGCGAACCGGGTCGGCAAGACTCTCCCCGATGCGTTGAGCACTCGACCTGCTGATGGACGTGCTGCGGAACCTCTCGAAGGTGGGCATCAGTCCCTATTGTCCGATCGTCCGCCGGCAAGGCACAACGGATTTCGCAAACCAGCCGGCGGTGCCACGAGGGTGCTCGCCAAGTTGAGTGGATCCGCTGGCGTCATGTCGTCGAATCGGTAGTTGCCAGATACGGCTACGAACATGCACTTGACCACTGGAGCTGCTGCCTGCGATCCGTAGCCAGCCTTTTCCAAGTATGCGAAAGCTGAATACGGCTGTGATGCATCGAGACTGAATGCGCCAAATGCAGACGAGTCATTCCACGGAAAGTTGCCAAAGCCCTGCGCGGTTCCGGTCTTGCCAGCAATCGGTATGTCGCCATACGGGTAGCCCTTGAAGAGCAGTTCTCCGGTTGCCTTGTGATAAAAATCGTAATTCACGCCAGGACCACGAATCACACGCTGCATTCCGCGAACCAAGGGGTCACGAATTTCGGGCGGCATGTTCAGGGTGGACTGTGGCTCGAGATTGTCGAAACGCTGAACGACGTCAATCTTAGTCAGGTCGGCAAGTCCAGGCGACTTGTCCGGCGTGCCTGGCTCGAGGATCGCCTTCACCACATGGGGTTGCATCAGCTTTCCGCCGTTGCCGATCACCCCGTAGGCATTTGCCATCTGCAGCGGCGTGGCAGACATGAGGCCCTGGCCGATCGAAAAAAGGATTTGGTCACCGACGTAATACGCCTCGCCCTCTTCTTTGGTGATCGCCCCGGTTTCCGCCATCCGCTGCTTTAACGCTTTACTTGGCACGGTGCCGGCGAACTCGTTGGGCAGGTCGATGTTGGTTGGCGAACCGAACCCAAACAGTCGTATTTGTTGCTCGAGGATCGGCTGGTAACCCCGCTCCGTCAAAATTTGCTCACCCAACTTGTAGAAAAACGTGTCGGATGAAACGGCTAGCGCATCTTCGACGTTTACGGGGCCGTACCGACAGGGTGCACCCGTGGCGCGACACACAGCATTACGAAAGACGCACTTCACACCGTCCTGGCAGCGGCTACTTGGGATGCTCTCCAAGGTGTAGGTGCCACGATCCAAATACTCGTACTCTGCGCCGCCAATCAATTGTCCCGTGTTTAGGCCTGCGTACGCGACGAATGGCTTGAACGAAGATCCAAGGTTGTACCGGCCGGATACTGCTCTGTTGACGAGGATCGAGAGGTCGGGATCCTCCGTTACTGGAAACAGTTGTGCAAACTTGTCACTCGAAATTCCCGAGTTAAACCACCGAAGATCAAACCGCGGATACGAGGCCATCGCCACCACCTGTCCGGTGTCGTGGTTCAGCATGACGGCCGCACCAGCTGGCGACTTGTATAAAACCGGATCTGGACGCGCGGGGTCGATCGTTCCGTCCTCGAGTCGGTAGTTGCCCGCTTCAACTCGTCGCCGCAGGATCAACTGCGATTCGAGCGCCTGTTCCGTGAACTTCTGCATGTCCATATCTATGGACAACCAAAGATCGTTGCCAACGATCGGTTCTACTCGCTCAAGTAGACGCAACAATTTGCCCTGCGCATTTACCTCGTATCGCACATAACCGGGAGTGCCGCGCATCCACGTTTCGTACGTTTGCTCGACCCCATAACCACCGACTCGTTCATTGGGTTCGTAGTCGATACTGCGGTAGTAGGCGAGATCTCGTTCGAGAATCGCACCCAGGTAACCGATGATGTGACTTCCTATGGCACCGTACGGATAGTTCCGTCGCCAATCCTCACGGATGAACACGCCCGGATAATCCTCTGCCCGCTCCGAGAGGTACAGCGCCACTTCCTCCGAGACGCCATCTTTCAACGGCAACGCTTCGAGCGGTCCATAACGCTTGTCGTCGTAGCGCTTGAACAACTGCTCCACCGTCATCTCGAGTGGCCCCGACAATCTGCGGAACATCTCGAGCCGGTCCTCGGGATCCTTCAACACCTCACGGTCGATCGTCACAGTGAGGAGTCGACGATTGTCTGCCACCACCCTGCCCCGCACGTCAAAGATGCGACCTCGCTCGGGCAACAACCGAATCGTGCGGGTGCGTACCGCCAACACCGTTTGCTCATCCTCCGAGGCCTGGACTGCCTGAAGGAACCACATTCGGGTGGCCAAACCACTGAGGAGAATTACCGCCACGAGACCGAGCACCGTGATTCGAGGAATTCGCGAGCGCTGTGTCGCCATCGTCAGTTACCTGAGTTCTCTCTCAGTGTCCATCTTGAAAGCCCGATCGCCAAGGGCGCGAGCAGAAGATTGAACAGACCAACCACGAAGGCAACGCGAATGGCTCGAGGCTGCAACCACCCCTCGAAGCCGATCAATGCTTGGAACAGCGGGAACAACAACTCCCCCGCCACACTCACCACGCCAACGGCGAGCACCCGGCTCCACCAGGTGGGTTCACGCAAGAAATACAGCAACGTCCCCGCAAGTGCACCAGTCACCCCGAGCACTAATCCACTCAATCCAAGTGGAGTTGCAAGCACACCGTCGTACATCAAGCCAACGACGAAGCCGGCAATCGCACCAACTTCTGACCCGTACACCACGCCCGCAGCCGCAACGAGAAGCAACATCGCCTGGATCATCACGCCAAACGGTCGCATGTCGTTGAGCAGCGTCGTTTGAATGCCAAGTAACAGCAGTGTGACGAGGACGAGCCTCGTCCATCGGTTCGAAACGAACGCGATCAGACGAAGGATCATGGAGCCACCGTGGTGGTCGTCACGGAGGCAGCACCACCTGCTTGTTGCTGTTCGGTGGACGGCTGATAAAGCAGCACGCGCACGAACGAGAGGTTCGAGAGATCCGCTACGAGGGAAACCTCGAGCACCGGTCCCGCCGTCCCAAGTCGCTCGTTGATTCGCGACACTGTTCCCACCACGATGTCGGGCGGAGCCAAACTGAGTGACCCACCCGACGTAACGACCGGCGAACCCACTTCCACCGATCCGAATCGCTGCGACGAGTCGATGAAGCGAACGACCGGCGTTCGGGTCGGACCTCGACCTTCGAGCACACCCGTTTCGCGTACGGACTCCACATTGCTCGGCGGCACCGTCAACGACGGTACGGACACCACCGGTCGCTGCACAAGGTTGGGAATTGTCGTCGTGCCTGGCGTGAAGCCGGGGATCAAAGTCGTTGGTGGCGCCGCAATCGTGGTCGTAGTCGTCGTCGTGGTGTCACCCGCATCCACCTCCACGGGCCGCGACTCTTCCGGCAGACGGACGATCTTTACGGACAATGCATATTCGGGGTCGGTGATCAACATCAACACAGAACGATTCGGATAAACGCGGGTGATTTTGCCCACAAGTCCGGCTGCATTGAGTACGGGCATCCCCACCTTGATCCCATCGTCACTGCCCTGATTGATTTCCACCGTCTGCGCAAAATTCGACGGTGAATCGCCGATTACCTGTGCAGTCACCGAGTTAATTCCCGCGAGTGTCGGCAAACCGTTCAGCGCGAGCAACTCCTGCGCGGTACGCACCGATGCCGCAGCCGCCACCGAAGCACCTTCCTGTTGAGCCACTTTTTCCCGAAGAATCTCGTTCTCCTTCGACAGATCGTCGAACTGAGTGATGCCATTCCACGCATTGCCGATTGGTCGTGTGACCACGCGCGCAACACCCTCGACGGGCCGATACAGGGTGGAGAAGATGCCCCTCGTTACCGACGTGCTCGAGCTTCCTCGAACGTCGAGAGTGATCAGAATCACCGTGGTGAGCGCCAGCAACACCACCGCACGTTTACGACTGCTCGAGTAGGTGGCCACGCGGCGAGTTCCGGGTTTCCTATTCCAGGTGCGAGGTTCGGGCGATGTCCTTCATCGCATCCAGGTTGTCGAGCGTCATGCCACAGCCATACACCACCGACAACAACGGATCCTCGGCAACGTGCGCCTCAATTCCGGTATCCGCAGCCACCCGCTCCGGCAAACCGGTCAACAACGCTCCACCGCCAGAAAGCATCAACCCGTTGTTGATGATGTCGGCGGCCAGTTCAGGTGGCGTTCGCTCGAGTGTGGTCTTGATGGCATCAATGATCAGCTGGATCGGCTCCTCCATCGCTGATCGAATCTGCTCGCTCGTCACCGCCTGGGTGCGAGGCAATCCTGTTCGAGCGTCGCGCCCCCCGACATCGGCCGTGAGTTCGTCTGCCAATGGCCATGCCGAACCAATTTGAATCTTGATCTCTTCCGCCGTGTTCTCACCGATGTCGAGACCGAACTCGCGGCGGAACATTGCGATGACCGATTCGTTCAATTCGTCACCGGCCACACGCGCCGAGTGCGCCGTCACAATGCCACCCATCGAGATGACGGCCACTTCGGTAGTGCCACCTCCAATGTCCACGATCAGATTTGCGCTCGGCAAGTGCACGGGTAGGCCGGCACCGATTGCTGCGGCCATCGGCTCTTCAATGATGTAAACGGGACGACGAGCACCGGCAAACTCAGCCGCATCCTGCACCGCTCGGCGTTCCACTCCGGTGACATCGGACGGTACGGCAATGATCATCCGCGGCTTGTTCCAGCGATTCGGATTGACCATCTGAATGAACTGGCGCAACATCTTCTCGCAGACATCGAAATCAGCGATCACCCCGTCCTTCAATGGGCGCACCAGACGAATGTTCTTCGGCGCTCTTCCCCACATTCGTTTTGCTTCCCAGCCCACCGCCACCAATTGCCCAGACTTGGCGTCGACGGCCGCCGTAGACGGCTCATCCAATACGACCCCCGCTCCACGCACATAGATGAGCGTGTTGGCAGTTCCGAGGTCGATGGCGATGTCTCGCCCGAGCGTCAGTGAACCACCAGCCATGAATAGATCTCCTCGGCGTGTTCCACGCCTGAATAGCCCAAAATGCTACCGAGCGAGCCCCTTCTCAAGGGGGCGCCTCTCGCAAAGCCGTTACTTGAGCGTCGGGAAGAAAATGCCGAGTTCGCGCTTCGCCGATTCAGCGGAGTCGCTACCGTGCACCAAGTTCTCGGTGAAGATGGTGCCGAGATCACCGCGAATCGTGCCGGGTGCTGCCTGACGCGGATTGGTGGCTCCCATCATTCCGCGCACGATCTCCCACGTGTCTTCCGGACCCTCGACAGCCATTGCGACCACGGGACCACGCGACATGAACTTGACGAGTTCGGCGTAGAAGCCCTTGCCCTTGTGTTCCTCGTAGTGACGCTCGAGCGTCGCCTCGTCGAGTGTTCGCAACTCCATGGCTGCGAGGCGCAGTCCCTTGGTTTCGAATCGGTTGATGATGTTGCCGACCAGTCCGCGTTCGACGGCGTCAGGCTTGAGAAGGACGAGGGTTCTGTTGCTCACGAGGTCACAGGCTACGGCGCAGATAGGCACGCGCACTACCTACGACGTAGAGCGAACCGGCAATCAAGACCGCGTCATCCTCACCCGACTCTGCAGTCGCGCGACGACAAGCCTCCGCCACATCTTCCACCACATCGACTCGCTCACAGCCCATCGTTCGTGCGGTTGCCGCCAACTCCGCTGCCGACACTGCTCGCGGGGACGGCGCCGTGCAGCAGATCACCCGATCGAATTCATCAGCTCGCAATGCGGACAACATGTCGATTGGCTCTCGCCCACGCAATGAGCCCACCACCAGAGTTCGTCGGCCCGCAATCGTGAAGTCCTCGAAGAAGACCTGTGCACAAACGTCTGCTCCAGCGGGGTTATGGGCGCCGTCGATGATCACGAGTGGCTGATGTCCCATCACCTCGAAACGACCCGGCATTTCAACCGACGACATTCCCTCGTTGACGACAGCGTCGGAGAGTGGCGCATCGAAGAACTCTTCCACCGCCATCAGCGCAATCGATGCGTTGTCTCCCTGGTGTCGACCATGCAATGGAACGTGCAGTTGTTCGTAGAAACGACGGGACGTCCGCACGTCGATCAAGCGCCCACCAACCGCTAATTGGTTGTCCATGAGTTCGAAGTCATAGCCGCGCTTCAGCAACTTGGTCCGCTCTGCCGAACTCCAAATGTGATCGAGCGCAGGGTTTTCATCACCCACCACCAGTGAACTTGCCGGCTTGGAGATGCCTACCTTCTCGCGAGCAATGTCCTGCAGAGTCGGCCCAGCGAATTCCGTGTGATCGAGTGCGATGTTCGTAATCACCGCAATTTCCGACCGAACGACATTGGTGGCATCCCATCGTCCGAGCATTCCGACCTCGATGACGCCGACATCCACTGCCTCGTCCGCGAAGTACCGAAATGCAGCCGCAGTCATGATCTCGAAATAAGTCGGTCGAACTCCCGCCAACCCCTCGACGCGGGCCACTGCTGCGACTACCTCCGCAAAGTCTTCATGAGCAATCGGCTCTCCGTTGCGGGAAATACGTTCGGTCAGATCTTCGAGGTGTGGGCTCGTGTAGGTACCAACTTTCAATCCGTGAGCCATCAACAACTTGCTCACGATCTGCGTGGTCGAACCCTTGCCGTTCGTTCCCGTCACGTGAATTACCGGGAACGACTCTTGCGGGTTGTCCATGACACTCATCAATGCACGGATGTTGGCGAGCGACGGTTCGTCGACGCGCCCCGTCTTGTCGTAGCTCGCGTGCTCGTCGAGGTAGCGAAGTGCCTCTTCGAAATTCATGGAAGGAGAACGCTATTGGGTCAAGAAGCAGCGCGACGCTGACGAGTGGCGCGGGCTGATCGCGGCACGACCGTCGGAGCTCCCGCTCCGGTCACGGCGTCTACATCGACTACCACCTTGGCGACATCTGTTCGCCCCGGCATCTCATACATCACGTTCAACAGCACTTCCTCGAGGATCGCCCGCAGACCGCGTGCCCCCGTGGCACGCACGAGCGCCTGATCAGCGATCGCATCCATCGCAGCCTGGGTCACCTCAAGTTCGATGTCTTCGAATTCGAAGAACTTCTGGTACTGCTTGAGCAAGGCGTTCTTCGGCTCGGTCAGGATCTTGATCAGCGCTGCGCGGTCGAGGCTGTGAACCGCGCCGATCATCGGCAAACGTCCGACAAATTCGGGAATCATGCCGAACTTCAGGAGATCTTCCGGCAGAACTTGGGCAAACAACTCACCTGGATCCTTCTCGTGCTTGGACAACACGTTGGCATGGAACCCAACGCCCTTGTGACCGATTCGCGACTCGATGATCTGTTCGAGTCCTGCGAATGCACCGCCAACGATGAACAACACGTTCGTTGTGTCGATCTGGATGAATTCTTGATGCGGATGCTTGCGACCACCCTGCGGCGGCACTGACGCCACCGTTCCCTCGAGAATCTTCAGCAATGCCTGCTGCACACCCTCACCTGAGACATCCCGAGTGATCGACGGGTTCTCGCTCTTGCGTGCCACCTTGTCGATCTCGTCGATGTAGACGATGCCCGTCTCGGCGCGCTTGACATCAAAATCTGCTGCTTGCAGCAACTTGAGCAGGATGTTTTCGACATCTTCGCCCACGTAACCCGCTTCGGTGAGTGCGGTTGCATCGGCAATCGCGAAGGGCACATTCAATAATCGAGCAAGCGTCTGAGCCATGTGCGTTTTGCCGCAACCAGTCGGGCCGAGAAGCAACACGTTGCTCTTCTGCAATTCGACGTCGTCTCGCTTCACTCCACCGCGATGCTTGATTCGTCGGTAATGATTGAACACGGCAACTGCGAGCACTTTCTTGGCCTGATCTTGACCAACGACGTACTCGTCGAGGAATGCGCGGATGTCTCGCGGCACCGGGAGTTGGTCAATGCTGGGGTCACCCTGCTGAGTGAACTCCTCGTCGATGATCTCGTTACACAGGTCGATGCACTCGTCGCAGATGTACACGCCGGGACCGGCAATCAACTTTTTAACCTGCTTCTGCGACTTACCGCAGAAGGAGCATTTCACCAGTTCGGCTGTGTCTCCGAATTTCGCCACGCCTTCAAAACTAGGCGATCAGCGGATGGGACCTGTGCGATCCACCATCTGACGGGTACTGATGATTTCATCAATCACGCCATATTCGAGAGCCGCCGGGGCCTCCATCACGAAGTCGCGATCGGTGTCCTGGTGAACACGGTCGATTGTCTGCCCCGTGTGCTTAGCGAGGATCCCTTCGAGCAATTCGCGCATCCGCAGGATTTCTCGGGCAGCTATCTCCAGGTCGGTGACTTGTGAGTAGCCCACCTGCCCATAGGGCTGGTGCAGCAACACTCTGGAGTGCGGCAAAGCGAGTCGCTTGCCCTTTGTTCCTGCTGCAAGCAACACGGCAGCCGCTGATGCTGCCTGTCCAAGACAAATCGTCGCGATGTCGTTTTTGATGAACTGCATCGTGTCGTAAATGGCGAACAAAGCCGTGATGTCGCCGCCCGGACTGTTGATGTAGATGTTGATGTCCTTGTCTGGATTCTCGCTCTCCAGGTGAATCAACTGAGCGCAAATCAGGTTGGCAATCGTGTCATCGATCGGAGTGCCGAGGAAAATGATGTTCTCCTTGAGCAAACGCGAGTAGAGGTCGTAGACGCGCTCACCGCGGCTGGTCTGTTCCGTGACGTTCGGGACGTAATAGTTGCGAATCAGTTGCTCAGGCTTCATCAGATCATCTCCCCCCGCGAATCTAGTCGCGTTTGGGCCTATGACTCAGAGTCCTGCTCGTCGCCGAACAATGTCTGTGAGTCGACGGCCTTGCCTTCGGCATCAACGAGTTGCGAGTTGCGCAGTAACCAATCGACGGCTTTCGACTTGCGAATCTGCGCGGCGAGCTCCTCGATCGCGTCGTTCTGCTCGTAAGCCTTTCGTACCTGATCTCGCTTGCGTCCGAGTTGCATCGCGATTCGGTCAATCTCCTTGTCGATGTCTTCCTGAAGGGCGTCGATCGACTCGGCCTTGGCAACTGCTCGCAGCGCAAGATCGATCTTCACTGCGCGGACCGAATCCTCGCGCATTGCATCGATGAACGATTGCGTTGATTGACCGGTGGCGGAAAGCCATTGGTCGAGCGCGATTCCCTGACTCTGGAACTGCTCCACCATGTTGCGCACTCGGACCTGGAGGTCTTTCGTCACCATCGCCTCAGGAAGTTCGATCTCGACGAGAGTCGCCAACGCTGCAGTGGTGCGCTCAACAAAGACGCTGCGCGCCTGGTTCAACTTCAGCTCGCCAATTCGCTCGCGCAGAGAAGATTTCCACGCATCAACTGTGTCGAATTCGGCAACGTTTGAGGAGACCCACTCGTCGGTCAACTCGTCGAGCACCATTTCTTGAATCTTCTTCACGGTGATCGTCAATTCCGCTTCGTCGGTCGTGCCGTTCGGCGCCTCACTGAATTCAATTTTTTGACCAAGGGTTGCACCGATCAACTTCGAGTCGAAACTGGGCGACACCCATCCCTTGCCCACTTCATACAACCAGTCATCGACGTTCAATCCCGGCACGGGATTACCTTCACGAACACCCGTGAGGTCGAGTGCAACATGGTCGCCTTGTTGGATGGCTCGATCTGCATCGACGAGTTTTCCATGGCGCTTGCGCTCTGAATCCACGGCCTCGACAATCTCGGCGTCGCTGACTTCGAGCGAGGGCAACTCGACGCGCAAACCTTTGTACCCCGGCACCTGAATCTCTGGGCGCACCTCACAGGTGGCATCAAAACCGATGGGGCCGGCCGTCTCACCTTTAGTGACCTGCACATCGGGGGTGGCGATCAAGTCGACGTTGTGTTCACGCACGGCCATTGCCAGGTACTCGGGAATCGAGTCCTGCAGAGCCTGCGAGCGGGCGGCGTCCAAGCCGATCTGAGCTTGAAGCAATTGGCGCGGCGCCTTGCCTTGACGGAAGCCGGGGATGCGCACCTGCTTGGCGATCTTGCGAAACGCTTCGTCGATGTTGCGGTCGAATTCCGCCTCGTCAATCTCGACTACGAGCTTGACTTTGTTGCCTTCGAGGTTCTCAATCGTGCTTTTCACAGGGCGCAAAGTGTACCCTTGGCGTTCGTGACAGCCTCGTGGAAACCCCATGCATTGGCCAAGCCGCACGAGGGGCAGATCAACCTCGCCATCGGCGATCGCGTTGAGTCATCGGTCGACCTTGAAGGTGCGCCGCAAGGCACCCAGGGCAAGGTCATCCTTTCGAATGGTTTCAATTGGTTGCGTTATCGCGTGTTGTTCGACAACGGTGTCGAGCTTGGCGATCTCGATCACCGCCATTTGACTCCATTGGGCAAGGCAGCAAAGCGCATCGCCAAACAAGCCAAGCGGGCGTCCTGAAGGTTCACGCCTAGACAACTCCTAGGCTGATCATCACCCGGGGGGTGGCGCAGTTGGTAGCGCGCCTGGTTTGGGACCAGGAGGCCGGGGGTTCAAGTCCCCCCTCCCCGACTCAATATCTAGGTAGACAGACGAGTAGGTAGTCAGACGAATTAAAGGTGGTGACTCGTCCGTCTGACTTCCATTTTCTCAAGTTGCGCCGCCAATGGGTGACGCGAAGCGCCGGGTTCAGTAGGCACACCCAAGTGTCCGCCCTCTAGCACGAATGGCTCGGTGACGTCCTCGGCGAAATAGCGACTGGAAGCAGACGTATCGCCGGGCAGAGTGAAGCCAGGCAGCGCCGCGAGAGCAAGGTTTGCCGCACGTCCAACGCCGGTTTCGAGCATCCCGCCACACCACACGGGAACTCCGCGATCGAGGCAGAGGTCGTGAATCCGCTTCGACTCGATAAATCCGCCCACGCGTCCCGGCTTGATATTGATGATCGAGCACGCACCGATGTCGAGTGCGCCGCGAGCCACTTCGTACGAGGTGATCGACTCGTCTAGACAAATCGGGGTTCGTACCGCGCGGGCCAGATCCACGTGCCCCACGACGTCTTCCTCGGGAAGCGGCTGCTCGATCAACAGCAGATCGAATTCGTCGAGTTTGGCGAGATGAGCAGCATCGCCCACCGAGTAGGCAGCATTGGCATCCACCTGCAGCAGAAGATCATCTCCGAACGTCGAGCGAACCGCACGGACCTGCTCGATGTCCGCACCAGGCTCGATCTTCAACTTGATGCGCAGGTACCCGTCTGCCAAGTATCCACCGACCACCTTGATCAACTCGTCAATCGACGACTGAATCCCCACCGACACTCCGCTCGCCACACGGTCTTTCGTCGCCCCCAGATACTCGGCGAGCGATTGCCCCGCAAGTCGAAGCTGGCGATCGAGTAATGCAGCTTCTACTGCAGCTTTCGCCATGTAGTTGCCACGCACTTCCTTTGCTCGTTCCACAAATTGCTCCGCGCTGGTCTGCGGACCAACGAACGGCAGAAGAAACCGTTCGATCATCGCCCGACATCCATCGATGTATTCAGAGGAGTAGCCCGGCTCGGACATCGCCACACACTCACCCCAACCCTCGACATCATCATCGAGCACTCTCACGAAGAGCAGATCGCGGTAGGTCTGCGTCCCGAACGACGTGCGAAACGGCGATACGAGATCGATCCGTGCATCGATCAGTTCGATTCCGCGAATCATCGATCACATCCTCGCAGCACGTATTCATAATCACGCGTCAGACCGACCACAGACTTGCCGCCGGCCTGCAAATCCAAGAACTGCTCTCGCTGCAACTCACGCCATCTGCTCGACTCGGCCCTGTTCTCCTTGCGCAACGATTCGATGTCCGCAGGAGTGGGAATCATGTCGTCGCCATCTAGTGGTTCGACGACGGTGCCCGCGGGCGGGGCATCGAGACCTTCGACCTGCCACCGCACGAGGACGCGATCGCTCTGTTCACCCGCATTGATTCCGTCGACCAATTCGCCATAGAAGTTGACGTGATAGCCGAGCACCTCCGTCCCTAGTTTCACGATGTTGAACCACGCGTTACGTCTAACGAGTGGATCGAACGTCCAGGTGCAGGTGGCGAAGCCGTGCTCCTTCGCCCATCGCCATTGATGGTGCTTGATCAGTCGACCAAAATCCCGTGAGCCGACCTCGCTCAACACGCCTGCGGCATGAGAGTGCAGGTTTATCCCTGATGAGCCCCGGAGCGGCACACCCACCAGCCCAAAGGCAGCACCGACCGGACGATCCCCCCACCATGCCACCGATCCGTACCCACCGTTGTGCAGGCAGGCAGTAATGATCTCTGGCGGAACCATGCCCCTCACCGACCAGATTCGATCGAAGAGCTCGGAAATCAGCGCGGCATCTTGCGCAGAGTGGGCAAGGCGGATGTCGAGTTGTGGAAGGCCTGGTTCGGCCGGCTGATCGCTTCTCGTGGAGGATTTCGACACCGAGGTGGACTCTACCGATCAGCAAAGATGGAGCCCATGCCCGTCCAAGTCACCGTCGTCAATCATCCCGTCGCCGCCGAGGCACTCACCCATCTCCGCGATCAGAACACGTCGAATCAGTTCTTTCGTGCCGAGATGCGCCGCCTCTCACTCATCGTGATCGCAGAAGCCACCAAGGATGTACCGACACACAAGATCCGTGTCACCACGCCACTCGCCGAGACCGACGGCGTGAAGATCTCGAATCGCCCGGTGTTGGTGCCGATTCTCCGCGCAGGACTCGGCATGCTTCCCGCCGCGATGGAACTCCTGCCCGATGCGGATATCGCCGTCATCGGTGTTCAGCGCGATGAGCACACCCACGAGCCGAGTGAATATGTTGCCAAGCTGCCGCACAATCTCGCTGGCCGACACTGCGTGGTACTTGATCCGATGCTTGCCACCGGTGGTTCACTCGAACACGGTTGCCGAATTCTTGCCAAGCGTGGTGCGCCGCAGCCGATCACGATTGCCTGCGTGCTTGCCGCACCGGAAGGCATCGCTCATCTTGAGAAGTCCGACATGAACTTGCACATCGTCACTGCTTCGGTCGACGAGCGACTGAACGAGAACGCGTTCATCGTTCCCGGTCTCGGCGACGCGGGTGACCGTCAGTTCGGCCCGCCGAACTGACGAGAAACACAGCAGTTCGGCCCGCCGAACTGACGAGAAACACAGCAGTTCGGCCCGCCGAACTGATCAGCCAAGCAGCGGCGCAAGTTCGGCGAACTGACTGACGTCGACGCGCTTCAACACACCACGCGCCGTCGACAACGGAACACGGGTCATCTCACCGCACGAGAGCGAGATCATCGTCCCGGAAGCTCCGTCGATCGCAGCGGCCACGGCAGCGAGGCCGTATTGCGTCGACAACACGCGATCGAAACTCGTTGGTGTGCCACCACGCTGCACGTAACCAAGTTGGGTTACTCGCGCTTCGAACCCCGTCAGCTCCGCCAACTTCGGCGTGACATGCAAAGCAAGGTCGCCGTAAACACGATGACCGAATTCATCCAACTCTCGCGTCGGCACATCTAGCGAGCCGGGAATCGGCATTGCCCCTTCTGCTAGTACCACCACCGACGCGTATCGACCACGGTCGTGTCGTCGCGCAACCAATCGCGCAAGCTCTTCGATGTCGAATGGTTGTTCAGGGATTGCGATCGCTGTCGCCCCGCCAGCGAGACCCGCATGCATCGCGATCCATCCCGCCTCTCGACCCATCACTTCCACCACCATGATTCGGTCGTGACTCTCGGCGGTGGTGTGTAGCCGATCAATGGCATCCGTGGCGATTTGCACCGCGGTGTTGAAACCAAACGAGTACTCCGTTCCCATCACGTCGTTGTCGATCGTCTTCGGCACACCAATGATCGGAATGCAGTGGTCGTCGTGGAGGATCGAGGCAACCGTCAGCGAACCGTTCCCACCGATCACGATCAACATGTCGATCCGGTGCTCGGCGAGCGCTTGCCTCACCCGATCGACCCCGTCGGGATAATCGAGCGGGCTCCCCCGCCGGGTACCGAGGATGGTGCCGCCACGCGGCAGGATTCCCCGAACCACATCGGTAGTCAGCGCGACCGTTCTCCCCTCGAGCACCCCGTCCCACGCGTCCAGAAAGCCGATCACGGTGGTGCCCAAATCGCTCGCCGCCTTGCGGGTGATGGCTCGCAATACCGCATTGGTGCCGGGGCAATCCCCTCCGCCTGTTAGCACTCCTAGCCGCATACGGGGAGACTATGGCGCCACCTGAGGACTCAGCCCTGCCGTGGTACCCATCTTCACAGGGAGCACATACATACATATGTGCGTGTTCGGTGCCAACTGAGGAAAAGTTCTTGCCAAACCCCTGCCGGGAATGACTACTGTGTCGGGAGCAGGTAACTACTACCAGGGGGATACATGTCAGAAATTGAGCAAGACAAGCTCGATGCTGCAACCACACCGCGTGGCTTGTCGCGTCGTCATTTCATTCAGGGCGTTGCCGCAACCGGCGTGGGTGCAGGACTTCTCGGTCTTGCCGCATGCGGTGGCGATGACACCACCGAGGAAGCGGTCACTGAGGAGACCACTGCCGAAGTCGCACAGGGCGGAACGCTCCGCGTGGGTGGCGGCAAGGTAGCCAACGCTCCAACGCCGTTCACCACCAACGACCAGGGCTCGCTGCAGGTTCTTTGCTGCGTGGGTGAGTACTTGATCTGGAACAACGACAAGGGCGAGCTCGAACCGCGCATCGCCGAGAGCTGGGAGTCCACCGACGGTGGCACCACCTGGACGATCAAGATCCGCCAGGGCGTGACCTTCCACGATGGTTCGCCGCTCACCGCGGACGATGTCGTCTACTCGCTCACCGCGCACCTCGATGAGGCAAACGCCTCCACACAGGCCGGCACCTTCGCTGGCGTGCTCGAGGCAGCTGGTGTCACCAAGGTTGATGACTCAACGATCCAGATTGCGTGCTCGGCCCCCACGGGTGCCTTGCCCAACCTGATCTCCAGCACCACCTACGGCTTGATCATGATCAAGAGTGGCGAAGCAGCTGGCGAAGGCTGGCAGACCACGATGAACAGCTGTGGCCCATGGGTGCTCGGCACCTACACCGAGGGCGACCGCACCACGTTCACCCGCAACGACGCCTACTGGGACACCAACCGCATCCCGGCATTCGATTCGCTGGAGCTCATCCAGTTCGACTCGGCCGATGCTGCAGTTGCTCAGCTCACCGCTGGCGAAATCGATGCAGTGGTCGCGAAGATCAACCCGTCCACCGCAGCGGCCGTCGACACCAACGTCGTCGAGCTCGTGCGTGTGCCGTCGGCTTCGCACCTCATGGTCCACATGCGTAACGACTTCGGTCCGTTCCAGGACAAGCGCATCCGCAAGGCTGCTGCACTCACCTTGGCCCGTGCCGACTATCTGTCGGGTGTGCTCCTCGGTGAGGGCGTCCTCGGTAACGACTCGATCATCGATGCCTACCCGACGCTGAAGGACACCTCGGTGGCTCAGCGCGAGATCGATCTCGAGGCGGCCAAGGCCCTGATGGCGGAAGCCGGCAGCGAAGGTTTCGATGTCGATCTGTCGAGCTACTCGCGCGACGACATCAACCTGTTGGCACCGTTCCTGAAGAGCTCGCTCGCAGAGATCGGCATCAACGTGACGATCAAGCAAGCGGACTCCTACTACACCGAGCCCTGGTCAGCCCAGGAGTCGAAGAAGCAGGAGAGCAACTACTGGCTCGAGTCCAACTTCGGCATCACCGACTTCGGTCACCGTGGTTCGCCGGACGTGGTCTTGAACCGCGTGATCAAGTCCACGGGCGACTGGAATGCCGCCCAGTACAAGAGCGATGACATGGACGCCGCAATCACGGCGTTCGTCACGGGAGCAACCGAGGCGGACCGTCAGGCAGCTGCCAAGACGATCCAAGAAATCGCCCTCGAAGACTCGCCGTACATCTTCCTGTACTTCGACGTAGCAACCGGCGCTGTCCGCAAGGGCCTCACCGGCGTCTATGCCAACGGCATGGCTCAGTTCGAATCGGCTTCGGCTCGTAACGTCTGAACCATTCAGTAATTAAAAGAGCCGGTGCACTTCGGTGCACCGGCTCTTTTGCATTTCGCGATCGCGTGAATGTTTCCGAAACAATGATTTTTGTTTTTGCATGGGACATGCGTCACCTAGGATGACCGCGTGCTGAAGTACGTCGCCAAGCGCCTCGGACTTGCGTTGCTCACCGTTTTCGTGGTGACGACGGCGATCTTCTTCATGACAAACATCCTCCCCGGCGACCCCGCGACGCGCATTCTCGGCAACTTGGCCGAACCGGAAAACGTCGCCAAATTGCGCAAGGATCTCGGCCTTGATCGTCCCCTACTTGCCCAGTACTGGACATGGCTCTCAAACACACTGCAGGGTGATCTCGGCAATTCGATCCAGCACCGAGTGCCAGTCGTGGATTACATCCTCCCAGCCATTGGCCTGTCATTGCGACTTGCGGCGATTGCATTCCTGCTCACGGTTCCGTTGAGCATCATCGGCGGCATTACGGCCGGCGTGATGAGAGGCAAGCCGGTTGACCGCGTGATCACGGTTGGCGGTCTTTCGGCTGCGGTGGTCCCGGAGTTTGTCTGGGCAGTGCTCCTCGTACTGATCGTTGGCGTGCGGTTGAAATGGTTGCCCACGAGCGCATACCCCGGACCGGATGAAGGTCTGCTGACGTACGTCTACCACCTGATTTTGCCGTCGATTGCACTCGTACTGGTGCTCTTCGGCTACATCTCACGCATTGCTCGCGCCGGAGTTATCGAAGCTTTCGATTCCGACTACGTGCGCACGGCGACACTAAAAGGTCTGCCACGTCGCAAAGTCGTCAACAAGCACGTGCTCCGCAACGCGTTGCTCCCCTCGATCGCCGTAATCGCCAGTCAGGTTCCATACCTCATTGGTGGTCTGGTGGCGGTAGAGCGAGTGTTCAACTACCCGGGATTCGGCACCATCCTGATCAAGGCTGTGCAGTACCGCGATTACCCCGTACTGCAGTCATCGGTGCTGATCGTGGCAGTGGTCATCGTGCTCGCACAGTTGATCGCCGACATTCTGTTTGCCGTACTCAATCCGCGAATTCGTCAAGGAATCGAACGATGACCCAGGCCTCCGCACTCCGCGCAGCCGCGGTGCTCGAGCGCAAGCGCATCCGCAAGGAACGTTTCGCCCAATTGCGCCGCAATCCAGCGTTCATCCTTGGCGCACTGCTTCTCGGCATGTGGTTGATCGCGGCGCTCTTCGGCAATTTTCTCACCAGATTCGAACCCGGTGGCGTAGATGTCCTCAACGTGAACAAACGACCGTCGGACGAGTTCTGGTTCGGCACCGACAACATCGGTCGAGACGTCTATTCACGTGTTGTGGCGGGCACCAGGCCGATCATCTTCATGGCGTTTAGTGCCACGGCGATTGGAACTCTGTTCGGCACGACCCTCGGGCTTCTCACGGGTTACATGAAGGGACGATTCGACGTCATTGTGATGCGCATTCTTGATGCCATCAGCGCACTTCCCGTGATCGTGATTGCACTTCTCGCACTCGCCGCTCTCGAAGGACAGTCCGAGGTGATCACCGTCTTGATCATCGGCTTCGTGTTCACGCCGATCATTGCTCGCACGGTTCGCGCAGCCGTGCTCTACGAGGCAGAGCTTGATTATGTGGCCGCGGCAAAGTTGCGCACCGAGAAAATGCCGCACATCCTCTTCGTGGAAATTCTCCCCAACGTCTTGCCGCCGATCATCGTGGAGTTCACCATCCGCCTCGGCTACGCCGTGTTCGCCATCGCCACGCTCTCGTTCCTTGGCGTGGGCGTGGAGCTCGGATCCCCTAACTGGGGTTCGCAGGTGGCGGAGAACTACAGCGGCATCTTCGGCAATTTGTGGTGGGCCACAGTGTTTCCCGCTGGAGCCATCGCCACACTCGCCATCGGCATCAACCTCATCGCCGACTCAATCATGGAGGCGTTCGAGATATGAGCACTCCCACACTCGAGCTACGAGATCTTCGCGTCACTTACACCGTTCGCGGTATTGATCGTGATGTGTTGCGCGGTATTTCTTTTGCCATCAAGCCGGGCGAGTCGTACGGTCTCGTAGGCGAGTCCGGCTGCGGAAAGTCGACGGCCGCCTATGCCTCGATGCGTTACCTCCCGCGCAACGGCCAGATCGTTTCGGGGCAGGTGTTGTTCGAAGGTCGCGACATGACGTCGGTGAGTGACGCGGAGATTCGCGAGATGCGTCGCTCGGCGATCGGCATGGTGTACCAGAACCCGATCGCGGCACTGAACCCCACCATTCGCATCGGAGAACAAGTCGCCGAGTCGTTCACCATGCTCGGTCACGGTTCCAAGGAAGCACTCGAACTCGCTGAAGAGGCGCTGAAGAGAGTGCAGATCGCCGACCCCAAGCGCGTGATGCGGCGCTACCCCCACCAGCTTTCGGGCGGCATGGCACAGCGCGTGGTCATCGCCATGGCACTTGCTAGCAACCCGCGACTCCTCATTCTGGACGAGCCCACCACGGGCCTGGATGCCACGGTGGAGGCCGAAGTCCTCGATCTCGTGCGCGGTTTGATTAAGGATTCGGGAACGTCGATTTTGTTCATCAGCCACAACCTTGGCGTGATTCGCTCGATGTGCGATCGGGTCGGCGTGCTGTATGCGGGTGCGCTCGTCGAAGAGGGTGAGACCGAGACGATCCTGCAGAATCCCAATCACCCTTACACCGTCGGCTTGATGCGCTGCATCCCGCGCGGCGGGTTGCACAAGCGCCTTGCCCACCTCGACACCATCCCCGGTACCCCGCCGCCACTCGGCAGCGAACTTCCGGGCTGTGTGTTCGTCGACCGTTGCGCGATTGCCCAAGACGTCTGCCGCACCACGCCTCCACCGCTCGTCGATTTGCGCAATGGCCACTTTTCGCGTTGCCATTTCAACGAGCAAGCCGTCAATCTGCCACGCACGGTTGGCTCCGCGCCGCTGCAGCAAAAGACAGACTCATCCCATAGCAAAGAACTGCTCACCATTGCGCATTTGTCGAAGACGTTCAGCCAAGACGACCAGGAAGTCCGCGTGCTCACTGATGTCACCATGTCTCTTGCTCGCGGTGAAACGCTCGGCCTTGTTGGCGAGTCCGGTTCGGGCAAGACCACGCTTGCCAAAACTCTGCTCGGCATCTTCGAGCCGGATGAGGGAAGCATCGTCACACTCGAAGGCCGCCAGCTCGGCAAGGGAATTGCAGACCGCACGGCACACGAGGTGGGTTCAGTACAGATCGTGTTTCAAAACCCCGACTCTGCACTCAACCGACGCCACTCCGTCACGCGCATCGTGGCCCGCGCCGTGGAAAAGCTCGCGGGCAAGCCGAAGCGCGAATCGGAAGACCGTGCACAGGAATTGCTCAATTCGATGAGCGTGGATCCGGTGCTGCACTCCGCTCGCCCGGCTCAACTTTCCGGTGGCCTCAAACAGCGTGTAGCAATCGCTCGTTCTTTCGCGGGCAGCCCGAAATTGGTGGTGTGCGACGAACCGACGAGCGCACTCGACGTGAGTGTGCAAGCGAATATTCTCAATTTGCTTGCCGATCTCCAGGCGAATGAAAACGTGAGCTACGTGTTCATTAGCCACGACCTCGGCGTGGTGCGCTATCTCTCCGACCGCATCGCGGTGATGTACCTCGGGCGAATCATGGAACTCGGCGCAGCCGAGGAGGTCTTCAATGGGCCACACCACCCGTACACCGAAGCGCTAGTTTCCAGCGTTCCCGCCATCGACGGCTCGCCTCGCGCACGAATTCGCCTGGGCGGCGAAGTACCGAGCCCAGCCAGCCCACCGACGGGCTGTGTGCTCAACCCCCGTTGTCCGCGTATGGCCGCCAGCGGGCTTGCCCACAAATGCACATCGGAAGAGCCGGAACTTCGAGAAGTGAGCCCCGGCCACTTCATGCGCTGCCACATTCCCGTGGAGCAATTGCGCACGATGCAAGGGTAAACCTAGCGCTCGCTAGGTTTACCCTCCATCAGAGTAAGCGTTTGAGAAACCTCTCTCAAGGGCTCAATTAAGGCAACATCCGTCTTGACGCTTCCGAGAGACACCCATAGGCTGAATGCAATTCAACAGGGGGCCAGTGGGGCTTCCGCAACACAATGGGGGAAAGAATGAAACATCCGTTCAAGGGTGCTTCCCGCAAGATTGCCGCGATCGCGGCCCTCTCGCTGGTGGCGTCCGTTGTACCGGCTTCGATGTCGAGTGCCGCGAAAGTTGCTGCGCCCAAGCAGGGTGGCGACATCACGGTCGGCATCTTCAACACCTTGCCTTTGGAGGGCTTCTGCTTTGGTAACGCGTCTAACGCAGCACTGGGTGTATTGAAGTCCGTATACGAAGGTCTCTTCGAGCAGCGTTCGGACGGCCGCATCGTGCCGCACCTTGCGTCAGCAGCCACCCCCACCCCCGACTACAAGACGTGGGTCATCAAACTCCGCTCTGGTGTGAAGTATCACGACGGCACGAACATGGACGTCGCCAACGTGATTCTCAACATTCAGGCACTGCGTGGCTACTACTTGGCTTCTGTGATCGGGCAATTGGGTCAGGCAGCCGGAGCAGCAGCAGTAGGTCACACCGCCGGTTCTGCAATTCCCTTCACCGCGAACATCAAGGACGTACGTCCGGTGTCCGCAGACTCGATTGCGATCGAGCTTTGGAACTCGCAGATCGACCTTCCTGAGTACCTCTATGGTTCGGGTCGCTTCTTTATGCGTTCTAGCGGAGACCTCGCACCAGGTGCGGCATCCAAGTGCGTAAGCAAGGGCAGCGGCACAGGACCATTCATGGTCTCGAAGTACTCGCAGACCGACGTCACCGTGGTGCGTAACCCGAACTACTGGCGCAAGGACAAGGCCGGCAACGTATTGCCGTACCTGAACTCGATCAACTTCAAGTATGTCAACCAGGCCACTCAGCGTGCCAACGGACTCAAGTCCGGCACGTTGGATGCAGCCATGTTTTCCTCTGCTGGTGAAATCAAGCAGATCGTCAACGTTCAGGCCAACAAGAGCTTGAAGACGATCGCCAGCCCGGACGACTACTACGCCATGAACATGTTCAATACCGCCATCGAGCCGTTCAACAACAAGAACGCCCGTTTGGCCGTGTCTTATGCCATGGACCGCGAGACGTTCTACAAGCAGCGCAACTGCTTCCAGGGCAAATGTGTGGGCACCATTAACGACTCGATCGTCGGCAAGCGCAACGTGATGTACAACAAGCAGGGCTTTATCGGCTACGACTTGGCCAAAGCCAAGGCTGCCGTTGCCGCCTACAAGAAGGACACGGGCAAGGACCTGGCGTTCCAGCTTCCGGCCGACACTTCGGCAGAGGCCCAGGCCAGCGCTAAGGCGTTTGCCCAAATCATGAAGAAGGCCGGCATCACGGTGAATATCCTCACGCAGGACACCGCGACCATCACGTCGACAGCCTTCCCCCCACCGACATCCGGCAAGGTCAACACGTACCAGATGTACCCAACCACCCTCTTCGAGGGCACGGGCACGTCGTTCACGTTGCCCTTCCTGCAATCGAATGGCTATTCAGCTCCAAACAACCTCACGCTGAAGTCTGCGGTGGGACCGCTACTCGGTGGTTTCGGACGTCTGATCAACCCAGCTCGATTCAGCGATCCAACTCAGGACGCGCTCGTTTGGGCTGCTCAGTTCGACACGACCAGTGCGCGTCGCGACAAACTGCGAGCCGCCACCAAGTACATCCAGGAAAACGCCATGGTGCTCCCGCAGCCAACAATCCAGTATGTGTATGGCTTCACCAGCAACATGAAGGGATTCGACACGTTCACGCTCGCCTCTGGCGGTCGTGGTCGCGCGATGACCAACTCGGGCGTCAACTGGACTGGCGTCTACATCGAGAACTAATCATCCTCAAGTAAGTTGATTAATTGCCTGGGGTGGATTTCCACCCCAGGCAATTTTCATATATGCTCTGGTTACTTCGAATTGGGGATATCTTCGTGGGGGTGAGCACGTGAAACGACTAGGAGCGCTCGGTTCTGTGCTGCGCCAGTTGGGCCAAGCCGTCGTCGTGGTCATCGGTTCCACGCTCTTTCTCTCGCTGTTGTTGCGCCTCCTTCCTGTTGGGCTTGCAGAGATTTACGCGGGCGGATTTGATGAGGCTTCTCGTGCAGCCCGATTGAAAGAACTTCGGCTCGACAAGGATCCCGTCACGTTCTACCTGCTCTGGCTCCGCGACTTTGTGGCGGGCGACTTCGGTCCGATCGTGTCGCCCGGCGGTGGCACCACCCCAGTCGCCGACAAAGTGGGCTCGGCACTTCCCATCTCGCTCCAGCTGATGTTTTATGTCCAAGTCGTCGCACTCGTTGTCTCCGTACCACTCGGCATCTACACCGCCTACCGCAGTGGCAAGCGCTCAGACAAGGCGATTTCCTACGGTCTGTTCACCGCCTCCTCTATTCCCAACTTCGTCTTCGGCCTGCTCCTCGCCGTATTCTTCGGTGTCACACTCGCATGGCTGCCGCCCCTCGGTTATGTCTCGCCCGGTGAAAACCTCGTCGAGCATTTTCGTACGATGATCCTGCCCGTGGCGTCGCTCGCCATCCCACTTATTGCCACCTACACCCGACTCCTGCGCGCGGATGTGATTGCGACTCTCCGCGAGGACTACGTCACCATGGCAGTCTCCAAGGGGCTCTCCAACAAGCGTATTTTGTTCTCGCATGTGTTGCGACCGAGCTCCGTCACCCTCTTCACCAGCTTTGCCCTGAATATGGGTGCTCTTATGGGCGGCACACTCGTGATTGAACAACTCTTCACTATTCCCGGTCTGGGTTCGGAGATCGGCATAGCCATCTTCTCACGACAGTTTTTCGCGCTGCAGTCGTATGTGGCGATTCTCGCGGTTGGCTTCGTATTGTTCAATACGCTTGCGGACATCGCGGTTGGTTTTGTCGATCCACGCACCAGGGAGCGCCGCCGTGCGTAGCGCCTTCCGACGGATGGATCTCTTCACCAAAGTCTGTTCGACCTGGCTTGCCATCATCGCGATCCTGGCAGTGGTCGGACCGTTTCTCCCTCTGCCCGACCCGCGAGAAGCAGACTTTGCTGCGCCAGGTGTCAAACCATTTTCGCCAGGTCATCTACTCGGCACCGATTCGAACGGCTACGACTTGCTGTCGAACGTCGTCAACGGGACCCGAGTGTCCTTGATGATCTCTTTGGTTTCTGTGCTCGTCGGCGGACTCATCGGCTCCTCTATTGGCATCATTTCGGCCTACGTGCGTGGTCGGTTCGACGGCATCGTGAGCACGCTGTTCAACATCATCCTCTCAATCCCCAATCTCGTCCTCGGGCTATCCCTCGTGGCGGTACTCGCTACCAGCCCCGATCCGTCTATCCCGGTCTCGTCCAACCGGCGCATCTTCGTCATCATGCTGTCGCTTACCTTCGTGATCATCCCGATCCTCGGTCGCATCGCCCGTGGTGCGACTTTGGCCTGGGTCAATCGCGAGTTTGTGGTTGCGGCCCGCAGCATGGGCATGCGCGACAAGGACATCATCTTCAAGCACATCGTGCCGAACGTGCTACCAGCCATTTATTCGGTGGGCTTCCTCGCCATCGGTGTGGTAATCGTGGCCGAAGGTTCGCTCTCACTGTTGGGAGTTGGAGTTGTTGACGGTGTGTCGTGGGGGGCCATGATCGCCCGCGTGGCGGGCGAGTTCACCTACCTGCCGCATTCGATGTACGTTCCCGTCACGGTCCTCGCCCTCTCGGTGATTGCGTGCAATCAGGTGGGAGATCATCTCCGCTCGCGTCTCGATTTGAGGGAGGGAAAGATTTGACCGCCCTGCTCTCCATCAAGGATCTTGTCGTCCGATTCCGCACCCCGCGTGGCCTACTTGAAGCCGTCCGCGGCGTCAATCTCGACATCCCCGCGGGAGCAAGCGTGGGCATCGTCGGCGAGTCGGGCTCGGGCAAGACGGTCATGTCGCGCGCAGCGATGGGTCTGCTCAGCGGCAGCAATGTGGAGCGCAGTGGCTCCGTGATGTTTGACGGCCAGGAACTTTCCTCACTCGACAGCGTGCAGGTGCGCGAGTATTTCGGCACCGGCATGGCGATGATCTTCCAAGACCCGATGACCGCCCTCAACCCTGTGCGTCGGATTGGCACCCAGATCTCCGAGGGGCTGCGCGTACGTCTAGGCATGAGCAAGAAGGATGCGATGAAGCGCAGCGCTGAGTTGCTGGCCAAGGTGCGTATTCCCGATCCTGAAGCAGTTCTTCGCAAGTTCCCCTACCAGCTCTCCGGCGGTATGCGTCAGCGCGTGATGATCGCCACAGCGATCGCTTGCAACCCGAAGTTGCTGTTTGCCGACGAACCCACCACGGCGCTCGACGTCACCGTGCAGGCGCAGATCCTCAATCTGCTGGCTGACCTCCGCAAAGACTTGGGGATGTCGATGGTGCTCGTCACCCACGACCTCGGCGTGGTGGCCAACAATACCGACTTCGTGGCAGTGATGTACGCGGGAGAGATCGTCGAGATGGCTCCGACAACGGAGCTCTTCGCCAACATGAAGATGCCCTACACCGAGGCACTGCTGAAGTCGATCCCGAAGATCGATGCGCCCACGGAGAAGCGTCTACCCGTGATCGAGGGTCGTCTCCCCAACCCCACCGATCGCCCCGAGGGCTGCGGTTTCGCGAGCCGCTGTTCCTACGCACAGGACAAGTGCCGTCAGGATCGCCCCGAGCTCGAAGACGCCGGCAATGGACACTTGTATCGCTGCTGGTATCCGCTCGGCAGCACTATCGCGAGGAAGTCGTCATGACCGGTTACGCCCACCTGCGCAACTCTCCCGATGCCGTGCTCACGGTGAAGGATCTTCGCGTTGAATTCAAGGTTCCGGGCGGCGTCGTCAAGGCCGTTTCCGATGTGTCCTTCGATGTCTTGAAGGGCGAGACCCTCTCCATCGTGGGCGAGTCCGGTTGTGGCAAGACCACTTTGGGCAAAGCAGTACTTCAACTGCCATCACCCGATGGAGGCAGCGTCACTTTCGAAGGGACCGACCTCACGACGCTCAAACGCGAGGACCTGCGCAAGGCCCGCACCGCAATCCAGATGATCTTCCAGGACCCCATCTCTTCGCTCGATCCGCGCATGACGGTGCGCGACCTGATCGGCGAGCCGCTGTGGGTATGGAACAAGGGCGATAATGAGGAGCGCGAGGCGAAGGTTCGCGAGCTGCTCAACAATGTGGGCCTCGAGCCCGACCAAGTGTTGGAGCGTCACTCGTACGAGTTCTCCGGTGGTCAATGTCAGCGCCTGTCAATTGCGCGCAGCCTGGCGCTCGAACCACGAATGCTGATCTGTGACGAGCCGGTGAGCGCACTCGACGTGAGCATCCAAGCACAGATTTTGAACCTACTGCAGGACATGAAGGAGCGCTACGGCCTCACGATGCTCTTCATCAGCCACGACTTGGCGGTGGTCAAGGCCGTCAGCTCACGAATCATGGTGATGTACCTCGGCAAGGTGTGTGAGATTGGTTCACCCGATGCGATCTACTCCAAGCCTGCGCACCATTACACCGCAGCACTCATCGACTCGGTTCCGCTTCCCGATCCAACGAAGCGACGTGACGGCGTAGCCCTGCAAGGCGAGCCACCTTCACCGATGAATCCGCCGTCCGGCTGTCGGTTCCGCACACGCTGCCCTGCCGCATCCGAAAAGTGCTCGGCCGAAGAGCCACAACTGCGCGAAGTGACCCCAGGTCAGTTCGTCGCCTGCCACCACCCGCGCGTCTAACGAGCGAGCGAACCGCTCGCTCTCATCGATTTTTGTCGGCGGCTTCCCGAAGGGTCATCATCGCATACATGAAACTTCCCGTGGCGACCACGAAGAAGATCACACAGCCGAAGGCAAAGAGTGCGCCCTGACTCATCTCAACTCCTCTTCTGCTGAGAGGAGACGAGGAAGGCACCCAACGCGAGGATCGAGGGCACCCACGTGCCCACGAAGATCCCGTTGAGTTTGTCGTCCATGGCCCCATCGTTGGCGAAAAACAGCCACACACTCAAGACGAGGCTGGCTGCTGCCGCGAGAAGGATCGTGGCACGGAGAATCTGAATCGGTTTCATAAGTCCACCCTTTCAGACAACGGCGACTAGGGCAAGGATGCTCGTACGGTCAACGCCCCAAAGGGTTACATCGTCAAGTAAAATCTGAGAGCCATTTGCGGGTGTAGCTCAATGGCTAGAGTTCCAGCCTTCCAAGCTGGCTATGCGGGTTCGATTCCCGTCACCCGCTCCATGAACGTTCATCTGGTTTCGAACCGATGACGGTTGCTCTCGTTCGTCGCACCAGTTCGCGCCTGGCCGAGGGCCTGCTCACCCATCTCGAACGCCAACCCGTCGACATCGATCTGGCCAGGCGTCAGTGGGAGTCATACGTCGACGCCCTTCGTGGCGTCGGTTGGCAAGTACGTGAGGTGCCGGAGCTCGACTCGTGTGCCGACAGCGTGTTCATCGAGGACACCGTGGTGATGTTTCGCGATGTGGCGGTGATCACCCGCCCCGGCAACGATGCGCGCAAGCCCGAAGTCGAAGCCGTAGAACCTGTGGTGGCATCCTTCGGATGTCGATTGGAGCGAATTGTCGCTCCCGGAACCCTCGATGGCGGCGATGTTCTCAAGGTGAACGACACCATCTATGTCGGTCTCGGTGGTCGCACCAATCAAGAGGGAATCAAGCAATTGGAAAGCATCTTGGAGCCGATGGGTGCCACCGTGGTGGTCGTTCCCGTGACGAAGGTGCTTCACCTGAAATCAGCCGTGACGGCCTTGCCCGATGGCACGATCATCGGCTGGGATCCGGCGGTGGACGACTCCACGGTCTTTCCGAAGTATCTCTCCATGCCCGAGGAATCAGGAGCTCATGTCGTGATCATCGACAACGGGCGTTTATTGATGGCGGCTGATGCTCCGAAGAGCGCAGAGCTGTTGGAAAGTCTCGGTTACGAGACGATTCAGGTGGACGTCTCCGAGTACATCAAACTCGAGGGATGCGTCACCTGCCTCTCGGTGCGCATGCGCGCATTCTGATTCGTTGCCGTTCGATCAGGTGATCGAGGCAGCGCAGATGCTCGCGATCGTTGAGTCGAGCATTGCATCGAACTCTGCTTCAGACTGCTTCGCCGAAAGCCCCTCGGTGAGTGCGCGCGAAAAGCTCGCGATGACTCCCTTGTTGCGGGAGAGACGAGCATTTGATTCGTCGCGGGA
Organism: Ilumatobacteraceae bacterium; assembly: GCA_017856375.1. GTDB lineage: Bacteria > Actinomycetota > Acidimicrobiia > Acidimicrobiales > Ilumatobacteraceae > UBA3006. The sequence goes on along the minus strand of JAFMFC010000007.1, from coordinate 9,707 downwards.
GTAACCACCGGAAAGCGCCACCACCCGCAGAACCGACGGATGGCTCACGAGTTCGGAATAGAAGCCATCTGCTTCGGGCAGAGTGAGCTTGAGCATGATCGGTTGATCGGCGGGCTGCTTTGCCAACTCGGCGAGAATTTCTGCCTTCAAGATCTCCTCTGCTTCTGCCTTCTGTGGGCACTTGATGTCCACCTCGGGTTCGATGATCGGCACCAAGCCTGCTGCGAGGATCTGGCGTCCAACTTCGAACTGCTGAGCGACAACAGCCTTGATACCGCTCGCACTCGCCTGCTTGATTACTGAGCGCATCTTGGTGCCGAAGATCCCGGCTTTCACTGCCTTGGCAAGAAGCTTGTCCAACTCCGGCATCGACTTCATCACCTGGACGCCATCTGCTTCATCAGCCAAGCCTTTGTCCACCTTGAGGAATGGGATCACACTCTTCTTCTCCCACAGGTACTGCGCGGTGGGCATGCCATCGATTGCGCGATCCATGGTTCCTTCGAAAAGAATCGCGCCGAGCACGCGGTCGCCCCCAAACGACTTGCTCTTGATGATGCGCGTGCGCATGCCATGAATCAGATCGAACATCTGATCTTCACCCGAATACTCGGACTCCTCGATTCCGTAGAGCTTGAGTGCCTTTGGCGTGCTGCCGCCACTCTGATCGAGTGCAGCAATGAAGCCCTTCCCCGAGCGCATCTTGGTCGACTGTTCCATATTCATCAGTGGGCCTCCTGAATTTGTGCCGCGACCAAGATTACTGAACCTGCTGGACCAGCCCGAACAGGAACCGCCTGGCGAGGCTGTGCCACAATGAAGTCCCGACAAAGGAGCGCACGATGATTGCTCACGACAAGATCTACGTGAACGGTGCCTGGGTAAAGCCGAATGGCACTGGGACCATCCAGGTATTCGATTCGATAACTGAAGAAGTGATGGGTTCGATTCCCGAGGGCAATGCGCAGGATGTCGACGCTGCAGCAAAGTCCGCTGCCGCAGCGTTCCCCTCGTGGTCGACGCTGGCGCCAGCAGAGCGCGCCTCTTACGTCGACAAGATTGGGGACGGGCTGGCTGCACGGATGGACGAGATCGCCGCCGTCATCTCCAAAGAAACGGGCATGAGCGCGATGCTCTCCAAGCTCGTCCAAGTTGGATTGCCGATCAATTCGTTCAAGCAAGCTGCCGCGGTCGCACAGTCGTTCAGGTACGAAGAAGAAGTTGGTTCATCGCTCGTCGTACGTGAGCCCATCGGTGTGGTCGGATGCATCACGCCCTGGAACTACCCCCTGCACCAGATCGCCGCCAAGGTGGCGTTCGCCATGGCGGCAGGCTGCACCGTCGTGTTGAAGCCAAGCGAAGTGGCACCACTTGATGCGTTCATGCTTGCCGAGATCATCGACGGTGTCGGTCTTCCGAAGGGCGTCTTCAACATGGTCACCGGTACCGGACCTGTCGTCGGCGAAGCAATCGCCGCACACCCGAATGTCGACATGGTGTCATTCACCGGCAGCACACGTGCCGGCAAGAGAGTCTCACAAGTGGCGGCCGAAACCGTGAAGAAGGTGGCTCTCGAGCTTGGCGGCAAGTCGGCAAACATCATCTGCGACGATCTCGAGGGAGATGCATTTGCTCAAGCGGTGATGGCAGGAGTGGGCAAAGCGTTCCTCAACAGCGGACAAACCTGCTCTGCCCTCACACGAATGCTGGTTCCTGCCTCCCGGGTTGCCGACGCAGAAAAGGCCGCGGCGATGGCCGCCGGCGGCATGGTGGTGGGCGACCCACAAGCCGAAGGTACACATCTCGGTCCGCTTGCCTCGGCGGCACAACGCGACCGTGTGCAGTCATACATCCAGAAGGGCATTGACGAAGGCGCGACCGTCATCGCTGGTGGCCTCGGCGCTCCCGAAGGTTTGGCCAAGGGCTTCTACGTCCGCCCCACCGTGTTCAGCAACGTGAAGAACTCGATGACTATCGCCCAGGAAGAAATTTTCGGTCCAGTGCTCTGCATCATCCCTTACAAAGATGACGAAGATGCCATTCGCATTGCCAACGACACGGTCTACGGTCTGGCTGGTGGCGTTTGGGCCGCCGACAAGGACCGTGCCATGGGCATCGCCAAGCGCCTCCGCACCGGTCAGGTAGAAGTGAACAATGGTCGCTTCAACGTCAATGCACCCTTCGGTGGTTACAAGCAGTCCGGTTATGGCCGCGAACTAGGTCGCCACGGTTTCGAGGAGTTCCTCGAGATCAAGAGTTTGCAGCTCTAAACATCGGCAACGCGGCTTTCCCCAGCCACGTCGTCAATACCATCGCTGCGGCAGAGCCCATGAGGGCTGTTGTCACCGTGGTGCCACCTGCGAGAGCGCCCCACGAGATCGAACCCGCTGAGGCTCCGAGCCACGCTGCGAACATCGAAATGGATGACCCCCGACCGCGTACCCACTCTTCGAGGCGCGACAGAAACGAAGTGAAGAGCACATTCATCATGGCCATCAACCCGGCTCCCGCAAAGCCGAGGGCAATCATCGCCAATCCCGCATTGGTCGTTGTCGCAGCGCCGGCGATACTGGCGCCCCACACGATCGAAGACAACTGAACGAGCGACTCTTCTGACAGGCTGCGTCGTATCCGCGGCAGCATCGCCACCACGATCACCGCGCCCACACCAACGGATGCATACAGGGCCCCGTAGCCACTCGCATCCATTCCGAGATTGTTCTTGGCCATCAAAGGCAATAGCCCGATCACCGAAGCAGACACCGCGCTCGCGACAAACAGGCGGATCAAGTTGTTGCGCAGTTCAACTCGCGACACCACGAATTTCACTCCGTCGATGATCGACTTCGTCACCGAAGAACGTTCTCCTCGCTCTGCTTCGGGAAGCCGCCCAGAGGAAGCAAGAATCACCACCCATACCAATGCGAAGGCATTCAACATGTACACGGCGCCAATGTTGACGAAAGCAATGACCGCTCCTGCAATCGCAGGGCCGAGCGCCTGCGCCAAGTAACGAGTCGTCGAGTCCAAGGCGAGTGCTTGGTGTAGTCGCTCACGACCCACCACTAGCGGTGTCATTGCGATCATCGCGGGAGTTCCGATCGTGAGAGCAATCGATTCGGCAAGGGTTGCGCCAAGCAAGATCCCTGGCGTCAACATGTCGTTCCATTGCATGATGGCAATGACGACGGCAAACACGATGGCGAAACTCTGTGAAATCGCCACGACCCGGCGTCGATCGAACTCGTCAGCAATCGCGCCTGAATGCAATGCGAGCAAGAAACCTGGCACCGCCCAAACGGTCTGCACTGCTCCGACGAGAACAGCCGAATCGGTGAGCAGTGTCATCGTCCATCCGGCTGCCGTGATGTGGGTGAAGGAGCCAAGGTTGATACCGAGGTTGGCAAACCACAATGCGCGATACATCTTGACTTGAAAGGGCGACCATGCCCCCAATTGGCCTGAATTCATCGGATCGAGATGATTGCCTTGGTGAAGGTCATCACACCATCGTCGACAGTGGAATGCCGATACAACTCGACATCCTTCTTGAAGTTCTGTGGATTCAACCATGGCTCACGATCCCCTTGACTGGGGAACCGATGCATGTCGCGCAGCATGTAGCCAGGGGTGAAGCCGTCGATCCAAGGCCGACGCGGCATCGACTTTTCTCCGGCACGCAACGTTGGCGTGCAAATTTGAGTACCCGTTTCACTCATGTGGTTGAGGAGGCGGCAGACGTACTCACAGGTGAGATCGGACTTCAACGTCCAAGATGCGTTGATGTATCCGAAGGAGGTGACGAGATTCGGCACCCCCGAGAAACCAAGGCCCTTGTACGTGAAGGTGCTAGCGAAGTCGATCGGTTTGCCGTCAATGTCGAATTGCGCCTCACCCAGGACGACGAGCTGCAACCCTGTGGCGGTCACCACGATGTCAGCCTCGATCACTTGACCCGAATTCAATCGAATGGCGTGGGCGTCGAACCCTGCAATCGTGTCGGTGACAATCGAAGCCTTGCCTTCTTTCAGCGCATCCAAGAAGTCGCCGTTCGGCAGTAGGCATAGGCGCTGATCCCATGGGTTGTAGGACGGCGTGAAGTGACGGTCAACGTCGATCGAGTCACCCACCCGCTCTCGAACCATATCAATCAGACGCTGTTTAGCCTCCTTTGGATAGTTACGCATTCGCCCGTAAAACAGTTGCTGCAACGTGGTGTTTTTGAGCCGAATAAGTCGATACGCAAGTTTTTCGGGGAGCAACTTGCGCATGAACAAGGCGATCTTGTCAACATCTGGACGTGCCACGACATAGGTCGGCGATCGCTGAATCATCGTCACATGAGCAGCGTCACGAGCCATCGCCGGCACGATCGTCATCGCTGTCGCCCCCGATCCGATGACCGCCACTCGCTTCCCTGCGTAGTTGAGTTGTTCAGGCCAGAACTGTGGGTGCAACACGGTGCCGTCGAAGTCTGCAATGCCGGGAATCTCGGCCTTATATCCCGATCGATAGGAGTAGTAGCCCGCGCACATGAACAAGAAATTGCAGGTCATCTGACTGACATCGCCGTGTTGATCAGCAATCGAAATGGTCCACGCGCCCTTCTCGGTCGACCACGAGGCAGCGCTCACTCGCCTGCCAAAGCGAATATGTCGATCGATTCCGTACTCGCGAACCGTTTCGCGGAGGTACTCCATGATCGAAGGCCCGTCGGCGATCGACTTTGCATTGGTCCACGGCTTGAACTGGTAGCCGAGTGTGTACATATCGCTGTCCGAGCGCACTCCGGGGTAACGAAACAGGTCCCAGGTACCACCGATGTCTTGGCGAGCCTCCAACACCACGAAGCTTCGATCGGGCGACATTGTCTGTAGGTGGTAGGCCGCGCCAATGCCGCTAATTCCTGCCCCCACAACGACAACGTCGACGTGTTCCATCGACGAGAACCCTAATTCATGTGGTTGATTACCTGTCGCGGGAATGTAACAATCGCCTCAAATCCCACCATTCGGGGCTCACATATTGCAATGTCGTGAAATCCACCACTGGGACGCTCAGCGTGCTTACGGTCGATTGTGCGGCCCTGGGGACCGCAGAAACGAGGAAAATCAATATGTACACCCTTGGAGCACTTCTCCTGTTGGCAGTCCTGCTTGGCGCAGTTCAGAACGTGGTTGACACGGTCCTGGGCGTCGTTGGCCTGAGTGCCATCATCCGCAAGATCCCGATCGTGGGAGCCCTGTGGAACCTCATCATCGCCGTCTTGATGATGTACGTACTCGACTACAACGCCGTAGGCGCCTGGATGAGCGGTCTCGACACTGGAATGTGGAGCGGCTGGCTTGGACACATCGTCAACGGTGCGATCGTGCTCGGCATGATTCCGGTCAAGGACGCCGTCGTCTCGATGGTCAGCAGAGGCCTACGCGCCTAAGTCTCAAGTCAAAAACCCCGTCGGTCACAGACCGGCGGGGTTTTTGCATTTATACCGTCTGACGAACGGGCGCGTCGACCGGCTTAAACGAGTACTTGCGGAACACCTCCAGGTATCCGCCTCGATACATCAAGCCAGCTTCTTGCGCCCTCTGCTCGGCATTCACCCGCTTGGCCACCTTGCGATACTCGTACCACGGCTGCGCTGGTTCATCGTGGTGCGGAACATGCAAGTTGTTGTTCAGCATCAACAGACTCATCACCGGCCCGGCCATGATCATCGCCGTACGTAGTTCGACTCCCGACTGATACTTGTGCTCGGGGAATGGGCGGATTGCGTTCAATACTCGCCCTCCGTAGGTGACACCCAGTGCGTACTGCCACAACGGCATCCCTGCAACACCCACCACCAACCAGATCGTCGGAACGAGCAAAACGAAATGCGCCAAGTACGCAGTGATGGTTTGGCGATCGCCTTTGGCCACCATGCGCAACTTCCACGCGTGATACTGCCAGGTACTCACGATGGTGTTGACGAAAATCCGAAACAGGATGGTGCGATTGGCCCAGTAGTAGCCCCGTCGCAGACGCCCCATCTTCTCCCAATCCTGCGGGTCGACATAGAACGACTCGTTGTCGATGCCGGGAGTCGTGAGATCTGTCCGGTGGTGTTCGAGATGGTCGGGCTTGAACATCAGGAACGGAATCCACAAAGTCAAGGGAATACTCGCCACGGCATCGTTCATCCACGGCTTCGAGAAGGGGTGCCCGTGCAGGAGTTCGTGCTGCATGCTCAGGTGCCACGCTCCGAACCACGCGAGCAACAGAACCGTGAGCCACCCCCCGAGTCGCTCATGATTGCCCACCACGGCAATCGTTCCCGCATACACGGCAACGATGACGGCCACGGTGCGCCATTCGGCCTTCGTGTTGAGAACCGGACCCCTCTGCGACGTCATACGAGAAAATCTAATTGTCCGGAAACGACTTCGCCTGCTCGTACAACCGTTGTAACCAGATTCACGCCTGGCCGGTAGGCCAAATGTACATGGCTTGCAGCATCCAAAATGACGAGATCGCCTCGCATGAACGGGGCGAGGCCACCGACGTCCGATCGGCGAAGTGCCCGCGCTCCACCCATGGTTGCCGACCACAAGGCCTCGTCACAGGTCATCCCCATCGAGATCACCCCGAGCGCCACCACGAGCGGCATCGACGAGGTGTAGGAAGAGCCGGGATTGCAGTCCGAGGCGAGCGCCACCGCTACCCCAGCGTCAATCAGGCGACGCGCATCGGGAAACGGCGAACGCGTGCACAGTTCGGCAGTGGGTAGCAAAGTCGCCACCGTGGTGTCTCGTGCGCTGGCGAGCAACTCGATGTCGTGGTCCGACACGTGCGTGCAGTGGTCGCACGAAGCAACGCCCATCTCCACTCCGAGCGCAATACCGCCGCCATGCTGTAGCTGATTGGCATGTAGACGTGTGCCCAAGCCGGCCTTAGCTCCTGCAGCGAGAATCGTGCGCGCCTGATCCACGTCGAATGCGCCTCGATCACAAAAGACATCAATCCAACGTGCGTGAGGTGCGCATCTGCCCAACATCTCTCCGCACACGAGGTCGACATACGAATCAGGATCGGTGTCGGGAGGAACCACATGGGCTCCGAGGAACGTGGTCTCGTCGGTGACTGCTCGCGCCGCTTCGAGCGACCGAGCTTCATCGGCAACCGAGAGCCCATAGCCGGACTTGACCTCGATCGTCGTCGTGCCCGAAGCGAGAGCCTCGGCCGCAAGTCGACGCGCGTTCGCCACCAGTTGATCGTTCGTTGCTGCGCGAGTCGCCGCCATCGTCGTGCGAATTCCACCGGCCTTGTAGGGCTCGCCCGCCATTCGAGCCGCAAACTCACTCGCGCGATCCCCCGCAAAGACCAGATGCGTGTGACTGTCTACGAACCCTGGAATGACTACACGTCCGCCGACGTTGAGAGGACGAGTCGATGTGTGATTCTCGACATCACTCGACTGGCCGACCCACGAAATCAAGCCATCGTCGCCCACCACCACGGCAGCATCACGAATGACGCCAAGCTTGCCATCGCCAAGATTCGGATCGTTGGTAACGAGATGGCCGATACCCGCGATGGCGAGCATCAGGAACCGTGTTTGGCGACGAGCGCGGTTACTCGCTCGACAAAGGCACTCTTGTGGAATTCATCGAATGCTTCCCAGGTGGCAAGCGTCATCGGATCGAGGACCCGGTCGAGAAACAGCAATCCGTCGAGGTGATCCACCTCGTGTTGGTATGTGCATGCCTTCAAGCCACGCACTTCTTCGTTGATCTCATTGCCACGGCGATCCCATGCTTGGACGCGGATGCGAGTGTTGCGCAACACCAAACCACGAATGCCGGGAACCGAGAGGCAGCCTTCGTAGTTCTCGAACTTGTCGTCGTCAAGCGGCGTCAACACGGGGTTCACCAGAATCGTGAGCGGGATGTTGGGCTTGTAGGGATAGCGCGGGTTGTCGCGCACCTCCACCGCACAAATGCGCTGGTGGCGTAGCACCTGGGTGGCGGCCAAACCCGCACCGTTGGCGTGGCGCATGGTCTCGATGAGGTCATCGATGAAGGTCTGCACGTTTGCCGAGGCAAGTTCCTCCCGGGTCACTTCCTTGGCGCGGATCCGCAATTCGGGGTGCCCCACTTTGGCGATGGGAAGGACTGCCATGACGAATTACAGGGTACCAAGCACGCCAATTGCGGATCGGAGTCGAGCAGCCACGTCTCCCAAGGCGAGATGTTCGCGACTGCGGACCACCTGTTTGCCGCCCATCCAGACGTCCCTTACGTCGGCTGGTGCAGCGGCGTGAACGATGTGCGCCGCGGCCGACTTCGCCTCGAAACCTGCGAGGCGCACGGTGTCGAGATCGAGCGCAATCAAATCGGCTGGCGCACCGACGCGAACACCGACTCCTGCAGCGGGATTCCAACCGAGCGAATTCTCTCCGCCACGAGTTGCGGCCTCCAACAATCTGGCAGGAGTGTGAATTCCTCGCTTACCCGTGATCAAACGTTCATCATGTTCGACGGCACGTGCCTCTTCGAACAGGTCGATCACGGCATGCGAATCAGAGCCGAGGCAGAGAGTGCAACCACCTTGTGCGAGACGACTTGCCGGACCGATCCCGTCCGCAAGATCACGCTCCGTCGTCGGACACATGCAGATGTTCGACTTCGTCGATCCGAGCAGCGATACATCGTGATCGCTCAGATGAGTGGCATGCACCGCCGTGAGATGCGGGCCCAATAACCCAGCATCGTGCAGCACCTCGGTGGGGGTCTTTCCCGTCATCCGCAAACACACTTCGTTTTCGGCAGACTGCTCCGAAACGTGCAGATGCACCACCCGTGATCCGCGCCCAGCGGCAACTTCACGCAGTTCATCGGGATGCACGGCACGAACGCTGTGAGGCGCCAAACCAACGGTCCAGTGCTCGCCACCCGACATCTCGTTCACTCGCTCCAGCCACTTGGAAATCGAACCGTCGCTGAACCGGCGCTGTTCGGCGAGTGGCTCGGGTTTGTCGAGGCCGGCATGCAAATACGCCGTATCGAGCATCGCAAGACGAATTCCCGCCTGTGCTGCGCCGTCTACCAGCGCAAGACCCATCGCGTTCTTGTTTGCATAGGGTGTTCCATCTACCTGGTGATGTACGTAGTGAAACTCACCGACACCGGTAATCCCTGCCAACACCATCTCGCCGTAAACCGCAGCCGAAAGGTCTCGATAATTGTCCGGGTCGAGCCGTTGCGCAAGGGTGTACATCGGGTTGCGCCACGACCAAAAATCACCGGAACCTGCATGCGTGCGTCCACGCAGAGCTCGGTGGAAGGCGTGACTATGGCTGTTGACCAGCCCGGGCATCACCACGCCTGCAACAACCACGTCGTCGACTGTGCGCTCCACATCGGGATCGACATCAACGATCTTCCCTCCATCGATGGTGATGCGTACGTTGCGAGCAGCCGACTCTCCCCCAAGCCAGGCGTATTCGCAGTGCAGACGCATCACTGTTCGCGCATCGGTACGCGCACCCCGCGCTCAGAGGCGGTGTTGATGGCATGCTCGTAGCCCGCGTCGGCATGGCGAATCACGCCCATACCCGGATCCGACTTCAACACGCGAGACAGTTTCTCTGCCGCGAGGTCGGTGCCGTCGGCAAGACACACCATGCCGGCGTGGATACTGCGGCCGATACCGACACCACCACCGTG
>JAFMFC010000118.1 GCA_017856375.1 Ilumatobacteraceae bacterium | reverse complement strand
CTCGCTCGCTCGCAGCCAAACCCGAAGCCGCATCAGCCAAGCGACGATCGAGTTCGGCAATTTCGCGCTCGTGAGTTGCCACGGATTCCATGCTCTCTCGCCGACGATCGATTTCGGGCAAATGAGTGAGTCGATGGTTGGCCTGCTCGATGGCAATGTCGAGCCCTTGCACCGCGAGGACTTCGGCGAGGCCCTCCATCATGTGCCGGACACTACTGCCCGACCACTTGCACGGAGGCTGGGAGCGGTTTGTTGCATTCGTAAATCCAGTAGTCACCAATTCCCACTGTGTTGACGGGCGAATACGGGTTGGTGTCCGTTGGCGCAATGGTTGTGCCCGGATCGACGACGCTCACCGTCACGGTGTCGCCCGGGATAACCGGGTTGACCGGCTGATTCTTGTCCGGTTGCGCCGGAATCGTTCCCGACACCACTCGCGCCAAACATTCCGTTCCCGGCAAGTAGATGCGCTTCGGCGTCACGTCGGGGCGAATTGCCGTCGACACCGCTTCGGGTGGAGCATCCCAATCGAGGTTGGGTTTGCCTGCGTGGATCGAATCCATTGCCGACTTCCAGATTCGCGCCGGGTACATCGCACCTTGCACGCGCGTGATGCCGTCCTTGCTGACGAACTCGGGAATGTTCACCATCGGCGTGTAGCCCTTTGGATCGCCCACCCACACGGCCGTTGAAACCTGTCTCGTGAAACCGACGAACCACGCATTGGTGTTTTCATCTTGGGTGCCCGTCTTGCCTGCTGCCGGACGTTCGCCATCGAGCGGCGTGCGACGTGCGGTACCCCGAATGAGCACGCCCTTCAAGGTGTCGACCGCGCGAAATGCGACATCAGGAGTGAGCACCTGCTGCGATTCGGATTCGTGGCGATACAGCTCTCCGTTGGCATCCTCGATCCGCTCGACGAGATACGGGCGAATGTGCATGCCGAGGTTGGCGATCGTTTGTGCACTGGTGGCCATGTCGAGTGGGCTGAGTTCGTTGGCGCCAGTGGTGAGCGAGGCAAATGGCTGGATCGAAACCGTCTCGGGATTGCTCCACTCGCTGTCCACCATCTTGTACATCAACGACACCGTGCGCTCGAGGCCTACCACCTGCGACAACTTGGCGTACGCGCAGTTGATGGAGAGCTCCGTCATCGAACGCAATGTCGACACGCCGCGTGAGACACCTTGAGTGATCTCGAATGGCTCTTCCGGTTTGCCCGGGTTTGGCAAGGTGCACGGCAGGGTGCCATCGATTAGATCGTCCGGGAGAATCCCCGCCTGCAGAGCTGCAGCGAGAATGAACATCTTCACGCTCGATCCGGTTTGCCGACGTCGAAGTGCCACGTTCACCTCGTTGGTGCCGGGCACGAACCCGTCCCCACCGACCATCGCAAGCACGCCACCCGTTTGGTTGTCGATGCTGACCACCGCGGCGGTGATGCCGGTCTTGTTTCTCGGCAACTGCGCCTCAACGGCAACTTCAGCAGCAAGCTGCGCTTGCCTGTCGAGTGTGGTGTAGATCTTCAATCCGCCGCGGAAGAGGCGGTTGTAACGATCTTGATAGGTCGCCCCCAGTGCGTCCGAACGGTTCAACAGGTAGTCCTTCACCGCCTCGGTGAAGTACGTGCGGTTGACGTCTTCCTGAGGGATGCTGTTCACCTCTTCGGGTATCGGACAATCGGCATCGGTCAACGTGCGCACGCGCGGCGATTCCCAACCCTTACACACCGCGGTCGCCTCGTCGCCGGTGATCACGTTGGTGTCCACCAGTCGCCCGAGCACCGTCTTGAACCGGATGCGCGATGAGTCGGGACGACGAATCGGGTCGTACGTGGATGGAGCTTGTACGAGTCCCGCCAGGAACGCGCCCTGCACAGCTGTGAGCTGAGCGACGGGAACACCGAAGTACACCTCGGCTGCGGCACGCAATCCGTAGGCGTTATTGCCGAAGAACACCGTGTTTAAGTAGCGCTCGAGAATGTCGCGCTTGGCCACTTGTTTCTCGAGCATCGTCGCGTAACGCGCCTGAAGAATCTTGTAGCGACCGTCCCTGCTCAAGCCTGCGAGGAATTCGTTCTTCACCACTTGTTGGGTGATTGTCGAAGCTCCCTGGCGCGAAGAAGATGCCTGGTAGTTGGACAACAAGGCGCGCACCGTGGCCCGCAGGTTGACCCCTTGATGGCTGAAGAATGTGGTGTCTTCGACGGCCAAGAAGGCCGCGATCACCGGCTCGGGCACGCTGTCCACGGGCGTGCGCTGAGCATTCTCTACTTGAAACACGCCGATCTGCTGCCCATTCACGTCGTAGACGACACTGCGTTGGGAAAGTCCGGCGAATTGCGTGAGGTTGACGGGAATGACCGAGTGGCTGTTCAGTACTCCCCATGCGGGTGGCGCCATTGCGGTCACCACGGCGGTGACAAAGAGTGCTCCGGCGACGACGGTGACCGCGAGCCGAATACCGAGTCGAGAGAGGGGGCTCACTACGACTGAAACGCTACTCTGCCCCCATGACGACCGTTCGGCAAGCCCCCATCAAGCCCTTTCGCTTTGGCGTACAAGTGTCCACTGCGCCCGACGCCAGTTCGTGGGTTTCACTCGCACGCAAAGTCGAGGACCTCGGCTTCGCCACATTGACGATGCCGGATCACTTCACCGATCAACTCGCTCCGATGCCCGCATTGATGGCAGCAGCGCAAGCCACCACATCGTTGCGCGTTGGCGCACTGGTGTGGGACAACGACTACAAGCATCCGGTCGTGTTTGCCAAGGAGATCGCCACCCTCGATGTGCTGTCCGAAGGCCGAGTGGAGTTGGGCATCGGAGCAGGATGGATGAAGACGGACTACGACCAGTCCGGCATTACCTACGACACACCGGGTGTGCGGATCGATCGCATGATCGAGGGAATCCACGTAATCCGAGGCGCGCTCGGCGATGGACCGTTCTCGTTCACCGGCGAGCACTACCAAATCAACAATTACGACGGCTTGCCCAAGCCCGTGCAACGACCGTGTCCGCCGATTCTGATTGGTGCAGGCGGGCCACGGATGCTTCGTTACGCGGCGCGAGAAGCCGACATCGTCGGGATCAATCCAATCCTCACTGCAGGAGCAGTTGGCCCGGAAGCAATCGCCAGCATGGCAGCCGATGTGGTCGACGAAAAGGTCATGCTCGTCAATGAAGCCGCCGGCTCTCGGCTCGACCACATCGAATTCAATGTTCGTGCCTACCTGGTGAACGTCACCGATGACCGCCAACGAACCATCGATGGGCTCTCGGCCGGCATGGGCGTGACAGCGGAGCTGATCGAAAACTCCCCCTTTGCCTTGATTGGATCGCCGGCATCACTGGTCGAGGATCTCCTTGCCCGCCGTGAGCGTTGGGGTTTTTCCTATGTGATCGTTGGTGCAGAAGACATCGACACCTTCGCCCCAGTCGTTGCCCAGCTC
>JAFMFC010000006.1 GCA_017856375.1 Ilumatobacteraceae bacterium | reverse complement strand
AGCCAAAGGCGCGAATCATGCGCACACGAAACGGCCGATTAGGCGGCTGTTTGTTGGCAAAAAGCGTCTGCACACGATCGAACTGCTGGCCATCGGTGAAGTACTGCGTCCACGCCGTGACATTGTTGTAGTCAGTCGAAGTCCAGTAGTACCCCTTGTCAAAGTCGCCGAGAGGAACATCACGCGCCCGAACCACGTTGTAGACCAGGTCCAACTCGTCTTTCGATGGCAAGAACCAATCCGTCAACCCATTGCAGGTTGACTCATCGGCGAATCGCGCCGCATACATCACTCGCTGTTTGAAGCGCTGCACGATCAATGCGGTGTTCACAGCCCCCATGCCCACGCCTTTGGCAAGTAATCGCCGAACCTTCGGAGTGGGCTGACCCGCGGTGAATGGGTAAATCACGCTGCGCTGAGCAGACGGACGGAATGCCAGTCCAGAGCTTTCACAGGAAGCTGGCGCCACTTCCATGAACCGCCCCCACGGTTGACGTGATCCTGCGTCGTAAAACACGATGCCTCCACCGGGCCCTACATCTCCCACTCGACATAGCCCACCCACCGCACAGAGCGACCCATTCGAGAAATCATCTGGGGGCGTTGGCATTGAACCATTGGCAAAGGCTCGCAGTGCGTAGATCTGGAAAGGTGTTGGCACGAAGCTGGATCCGACATGGGCCCGCGACTGCGTGTCGGCTTTGTTCATTTTCAATCCGGGGATGATGCCGTTGGCGTCAGTGAACTGGGTGCCATCCTGGAACAACTGGTACCACGCAAAGGAGTCACTTGCCTCGGTGGATGTCCACACGGCGACATTCAGTCGAGCAAGTGGCGTTCGCCCCACGTGAAGATGCCGATAGATCAGATCCAGTTCATCCTTCGAAGGCAAGAACCAGTCCGACTGCCCACCACCCCTGAATCGCGCGGCAACCGACGCTGCGTAGTTCCCTTCGCCGTAGGTGCCCACGATTGCCGTGGTGTTCAGCCGACCGAACCCCACGCCCTTTGCTCTGATCCTCTGTCGCAGCTGCGACAGCTCTCCCGGCAGAAACACCGCTTGAGTGGCCGTTGCTTCGTTCGGCGCCCACGGGACGCCAACAGCACCGGGAACGACTCGGGCCTCCAAGTATCTTCCCCACCACGTGGTGACCCCTGCATCGTGCACCACCACCCCTCCACCCGGACCTCTGTCGCCCACCTTGCATGGTCCACCCTCACGACAGTCGAGAACGATCAACTTGGAGGCCGACACGGGCGACAAGTTCGCGAGCGGAAATATGAGGGCTCCACCAAGGAGAAGCGCGAATAGCCGACGCAGCATCACGCCATCAACCGTAGTTACGGGGTACGAGAACTACTGTCTTCAAGTGACCAACAGATCCTCCATCGCGGGAATCGGTTTCATCGTCCTGTCGAGCCTGTTCTTCGGCCTCGCACCGACGTTCTCGCAATTTGCCGGCGATGAGGGCTCGACAGTCGTCGGAACATTGATCTCCCGGTTCACGATTGCTGCCGTGATCGCACTCGCTGCACGCATCGTATTCATGCGAGAGCGACCGTGGCCCGATCGCAAAACTGCGGCCCTCCTTCTTGCATACGGAGGCGTCGGTTACTTCCTCGGTGCGCTCTTTTACTTCTCGGCACTCGAAGACATCGACAGCAGCCTGGCGATCGTGCTGTTCAACTGCTATCCGCTCTTCGTTGTCGCATTTAGTTGGATCCTCTTCCACCACCGTCCCACGCCACAGGTGATGGCCACACTTGTGCTCACACTCATTGGCGTAGCGATCACGGCCGGCGAAGTTGGTTCAGGCCAAACGACGAGCGTGCTCCTGTGCCTTGGCTCAGCGATCCTGTACACGGGTTACGCGCTTGGAAGCTCACGAGCGTTGACACGCACCGATGTGATGACTGGAACCACCCTCGTGATAACGGGCGGAGCGGTCTCCTTCTGGTTGTACTGGCTCGTCGGATCTTCGCGAGTAGATGTGGCCTTCCCCGATTCACTTCTTGGATGGACATGGGTCACGTTGATGGGAACCGTCTCCACCATTGGTGGCGTGACGTTGTTCTTCGCTGGGTTGAACCGAATCGGACCGACCAAGTCCTCCGTGGCTGCCACTTCGGAACCGGTGATGGCGATCGCCGCGGGAGCGCTGTTCCTCGGTGAAGATCTGACCATTGCCCGCGTGGTTGGCGCCATCTTCGTCGTCCTGGCCCTGGTGCTCCTCGCGCTGTTCGACCGCCAGCCCGAGACCGTCGTTGTCCACCAGTAGCGCTATTTCGTCAGCTCTGCTGTACGAATGATGTTGATGTAGGAATCGGCTTCTCGTTCGAAGTCCTCAAACTTGGTGCCGAACGACTCCTCGAACCACTGCGCAAAGGTGATCGACCCTTTGGTTTTCGCAAATCCTTCGACGATCACATCTAGGCCCCCATACCGGGCAGTCAACAGCTGCATTGCGAGGGCCCCCAGGTGGTACTCACAACTCATCTCCCGATTCACCCGATAACGGGACAGTGGACCCGGACACTTCCTCGCCCAGTCGAAGAAGTCGCGGTTCCTCACTACGTGGAATCGCGTCAGGGCATTGTTATACGGAAACTCTCGCACCATCGCCATTCCGGACCAGAACTCCGCGAAACCCTCCGAGAACCACAACGGTTCGTCGGGTGCGACGCGCCACTCCAGTGCCGCTGCGCGGAAATAGTGCAACCATTCGTGTGTGAGGGCAGATGCGTTACGCACGGCAAATCGAAAACTCGACTGCTGCAGACCCGGTTCTGGACGCTGCTCCATCGCAGGAGTCACCAGCTGACCCAACCGTGTAAGGAACAAATAGCCAGTGAGGTTTGACACGATGACTCGCCGATTGCAGAGCAACGCACCCATCAGGATCTGGCCCCCGTATGGAGAGAGGTCTGGCCGGCACCCGAGTTTGGCCACTTCGGCCTGGATGTAGGCCTGGGTACGACCGACGATGATGTCGATGGACTTGTCCTCGGTGAATCCGTCCACCCCCTCGAGCCAACGACGAAGAACGGTGAGTACTCGGTTCTGCAGACGAAAACTCTCAGATTTCGAAATGCCGGGCTCAAGGTGCCACCTAGCTGGAGCATCACCCGTGATTTCGGCTTCTTTCATCGTTCGAAAGTGCCGCTCCACCTGGGCGATGACCTGCTGTTCAGCGTCTGTCAAGAACTTGGAAATCGGGCCCGGCGTGTACCCGATGAGTGGCCACACCTTCACGTACTTGCCCATCACCTCCGGTGTTGCTGCCGCCTTCGGCGCAGGCGTCGCACCGATGAGAAGCACGAAGGCAGCGGCAAGCAACGCGAGGCGACGCATGGTCACCACTCTCCCTTCAGCATTCACCCATTCCATGCGCCATCGCACATCGGGACATTCACTTGTAGGAACAAATGAGGGTGTTACCTACGGTGATCTCGTGCATACCGCAATTCTTCGGATCCTCCATTTGTTGGTAGACACAACCGAGGACACGATTCCAGACGACTTCTACCACCTCTACCCCGAGGATGTTCCGGACAACGTGAAGAATCTGGCTACCACGGGCATTGGATTTGGACCACTGATCATCGGTGCAGTGCTGATCGTCGTGATCGGTGGCGCGATGCTCGGTCGTCGCCGTCAAAATCGTTAGCGCCAGCTCCAACGAATGTCACGTGGCGGGCCGATCGCCGTTCCCGCTGTCGCTGGAATCGAGTCGAGCGCCAGGCGCAACTGCGACCATGCAGTCCAGGCATCATTTCCCGTGGTGGGACAACCACCACGCACCTGTAGACACGCTGAGGGCTGCGCACCCACACCAGCAATGCGCAAGGGGCTCCCCAACTCCAAACCACGCGCAGCAATCACCGCCCATTGTCTTGCCTGAGAGCCACTGCGAGTGTGGATCTGAGGCACCACCACGATGTTCGCCGATGCCGTGGACGACACCCACAACACGTCATCGATGGTCCACCCGTTGTTGCAGCGAACTGAACCGATGCTCTGGGGGCATCCGTCGGCCGATCCGAAATTCCACAAGCGACGACCAGAAGTCGCAATGAATCCGCTCACCCATGCCTTTGCCTGGTCGACTGGCCCCCAACTGGGCTCGAGGTCGTTGGCGCCGGAAATGATCACCCGAGGATCAGAAATCGCGCGGGCTTGCTCGACGATCTGCGCCCAACGAACGCCGCCGTCGTAACCGTTGAAGGGCGTGGCACCACCTGAGTTACTGGTGCCGATCGCCACCTCCCACGGACCTGAAGCACAGTCAGCGAGACCCGAAGCCACCGTCGCAGTGGTATTCGCAATGTCGGCATCAGTCAGCGCGATGCCAAAGCCACTCGATCCACCCTCGACCTGTTTGCCGAACGAAAGAATCATTACACCTTGTGGCACCCGTCGGGCTTGAGCACACATCGCCTCACGAATGACCGGTCCGTTTGCATCCAGCGGCAACACGTCTTGCCCGCGAACGTAACTGCCAATCGCGACATTAAACACCGCTTGATCAGGGGTTGGTACCGCTGCGGGAAACCAAACAGGGTCTGCTGCAAGTTCGGAAAGCGACGTCAGCATCAATGATGGCTCTGGAGTACGCAGACAACCTTTTGAGCAGCGATCTGCTCGTGGTGAAATGGCATCGACGTTCACAAGGGTGCCCTTCGACTTCGGACGCTTGGTGCCGAGTGACACCACCATCACCGAGTTCACGGGTCGGGACCCCTTCAACACGATCGCGCGGGATTCCCTCGAGGGAGCCCACTGATCCACCACCCGATGTTTTGCCCCGTTGAGGTAGATCGCAATCCGACCGTTCTTGGGGCCAGCGACGTACCAGATCGAAAACTTGCGCGCCTGCACCTGGTACGCCACCACAGCACCAGGCACCGCCGTCTGCATGATGGCGCCGCCATGCGCCTCTTTGTTGCGTACCTTTAGCCAAGGGGCATCTGCTTGCGCTGGGGAGACAGCGAAAATTGCCGTGATCGCCAGGGCAACGCTGAGGAATAAGCGAAGAGGGGGTTTCGCCATGCCCCAACCCTATTGAGGTCTGCCCGCGAGTGGGCGTCGGGCTACAACTCCTCGATGATCTCGATGTTGAGCCCCGTTTGGTCGAGGCGGCGCACCATGTCCAGTCGGTCGGAACCAGAAACACGAACGATGATCTCTGCATCGGTATCTAGATTCAACGATGAGCTCAGCGTCGACAGGATTCCCATCGTCGCTTCCGCAAGTGAGGCCATGTGTCTCCATACACGCTCGGCACCAGGTTGTTCCTGGGCCCGTTCGCGATGCCTCTTCAATTCGGCTTGAGCGAGATCGAGCCACGGTGCCACCAGCACATCGAGTTCACCGGCATCATTCGCTGCTGCCACCAGTGGCGTGAGGTTGTTGCGTCCGTCCATCGGTCGCCATGGAAACCCGAGGGTGTGGGCCGACTCGGCAATTCTGTTCGACGAAAGCCACACGCCACTGCGAGACGGAGCAAGCATGTGACGCGCCAAACGAGATGGGCCCAGAGGTCCCGGATGAGGAGTCGGTTGAACTATCTCTCCTTCGAGCAACGGTGCAGGTCGCAACAGGTCGATCTCCTCTGCGACAAATGCCTTGATTTCCTCGATGAGATCGGCATACGCGCCATCCCCAGCTGCCTCTCGCAACGCTTCAAGTGCGATCTCGGCCCACCACGCCAAATGGTCGGCAAAGAATCGTCGCTGCGACTCCACCATTCGGGCGCCCTCGTCCGGCCGCTCGTCGCGCCACGCTGCGGCCTCAAGAGCCACCAAATGGGCGTGAGCGCGCAACTCAAGTCCCAAATGATCGGGCCCTGCGACACGCCACCCACCGATTTCATGTTCGGTGAAACCGATCTCCGCATAGGAGTCGACCACTCTTGCCGACACCGACCCACCGCGCTGACCCGAGTCCGAGCGAAAGATGCTTTCGTAGGGTGGCGCACCGCGGAGAAATACGCGCTCGTATTCGATCGACGAGATCGACTCCACCACGCTGGCCAAGTGCGGAAGTTTTCGAAGTGCGTCACCGAGTGCCGCACCCGGCTCACTGAGCAGCAGCGCGCCCGCCATTCCTGCGAATGCGGCACGATTGGTCGCCCGTTCGGCGAGATCGCGAGTCACGGCATCTTGTAGGCAGTGGCGAGCGGCTTGACCGGACGAGCGAAGTGCAACGGACGTCGCAGGCCGCCTGGCCCCGGAGCCGGGCGTGTCTTGGCTAGCCACTCGTGGAACACCTGCATCGACTTGCCGGTATCGACAGCGATGTCTCCGTAGCGATCACCCGGCTGTGCGGCTGACACCGTCACGTGCTGCAGCCAGCAATGCATTCCCGAGATCGGGTCAGGCTGAACCGGGAACGTGAGGTTTTGGTGCACACCTGCATCCGACCACCAGACGCGCTGCGAGTCGGGATCCCCCGATTCGAATGTCTGCACACCATGGATCTGATTGAGATGCCACTGACCGTCGCTCGACGCATCGCCCGCGCCATAACCGACACCGGGGCCGGAGAGAGCTGCGACACCAGCGGTCCAACCGGGCGTACCGGTCTGCTCATCCAGGCGCCACCTACCCATGTGATGTGAAGCCGCAACCACACCGGGGCGAATTCCTTCCGTGCGCCACGCGCGAATGACGAAGTAACCCGTCTGGGTGGTGACACGCACCAAGCCATTGGGTTCGATGCCCAACTTCTCCGCATCGCTTGGGTGCATCCACAACGGATGAGCGTGACTGAGTTCGGCCAGCCACTTCGACTGCGCAGATCGAGTGTGGATCAGCGTTGGCAAGCGGAACGTCGGAAGAAGAATTCGCTCACCTCGTTCGAAGTCGAGTTTCTCCCAGTGCACGTGGGAAGGAATCCACGTCGGCAGCGAGTACTCGGGCCAACCCCAGTCGCGCATCGTCGGCGAGAACAACTCCAACTTTCGCGACGGCGTGGGGAAACCGAAACGAATTTCTCCTTCAATGTCCACACCGAGCGAACCATCACCGATAAACGGCATGTGGCCGTGCACATCGTCGATGGTGTCGTGCATTCCCGCTGTACCCGGCACTCGATAGACGCCCTCTGCGTCACGAACTGCCTTGGCTGCCTCGAGCTCCGATGGGGTGACCACTCGTTCGTGCACTTTCTCCTGGTTGCCCGGGATCGCAAAAGCGCCGTGTTTGCGCATGTACTGCAGTGGGGTCAAACCTTCTGCCTTGGCCGCATCCGGCAAACCAGGGATCGAGTTCTCGAACAGGTGCGAGTAGTACTCATCGATCGACAACGGAGTTCCGGGCTTGGCAATCGACTCGAAGTGTTCCCGGATACCGAGCGAACCGTCGGGATCGATCTTCCACGACAGGTCGATCCAGAACTCGTGTTCTTCCCACACTTCGCCAGGGTTGGCCTCGTACGTGCGGTTGATCGTCTTTCCCTGCTGCTCCGCGTAGACCTTCATCACCGGCTGACGGAAGCCGATCCATCGCCCCATGTGTGTTTCGTACGACGCCACGTCGTGACGCTCGGAAGCGACACCCATCGGCAACACGTAGTCGGCGAACCATGCTGTCTCACTCCAGATCGGCGTGAGAGCAACGTGGCACCCCACCAAGTCCTCATTCGTCAATGCTTCGAGCCAGGTGAAACCGTCCGGATTCGTCCAGATCGGGTTGTACACACGTGTGAAGTAGGTATCGAGTTTGCCCCTTCCCTCTTTCAGGAAATGTGGCAACAGAATCGAAAGTTCATGGTGCGTGAGCGGGTATTCCTTCGGCCACGTCAATTCGTTCCAATCGCCGTGGGGATGCGGATTCTTCGGTGGAACGGGGATGAACTTGTTCCAACCGTTCGGGCTGGTGCCACCCTCGGTGCCTACCGAACCGGTGAGCACATTGAGGAAGAACAAGGTGCGTGACGTCTGCCAACCGCCCTCGTTGCCGGCCGCAGATGCACGCCAGTTGTGCGTGGAGAGTCGACCGGGAACCGCGCGACCAATGTGTTCGGCGATCTCACGAACCTTGCGGGCATCGATGCCACAGATGTGCTCCGCCTTCTCGGGCGTGTACTCCGCATACAGATCGATCAGCGCCTTGTCGACGTTCTCGAACGTGCACTCGAGGTCTGGGCGTGTTTCTCGCAAGAACACGTCCCAGTTCACCCAGCGCCTGACGAATTCGCGATCCCAAGTTCCGTTTTGCAGAAGCAGTCGTGCAATGGCGAGGCAGAGGAACGCTTCGGTGCCCGGCCACACCGGCAACCAGTAATCGCTCATCGAAGCCGTGTTCGAAAGACGCGGGTCAACACAGATCACCTTTGCGCCACGCATCTTGCCTTCGATGATTCGCTGTGCGTGAGGGTTGAAGTAGTGGCCAGCTTCGAGATGTGACGAGATGAGGAAGATCACCTTGGCATTCGCGTGATCGCCAGAGGGGCGGTCGAAGCCCATCCATGCCGCGTATCCAACGCGCGCACCCGATGAACAGATGTTGGTGTGACTGTTGTGCCCGTCCAACCCCCATGCATGCAAGACGCGCTCCATGTAGCTGTCGTCACCGGGACGACCCACGTGGTACATCACTTCCTTGTGGCGACCTTCTTTGAAAGCCTTGCCAATACGTGAACCGATTTCTTCGAGCGCCTGCGACCACTCGATGCGCTCCCACTTGCCTTCACCACGCTTACCAGCGCGCTTGAGCGGGAACAGAATGCGATCGGCATCGTGAACCTGGTTGATCGTTGCCGGACCCTTGGCGCAGTTGCGACCGCGACTGGCTGGGTGGTGCGGGTTGCCTTCGAATTTCTGGATCTCACCCGTTTCCTTGTCGACATAGGCGAGCAGGCCACAACACGCCTCACAGTTGAAGCAGGTGGTGGGAATCAGGCTGAAGCGGCGCTTGGTCTTCTTCCCGTGTGCCCAGTCCTTCGAATCGAGCTCCACCCAGTCCTGCCATTTCTCAACCGGTGGGTAGTTGGTGAGCGACGACCCGGGTAGGAGCTTCGACAGCTCCCCCATTCCCGCTGCGGTGATCTCTTCGCGAAGTGACATCTGCTTCCCCTCAGCTCAACGGCACCGACTGGCCAGCCCTGACGAACGCATCCTTGTAGGCAGCGATACCCGCTACTGCGAGGACACTCGCTGCAACTGCAATCGAAGTCTCACCAGTAAGGGCGGCCACCAGAGCGAGACCGCCTGCGACCACCATGCCGCCAACAAGACCGAACCAGAAGCGTCCGCGGTACTTACCGCTCACCATGGCTGCAGTTGCCATTTCCACCGACACTGATCCGTGCGACGTGACTTCGATGATGACGAAAACCAGTTCAGCGACGATGCCGCCGAACAGCGTCCACAACAACGCGTTCACTGCAGAGTCGGGCACGCTGAAGAACGAAATGGGAATGATCAGTGCTGCCGCGCCGGCAGCAACAGCCTGCGAAACAAGGACGGGCAGGAGCAACGGCGTTTGCCACAAATCACGACCTTCGCACTGAGCGAACAACCAGGCGGTGTACCCAGCAGTTGCCGCACCGAGCACCATCGCAGGAACGGCCATTGCGGTGATCAGCGATTCGTTTGCCAGCACACCACCGAGCCACCACATCGAGCCGACGCCTCCGAAGGCAAGCAAGATGAACGAACCCTTCACCAGCCACGAGCCCCATTGCGGTCGCGTGAAGATGTAGAAGAAGCGGAGGGGTTGCTTGAGGTCCCAGATCAGGATCACACCGGTGATCGCCGCGAACACCAGCGCAACGGTGGGTGCATAGACGCCGATGAATGCCTGCTCATCAGCATGGCCAAGCAACGCGAGCAATCCGGCCACCAACAACGCACCACCTGCGATTGCTTTGGTGACGAGGTATGACGACACTTTGCCTTTCCATGCCATCGGGTGATTCGTCGTATACGCAGTGCGCGCCACCACATTGGAATCGATCGATGGGTTGGAGACGGGAATCGTCGGATGATGTTCCGTGGTCTCCGCCCAGATCATTCCGTCTTCGAGGATCTTCGTGCGCAATGGATCGAGCGCTGCCTCGTCGGCACCTTTGTAGAACACGTGTGGCTTGGTGCCCTGCTCTGGCGCACGCACCTTGGTGTCATATCGACCGAGCATCTGGGAGATCTTTGAGTTCGGGTCCTCTATGTCGCCCGCGATGATCGATTGAGTCGGGCACACCACCACGCAACTTGGCTCCAACGAGAGCTCGACACGATGTGAACAGAAATTGCACTTGTGCGCCGTCTGTGTCTCCGGGTTGATGTAGAGGGCGTCGTATGGGCATGCATTCATGCACGACTTGCAGCCGATGCAGTTGGAGTCGTTGAAATCGACGATGCCGTCTTCGCGGTGATACAGCGCGGTCGTCGGACAGATGGAAACACAGGGCGCGTCTTCGCAGTGATTGCAGCGATTGACCGAATAGAAACGTCGAGAATCGGGAAACTCCCCCTTCTCGATGTATTTCACCCACGTGCGATTCACGCCCAGTGGAACATCGTGCTCCGATTTGCAGGCGACGGTGCAGGCATGACACCCGATGCAGGTGTCTTGGTCGATCAAGAAGGCGTAACGAGTCATGATTTGTCGCTTCTCAGTGAGCAGAAGTCACTACTGCGACTTCTTCCCCCGCTTGCGACCAAGCACCAAAACCACCGAGCAAGTCTGACACATCGACGAATCCACGTTGCCTCAGGAAACTCGCTGCGATGCTCGAGCGGTAACCACCTGCGCAATACACCACCGTCGGCGCCTGCGGATCCAACGTCGTGTAATCGTTAATGAGGGAAGGCAATTGCACGTGCTTTGCGCCGGGCACCATGCCGTTCGCGACTTCACCTGGACCTCGAACATCCACCACCTGCAGACCCTTCACTTCATTCCGACTGATCTTCAGCTGCTCCACGGTGAGGCGCGATGCCTTACCCACGAGCTCTGGTCGCTCAATGAACACCTTCTCTGGGGTGCGCAATGCGCCGATGACCTTGTCGAATCCAATGCGGGCCAATCGAACCCGAGCTTCGGCTTCCGTGCCCTCGGGGCACAACAACACAAGCGGTGTGGTCGATGTGATCACTTCACCCGTGTATTCGGCGAATCGACCGGACAAACCCACGTTGATCGAACCAAGCAAATGACCAGTGGCGTAGTCCATCGGCTCACGAGTGTCGACCACCACTGCACCGTCTTTCTGGGCCTGCAGCACTTCGTCGATCGACATCGAGCGAATCTCACCTGCCTCATCGAACACTTCCCGCATCTTGCGGTTAGTGACTGCGGCAAATGGAAAGTACAGCGGAGCGGCGTTCTGTCCCTCGGTGACGACTTTCACGAATTCTTCCTCGGTCATCGGCGCCAGTGCGTAGTTCGTGCGCTTCTGCTTGCCGATGGTGCAGACCGTCTCACTCGAAAGATTCTTTCCACAGGATGAACCTGCGCCGTGCGCCGGATACACCTTCGTTTCGTCCGGCAGCTTCAGCAACCGATCATGCAACGAGTGATACAGCTGCCGACCAAGGTCCTCGGCGGTTGCGCCGAACGACGACAGCAGGTCGGGACGACCAACATCACCGATGAAGAGCGTGTCGCCGGTCAACACGCCGTAGGGCACGTCGTTCTTGTCGTACACGATGATGCTGATCGACTCGGGAGTGTGCCCGGGCGTGTCCATCACTTCAAGAGTCACTTCTCCGAGCGAAAGTCGCTCGCCATCCTTCATCGCCGTGACAGGAAACTCGGCCCGCTCGGCACCGACCGTGCCGTACGAAATGGCTGCGCCAGTCGCCTTCTGTAACTCGAGGTGACCTGAAAGAAAGTCGGCGTGAAAGTGAGTTTCGATGACACGCTCGATAGTGAGACCGTTCTCCTTCGCATCCTCCAAGTACTGCGAGATGTCGCGCTGTGGATCGACCACCACTGCCCGACCGGTCTTGGTGTCGCCAATCAGATACGAGGCATGAGACAAACACGCGAGGTAGTACTGCCTGAAAAACATCGAGGCTCCTTTCGGGTTGAGCCAAAGATAACAAAATGTACGGACATTTCTGGCCTGTGTTACCGTTTCGGTATCGCCAGGTGGCGAGCGAATTGGGGGTTCTCATGGATCTGTTACCTGACCGTCTCCCGTGGTTCATTGCGGGGCCGCTACTTGGACTCTTGGTGGTGGGATTCTTCCTCTTCACCAACCAGCCTCTTGGGGCCACCGGTGCCTACGCAGAGACATCGAAAGCGGTTCGACGAGTTCCTGGTGCCGTGGTGTGGCGCGTGTGGTACTTCGTCGGGATTGCGCTCGGTGGTTTTATCGCAGTCTCCTTGAAGGAAACTGGGTTCGATCCAAGAAGCGGTTACGACATCCTCACTCAATCGGGCGAAGGCAACTTCGGGCTGTCGCTCCCCGTCGCTGCACTGGTCATCTTCGTTGGCGCAGTGGTGATGGGATACGGCGCACGTATGTCTGGAGGATGCACCTCTGGACACGGAATCTGCGGAACCGCGCAACGATCTCCCGCCAGTTGGGCCGCCATGATGACCTTTATGGCATCAGCCGTAGCCACCACGTTCATCATCAATCAAGTGGTCTGAGGAGGAACCGTGAAAAGCTCGACAAAATTCAACATCATCGGGCTCCTCTTTGGAGCAGGCTTCGGATTCGTGCTCGGCGCAGCGAACTTGCACGAGTACACCACCATCCACAACATGCTGTCACTCGAGGAATTCGACGTGTTCGGGTTGATGGGTTTGGCGATCGGCACCTCCCTTCCATTGCTCGCCATCTTCGAACGAGCCAAGGTGAAGACGGTCTTGGCCGGAACACTGTCGCTCTCCCGATCGAAGGTGCAGAAGCACCATGTCGTGGGTGGCGCCATCTTTGGCATTGGTTGGGCTGTCTCCGGTACGTGCCCGGCACCCGCTCTTGTGATGCTCGCCTCTGGCGCAGGACTCGCTGCGGTCACCATCGCCGGTTTGTTCGTCGGCCTGGGGCTTCGTGATGCCCAGACAAGCCGAGCAGCGGGAGGCGCCGTCACCCAAGGAGACGGCGAACACCGCACCACGGTTGGCGTCGGCAACTGACGCAACAAGTTCGGGACGACTGAGTGGCGGCCAAATTCAAGGTTCGTCGCGACGCATCGTCGCCACTGTGGGAGCAGGTTCGCGACGACGTTCGACGGCGCCTCGACGCGGGCGAGTTCCTTTCCGGTTTCCCATCCGACCGGGAACTCGTCTCGCACTACCGAGTTAGTCGACACACGGTTCGCGAGGCTCTGAGGGAGCTGCGCGATTCGGGAGTTTTACAACGCCAACGAGGACGAGGCAGTTTCGTCGAGCCAATCGCACTTGAGCAACGAATCGGGTCGTTGTACAGCCTCTTTCGCTCGATTGAGGATCAGGGATACCGCCAAGACAGTGAGGTGCTCGCTCTCGACCGTGTGCAGAACGTCGCGGTTGCCGAACACCTGCAAACGGACGGAAAGCAACAGTTCTTCCACCTGCGTCGACTGCGCTTGGTAGATGGCACACCATTTGCAGTTGATGACATTTGGATGCCAGCCAACTTGGTGAAGCCTTTGTTCGAAGTGGACTTCCGCCATACTGCCGTTTACGCCGAACTGGCAAGATTGGTGGGCATTCAACCGACGAGTGGCTGGGAGCGAATTCACCCGCAACTCCCGAGCACGGAGACTCGACAGCTACTCGGCATCGATGCGAAACAAGCGGTGTTCTTTCTCGAGCGTTACACCGAACACCAAGACGGCCCGCTCGAATGGCGTGAGACCATCGTGCGAGGTGATGCCTACACCTTCGTGACCACCTGGGGCGGTGGATCTACCGCGTCAGATTTCACGTCTCGCTAGTTGCCGAGAAATGCAAGCGCGGGGCCGACGGCAACGAGCAACAGCAGCAGTACCGCCCAACGCACGTATTTCAAATCTCGGAGATTCGTCCAACGCCTGATCAACCAGACAACCCGCAGGAGTGGAATGGCGGTGACGATGGCGATGGCGGCAATCTCTAATGGTCTGCCGAACCGGGATGGCAGCAGGACTCCGATCAAGGCAAGACCCGCGCCGAGCAGCAACGCGCGCCAGACCACCTGCCCGGCCTTTTCCTCAGCTGCCGCCTGCGTGGGGTCAACCCGCTGACTCATGCGCGGGCCACGAGGATCGCAGCAACGACGAGAAGCAGCACAGAGAGAAACCTACGGACGGTTGGCGGCGAAAGCCTTGACTGCACCCGCGAACCGACCACCCCTCCAACGAGGGAGCCCAGGATGACCATCGCGGCCAGTTCGACATCGACATCGCCGTGCATCGCCTTCACCAACAACGCCGCTGCCGCAGTGATGCCAATGGAGAACGTCGTAGTGCTCGAGGAGACCTTCACTGGAACATGCATCAACTCGCTCTTGGCCGGAGTTTTGATGAACCCCCCACCTACCCCCGAAATACCTGTCACGACTCCCGAGATGCCCATGGCCACCAACCCAGCCCCAACTCGCTTCGGGAAGTACGGGATCACATCACCGTTGAGTGAATAGGCGCCGTTCAAGGATCCCACCCACTCGCCAACCTCGTCCTTCGAGACGGAGGGATCAGGCTTCCACCTCATGCCCTTGCGCTTACCTCCGGCAAGCGCAGCAAAGACTGCGACTGCAGCAAGCATGTAGGTGAGCGCCACATCGGAGATCAGTCCTGCAGCAAAAGCCCCTGCAACGGCACCGGCTGTCGATGCAGTTTCCGTGACAACCCCAAGACGATGATTCGTGGTGTGTTCAGTCATTTGTCTGCGCGCAGCCGCCGACGAGGCCGCAACCACCGACACCAGACCAAGGGGTGCCGCTTGGCTCACCGGCATTCCCGTGAGCACCAAAAATGGAACGAGCATGATCGCTCCACCAAGTCCACCAAGGGTGCCAACACCGGATGTAAGTCCAGCGGCTATCGCAACTCCAAGAGGTGGCATTGCGACCAACTTACTCAACAACGACGTTCACTAGCATCCTCACCAAAGGAGTCGCCATGACGCTCGCCGACGAAAAGTATCTATCCCTCGTGACCTACCGAAAGAACGGCGAACCCGTTGCCACAGCAGTGTGGGTTTCTGTCGTTGGCAACGAATTGGGTGTGATCACCGAGGAATCGGCCGGCAAGGTGAAACGCATCCGCAACAACCCGCGAGTCACACTCACCCCTTGCGACGTGAAAGGCAAAGTGCTGTCGGGCGCTGCCACCACCGAGGCGACTGCACGCCTGGTGACGGGAGATGAGGCAAAACGTGTGGATCGAGCGATCCGCAAGAAATACCACCTCGCCTACTACGCGATTTCGCTCACGTGGACTCTTCCTGCACTATGGAATCGCATTCGCGGACGTGGAGAATCATCTCGCGATTTCGCGATCATCCTCACTATCTGAGCAAGAAAAAATGATGACTTCCGAGCGCTCTACAGACGACTGGCCATCCTCTCTGTGGGCACTGGAGCGGCAGCGGTTCGATGACGACGATCAGCGGTTTTCGACCGAAGTCGTAGTCGTCGGCGGCGGTTACTCCGGTCTTTGGACGTCTATTCACTTGAAACTCGCGGATCCTGCCCGCTCGGTGATGGTTCTGGACGCGAACGAGCCCGGATTTGGAGCAAGTGGCAGAAACGGTGGCTGGTGCAGCGCACTCTTCCCCGTCGATCTCGACCATCTCGCACAACTGCATGGTGTCGACCAAGCACGTCGCATGCAGGCGGCGATGAACAACACAGTCGCCGACATCGGCGAGTTCATTACCCGACATCGCATTGATTGCGACTGGGCGTTGGGGGGAACACTCACCGTTGCCACTAATCCGGCACATGAAAATCGGCTGCACGACCAGGTGGCGATGTTTCACCGATACGGATTTGAGGAAGTTGCGTATCTTTCTGCAGCCAAAACAACCGATCTCGTCAACATCCACCACTCTCGGGGTGGCCTCTTCTCACCACACTGCGCAGCGCTCCACCCCATCAAGTTGGTGAATGGACTCGTTCAGATTGCGACGAGTCTCGGAGTCAAGATCGTGAGTAATGCCCGTGTCACCACCATCGAACCTGGATCGATCACCTTGGTGGGCGGTCGACGAGTTGCTGCCGATTGGGTGGTACGAGCGACAGAGGGATTTACACCTCAGCTCAAACAAGATCACCGCGCTGTGCTTCCCCTGTGGTCGTACATGGTTGCCACCGAACCACTCAGCGAAGACGTGTGGTCAGAAATCCGTTGGGAGAGTCGAGTCACTGTTGCCGACGGGCGGAACATGGTCACGTATGCGCAGCGAACTGCTGATAATCGGATTGCCTTCGGCGGTCGCGGAATCGGTTATCCGTTCGGAAGTCGGATCTCCTCCAATCTCGATGTCTCACCACGTGTCCACCGACAGATCATCAACACGATGCACGAGATGTTCCCCGCCACGCGTCCCGCACGAATCACCCACTGTTGGGGTGGAGCACTAGCGGTGCCACGTGATTGGCATCCATCGGTCACCATCGATCATCAACGCCAATTGGTCACACTGGGCGGCTATTCGGGAGACGGTGTCGCAGCTTCGCATCTTGCGGGGCGCTCGGCAGCAGCGCTGATCACGAGTTCGGACGATGACATCACATCACTCCCCTGGGTGAACCACCACTCGCCCAAGTGGGAGCCTGAACCGTTCCGTTGGCTCGGGGTGAACGCTCTATCCCGACTTCCCGAGCTTGCCGATCGAATCGAACGCCGCACCCAAAAGCCCGCACGTCGAATCAATGCCATCTTCGATCGGCTTGCGTGAAATCGAGTTTGGTGGGCGCTGAGGGACTCGAACCCCCGACCCTCTCCTTGTAAGGGAGATGCTCTAACCAACTGAGCTAAGCGCCCGAGGGCGAATGAGCCTACCTACTCCTCGGCAGGCAACAAGACCGACGTCCGATCGCAAAATCAATCGTCATCGCCCTCGTCGTTGGACTTTGCGCCTTTGTCGCCGCGATGTTCGTTGTCTCCGAGACCGGGGGTTGCGGCAAGCCCAGCAATCAGCGTGGCCTTCTCTGTCTTGGTCAACTTTGCCTCGGGGTGGCGTCCAAACATCGTGTAATAGAACGGCGGCATGCTGCCATCCTGGATAACTTCAATCGTCTCGCGATAGTTCCCACGCGAGACGCCGAATTCCGAGTAGTTCACCTGGCCACGCCCTTCATCTATGTGTGACTGGACCATCCAAGAGATCGGCGCGACCTTGGCGTATGAGGGGTACTCAACCTCATTGGAGTGGCATCCATAACAGGCACGCACCATCAAGTCACGCGTCTCGGGGCTCGACCATTCCGGTTCTGCCAGTACTGGTGGGTTGGAGTGGTCCTTCCCGTACGGAATGAGCTGAATGAGACCAAAAACGATCACCACAGCCGCAGTCGAACTCGCAAGCACGACTCCTTGTCTCTTGCCCGACGTCTCCGCCCGATTGACGAGACGATTGATCATCCAAGCCGCACCTCCGACAACGAGCGGTAGCAGAACGATCACCACCGGCGGCATGCCGACAAGCACACAGAACAACACCCAGATTGCGGTCGCCGATCCCACCAACCATGTCACCATCGGCATTCGACGCGTTAGGTTCACCAAACCACGGACATACTTCATCTCACCAACCTATGTCACAGCGTCACAACTGTGCGAGCATGGTGTAATGAGTACACATGACGAAGGTCACGCCAGTCATCGCGCAAATGTTCTGCGAGCCATGGTGCTGGGCGCGAATGACGGCATCATCTCCACTGCGGCACTGATCCTCGGTGTCGCCGCTGCAGAGGCATCACGAAACTCGATCCTCACGGCAGGCATTGCTGGGCTGGTGGCGGGTGCTGCATCGATGGGCCTTGGTGAATACGTCTCTGTGAGTTCGCAACGTGACTCTGAAATGGCCGACATCCGCAAGGAAACATGGGAACTGGAGAACGAGCCCGAACATGAGTTCAAGGAACTCGTGGCGATCTTCGAACACAAAGGTTTATCGAACGGTCTCGCCACGCAAGTAGCGACCGAGCTCACCGAAAAGGACGCACTCAAGGTGCACCTTGCCGAAGAGCTCGGCATCACGATGGGCAACCTGGCCAGCCCGATTCCTGCTGCCGTTTCTTCAACCTTCGCGTTCGCAATCGGCGCCGCCGTGCCATTGCTATCCGTCCTCGTGTTCCCCGAGTCGTCACGAATCATCGCCACGCTCGTGGTGGTCTTTGCCGCACTGGTTGGGCTCGGATTCTTCGGCGCTCGTTTCGGGGGCGCGAAAGCCAAGCGCGCAATTCTCCGCGTCGTAGTGGGTGGCGCAATCGCATTCGCCTTCACCATGACCGTGGGCTGGCTCTTCGGCACCACAATCGGCTGACCAAGAGCGCGAGTAGTGTCGCCGTCGTGACCAACGACGAACTCATCTCCCAGGTTTGCCCCCTCATCAACGACAGTGGGTGGGCCTATTACTTCACCCCCACCACCATGGCACGAGGTACGGAACTCGGACTCAAAGGCCCGCAGTTCTACTTCATTGGCCGCGGTGGCTTGCTTGGCAACTGTGATTCTTCGGTTGTTGCTGCTGCATTCGGCTATTTCAATCCCGACGTAATCAAACGAGCCTGGGATTCGTCTCGTCAGGTGATCGACCCGATTGTCGCGGGACGCGCTCATCTGGAGTGCAGTGCCGTGACAGGACGAGAAAAGCTCGCCGGCGTGGCCGGTCTGGATGCGTTCGTCGCGGCGGCCAACAAAGTGAACGATGCTGCCAACCCCGAGGCGCTCGCGCTGTATGCCGCGTTCAAGAGCGAGCCACTCGTTTCGGACACTCTTGGCCGAGCAATGCAGTTGACCTCCGTGTTGCGCGAGTTTCGCGGCAGTGCCCACCTCGTGGCCGTTCGCGCAATGGGTCTCACCGGCAAGCAAGCGCATTTCATCAAGCGCCCAAATGATGTAGCGATGTTCGGATGGACCGCCGAGGATGCGCCTCACATTGACGACGATGCACGTCAACGATTGGTCGAGGCGGAAAAGCTGACTGATCGGATTGTGGCACCGGCATTTGCGGTGTTAGATGACGGCGAGCGGAGAGATTTGTTGGCCGGTGCGCAGGCGATCAAGCAAGCACTCAGCGCTTAGGGCTCACCACCGCGACACTGCCACTGCACAGCTCCACCGCTGTGTCTCCCACGAGGGCATCCCGAGGGGAGAGCGTCGCGTGTTGACCTTCGAATTGAACCTCTGAATTCTCAAGAGCGACGAGGCAATCAAAATCTTTGATGTTCGATGGTCCCGTTAGCACCTTCATGGTTCGCTCAAATCCGGCTCGCGACATCACATTCAGATCCACCACTGGTCCATGCGTGAGGGCTGCGTGGGTGTGGGCGTCACCAGAAAAATCGACCACTTGCCCCCTTCGGCACTGCACCATGTTGCCGTCGATGGTTAAGACGAGTCCTTCTCCCTCGAGCAACGTCAACTCACGATGAACTCCATTCAGTACAGAGAACGGTCCATCTTCCACAATGGGCGCAATTGCCACACGCCACAGCCATTCACCTGAATCGAGGTTGAAACGCGCCACCTCGAAACTCACTCCCCGACCATTGGCCCACGGCATCGCCGTGTGTTCGTGCGCTCGTCGAAGCGTGATCACACCTGGGCGTGACGGGTGCGAATATCAAGCAAGTTGGCAAGGAGTTCCTCGGTTGCCGCAGCCACCATGGTTCGTCGCTCGGCGTGATCTCGCACCACTAGTTCACGATCATTGAATTCGCCAACTGCAACACCGGCTTCGCGACACACCAACAGGCTCGCCATGTAGTCCCAACCGCCGTGGCTGTTGAAGTCGATCCAGCCATCCGTCACGCCCTCGGCCACGAGACACAGATCGAGAGCCGCTGCGCCAAGTGCACGGAACTGGGCCCAGCCCGGCTTTACCTTGACGATGCCCGACACACCGACAATTGCCTTACCGAGCTCGGTGCAACTTGTGGGCTGGATACCAGAGCCGTTCTTGAATGCACCACCACCGCGAGTTGCCGTCCAACGGTCTGTAGACGAAGCCTGATTCGCCACTAGAGATGCTCGCAATCCATCTTGGTCGAGCACGGCAAGAGCAGTAGCAAACCACTTCACACCGCGGCTGGCATTCGTCGAACCGTCCAAGGGGTCCATCACCACAAACAACGAATCATTACCGTCGCCGCCAGTCACGCCGCTCTCCTCGGAAAGCACTTGGCAGCCCGCTCCATGCAAGATGGCGAGCGCAGCCTCATCACAAGCGAGATCCACTTGATACTGCGACTTGCGCTTTCCCGAAAGCCCCCAGTCGGTGTTTTGATCAAGCACCACACGGACAGCGTCTGCCACCTCGTGCAATACCTCGAGAATCGAGTCGTCGCCACTTCCCGATGACAGTCGCGCCATTCGAAAACCCGAGCTCAGCGCTCGTCACGCACGAACGGAATGCCAAGCATCTTCGGTGCACCCAAGAGTCGGCGAGCACGTGGCGTCGAGAGCGCCACCAACACAAACAACGTCGCCAAGTACGGCAACATCTTCACCATCTCTGGCGCCACCACATTGATCTGCTGAGCCTGCAGGGTGAACGGAACCTGCAGGGTGAAACCGAAGAGCACGGCACCGAGGATTGCGCGTAGCGGCCGCCATGCAGCGAACACGACGAGTGCGAGTGCGATCCAGCCGATGCCGTTGGTGGTGGACTCCTGACTCCACGCGGTTCCGCGGGCCAGCATGAACCAGCTCCCCGCAAACGCCATCAACGCACCCCCAACCACCGTATGGATGTATCGAACGGCGGTAACCGAGACACCTTGCGCATCCACCGTCGCCGGGGCATCACCCGTCGCGCGCAGCACGAGGCCAGGGCGTGTGCGGTTGAGATAGAGCGAAGCCACGATCGTGAGTGCCCATGTGAAATAGGTCAGCGGATCGTGTCCAAAGATGACCGGACCGATGAATGGGATGTCCGATAGGCGACCAAAGTCGATTGGTTCGATGGAAACAGGTCGGCGCTCCCCTTCAACAGACTTGCCAAGAAATTGAGAGAGACCTGTCCCGAATATCACCATCGCCAAACCCGAGACAATTTGGTTGGCTCGCAGCGAAATGACAAGTGCTCCATGCACGAGCGCCATCACCACACCAACCAGGATCGGCGCGAATACCGACAACCAGACATTGCCGAATCCCATGCCAAGTTGGAACGCAGTGACGGCACCCATCAACAAGTAGCCCTCGACGCCAAGATTGATCACACCGGAGCGCTCGGTGAGCATTGCACCCAACGACGCCAAGATGAGCGGGGTGGCAATGCTGATGGCATCAGCAAAAGTGATCAACCAGATGTTCGAGTTCATGCCGCGCCTCGAACGGGCGATCCAGCGATGCGCCGGACTCTCAACCGGTTCTTGCGGAACATCTCGCCGCCAAGAGCAAACAACAACACAGCACCCTGGATCACCGTGGCAATTGCGATCGGCACCGGATCACTCGAAATCTGCAGTGCCGCACCGCCGACTCGGAGTCCAGCAAACAACACCGCCGTGAGGATGACGGCGACGAAGTTGTATCGCGCGAGGGCGGCCACCACGATGCCGGCATATCCAAGACCAACCTGAAGCAACCCCGGGTCGACCTTGCCAGCTGGGCCCACTACGTACATCGAACCCGCAAGACCAGCCAGCGCACCTGAGGACAACAACACCGAGACGGTCAGGCGTGATGCGCTCATTCCGGCATAGCGAGCCGTATTGGGCGAATCTGCAAACACGGACGTCTCATAGCCGTAGTTCGAAAATCGCATGAACAGCCAGAGAAAGACAGCAAGGATGGCCGCAATCAGCAACGTTGGATAGACGTTGGTAGTGCCGAAACGATCGAGGCGGGCGCTATCGGCGACCAACTGGCCATCGGGGAACGGTGACGGATCACGCCACAACGTCCGAGAACCAAAGATCAAGAAGTTGACCAGATTGAGCGCTACATAGTTGAGCAACAACGTGCTCACAATCTCGCTCGTGCCGAGACGTGCACGCAAAACAGCGGGAACTAATACCCACAATGCGCCGAAGGCTGCACCTGACAACATGACCACCGGCACTGCTGCCACACCGGGGAGATTGTCGGCCAGCACGATGCCGGCCCATGCGGCCCCGATCATGCCGAGATACATCTGGCCCTCTTCGCCGATGTTGAACAGGTTCATCCGGAATGCGAAAGCTGCGGCGAGACCGGTGCAGATGAGCGGGGTGGCCAACCCGAGCGTGTCAGTGATGCCGTAATAAGAGGTGTATCCCTTGTCAATCAACTTCCCGTACGTCGTGAAGGGGTTATGACCGGTACCAAGCAAGAAGATGCCAGCCACGACGAAGGCGAACAACAGTGAGACGACCGGCACCACATACACGAGCCAACGCGGTGACTTGAGCCGCGGTTCAAGCTCGATGCGATAGCCACCGACGATCACGAAATACCCGCCATTGCCAAGCCCACCTTCTCAATGTCGAGAGCGTTGCTGTCGGCACTGTGCACCACTGCCCCGCGATACAACACGAGAATCTTGTCTGCGAGGGTCAAGACTTCGTCCAAGTCCTCACTGATCAAAAGCACCGCTTTGCCCTTGGTGCGCGCTTCGTCCAACACCTTGTGCACGGTTTCCACGGCACCCACATCCAGCCCTCTTGTCGGCGAGCAGACGACGAGCACCTTCGTCGTGTCTGACTGGGCGAAGATCTCGCGAGCCAACAACACCTTCTGCGAGTTTCCACCCGACAACTTGCGTGTTGCGGTGTGGGGGCTCGGGGTTTTGATCTCCAACTCTGTGATGTACCGCTCTGCCTCCGCTCCAGCAGCCTTACGATCCACTAACAGTCCACGGGGTCGCGTCAGCACCATGTTGTCGATGATCGACAATGACGGCGACAACCCAGTTCCCAATCGATCTTCAGGCACATATGCGAGACCGTTTGCTCTCATCTCGCGCGTGCCTGCGCCATTCATTTCCCTGCCGTCAACGGTGATCACGCCGCCCGTTGGCGACTGCAATCCAGCAACGAGCTCCGCCAAGTCACGTTGTCCGTTTCCGGACACACCCGCGACGCCAACAATCTCCCCCGCTCGAACCTCGAGCGACACGTTGTCCACCACCGCCACACCGTCTCGATGAAGGCTCACGTTGTGCAGCTTCAGCATGGTGCCACCGGCTGGAGCCTTTGCCTTGCGTGGCGACAGATCGATCTCGCGCCCGACCATCAACTCGGCCAACTTGCGGGTGTCGGCTTCACCACGGCCGACCGAGCCCGTCACCTTGCCATCGCGCATCACCGTGATGCGATCCGAGATGTCCACCACCTCACCAAGCTTGTGACTCACGAATACCACCGACTTGCCAGCCTTGGCCATCGTTCGAACGGTCTCGAACAGCTTCTCCACCTCGGGCGGCGCAAGCAGCGCAGTTGGCTCATCGAGTAACAGAATCTCGGCGCCCTGGTAGAGCGCCTTGATGATCTCGACACGTTGACGCTGACCTGCAGAAAGTTCACCGACTACTGCCAGCGGATCGATCGGCAAACCGAATTCTTCGGCGATCCGTGACACTCGATCGTTGATCGAGTCCTGGTCGATGAAGAACGACAGACGCTTGTCACCGAGCACCACGTTCTCGGCAACACTGAAGCGATCGACCAATCGAAAGTGCTGATGCACCATTGCAATGCCGTGCTGAAGACCGTGGCGCGGACTTGAAAGTCGCACCTGAGTTCCATTTCGCAGTACCGCTCCCTGATCGGGCCGATACAAGCCACAAAGGACCGAAGCGAGCGTGCTCTTTCCGGCACCGTTCTCTCCGAGCAACGTGTGCACTTCGCCCGCAGCGAGATCAAAGTCGACGTCGTCGTTAGCGAGCACGCCAGGAAAGCGCTTCGTCACGCTTCGTGCCGAGAGTGCGAAAAGGGTCGCACCGCCTGAACGGTGCGACCCTTTCACTGCCTCAGGTGAGGCGTTCACTTATTAACTCGTCTTGCCGATGACACCCTCTACAAAGTAGTCCTGACCGAGGAGTTCTCCCAGAGTGGCGGAAACGCCCGCTGCGATTCGCTCGGTGCCGGCGTTGTCCTTGATCGGACCGGTGAAGGGCACGAGCGAGCCATCGATGATGGCGGCGGCCTTCTCAGCGATCAGATCCTGGGTCTCCTGATCCACATCGGAACCAAAGACGCCGAGGGTGATCATGCCATCTGCCATCGTGCCGTAGTACGGCTCGGTGAGGCAGGTGCCGCCAGCGACGGCCTTGGCCATCTCGACATAGTGCGGACCCCAGTTCCAAACTGGACCAGTGAGCCACGTGCCTTCGAATTCGGCGGCCATGGTGTCGGAGTTGTAACCAACCCACTTGGCACCGGCTTCCTTGGCGGCTTCACCCGTTGCGGTGGAGTCTTGGTGCTGGGCGAGAACGTCAGCTCCCGCGGCAAGCAGCGACTCAGCAGCTTCCTTTTCCTTCGCCGGGTCGTACCAGGTCGAGGTCCATGCAACCTGCACGGTGGCGTCCGGGTTCACCGAACGTGCGCCGAGCGTGAAGGCGTTGATGCCGCGAATGACTTCCGGAATTGGGAAGGCAGCTACGTAACCAAGCTTGCCCGTGGGCGAAGCCTTGGCAGCGGCGATGCCGCTCAGGTAGCGAGCCTCTTCCATTGCGCCGAAGAAGTTGCCCATGTTTTCAGCAGTCTTGTAACCGCTCGCGTGCTGGAAGCAGGCGTCCGGGTACTTGCCGGCCGTCTCGAGCATCGGGTCCATGTAACCGAACGACGTACCGATGATCAGGTTGTAGCCATCGCGGGCCAACTGATCGAAGGTTGCGGTCGCCTCGGCGCCTTCCGGAATGTTCTCCAGACGTGTCACTTCGATGCCGAGCTCGCTCTCCATTTGGAGGATGCCCTGCTCGTGTTGGTACGTCCAGCCTTCGTCACCGGGAACGCCGATGTACACCACGGCAACCTTCAGGTTGCTGTAGTCGGCGCCCTCTTCGACCGCGGTGGTCTCTTCGGTTGCCATTGTGTCTTCAGATGCGGTGTCAGAACCGCCACAGGCCGCCAGCGCGAACGCCGCGGCAGCTGCAAGGGCGATGCCCTTGATGTGCCTTCTCCTCATGTATTGCTCTCCCCCTATGCCTACGCATAGCCCGTTTAATGAATTTGCCGGTCGGCACTCGTGAGAATAACACGCTGAAAAAGCGCCAAATGCCGTGATCACACTGGATTAACAACAAGTTCATCAACCAGCACTCAAGTAATCTCAAAGCATGAAATCGGCGCTCGGCGAACTGATCGACGAGTCGGTCACCATCATTCGGGAGGTCGCCGCCGAGTTCGAGCGCCCGGTCCTGTTGTTCTCAGGTGGCAAGGACTCTGTAGTCATGCTCCATCTGGCTGCCCGGGCCTTCGCCCCTGCCCGCATTCCCTTTCCGGTGATGCACATTGACACCGGACACAATTTCCCCGAGGTGATTGAGTTTCGCGACCGGTGTGTCGCCGAAATGGGGGTGCAACTGATCGTGGGGTCGGTGCAGGCCTCCATCGATGCGGGAAAGGTGGCCGATGCCACCGGCCCCCGCGCCTCCCGCAACACCTTGCAGACCGTGACCCTGCTGGATTCAATTGCCGAGCATCGCTTCGATGCCGTCTTCGGTGGTGCTCGCCGGGATGAGGAACGGGCTCGCGCCAAGGAGCGTGTCTATTCGCACCGGGACTCATTTGGCCAATGGGACCCAAAGAACCAACGCCCCGAGTTGTGGGGCATCTACAACGGTCGCCACAAACCCGACGAACACTTCCGAGTGTTCCCGTTGTCCAACTGGACGGAACTCGACATTTGGACGTTCATCGCCGAGTTCAAGATCGACCTGCCCACCATCTACTACGCGCACAAGCGACCCGTGTTCAAGCGCGACAACATGTGGATGGCGATCACCGAGTTCCTGCGGGCCGACGATGGCGCACCGGTGCAAGAAATGATGGTGCGCTTCCGCACCGTGGGCGACGCCACCTGCACCGCCGCCATCGAGTCGAGCGCCTCGACGGTCGCCGACATCTTGGCCGAGACTGCCGTCTCTCGCGTCACCGAACGCGGCGCAACGAGGG
This sequence comes from Ilumatobacteraceae bacterium, assembly GCA_017856375.1. Classification (GTDB taxonomy): domain Bacteria; phylum Actinomycetota; class Acidimicrobiia; order Acidimicrobiales; family Ilumatobacteraceae; genus UBA3006. The sequence continues at coordinate 19,943 of JAFMFC010000006.1, read as the reverse complement.
CCGATGACCGCATGTCGGAAGCCGGCATGGAAGACCGCAAGCGAACGGGCTACTTCTGATGAAGCGGCTGCGCTTTGCCACCGTTGGTTCAGTAGATGACGGAAAGTCGACGCTCATCGGCCGGCTGCTTTATGACTCGAAAAGCATCTTCGAGGACCAACTCGAGCACATTGAAGCCGTCAGCAAGCGTCGAGGTGACGACTACGTAGACCTGTCGCTGCTCACCGACGGCCTACGAGCTGAGCGTGAACAAGGGATCACTATCGACGTCGCGTATCGCTATTTCGCCACCCCGAAGCGGTCTTTCATCATTGCCGACTGCCCCGGACACATTCAGTACACCCGAAACATGATCACCGGTGCTTCGAACGTTGACTTGGCGATCGTGCTCGTCGATGCTCGTACCGGCGTGGTCGAACAGACTCGTCGTCATAGCCTGCTTGTATCACTGCTCGGCGTGCCGCATCTCGTGATCTGCGTGAACAAAATGGACCTTGTGGGCTACGACCAGCGGCGATTCGACGAAATCCGCACCGAGTTCGAAGAATTCGCCTCGCGTCTGGAACTGCAGGATGTGACTTTTCTGCCGATCAGCGCTCTGGCTGGCGACAACGTCGTGGCACGCTCGAACAACATGGACTGGTTCGAGGGGCCGACGCTGCTTCACCATCTCGAGAACGTCTATACGGCGAGTGACTTAAATCGGATCGACGTGCGCTTTCCCGTGCAGTACGTGATTCGCCCTCAGCGAGCCGAGTACCCGGACTACCGCGGATATGCCGGCCGAGTAGCTGGCGGTGTGCTGCGCGTGGGCGACGACGTGATGGTGTTGCCATCGGGGCTCACCACGACGATCACCGGAATCGACTCGCCACTTGGCCCACGCGAGTCGGCGGAGCCGGGCGAAGCAGTGACGCTGTTGTTGGCCGACGATCTCTCGATCACCCGTGGTGACATGATTTGCCGCCCAAACAACCGACCAAGAGCATCGCAGGAACTTGAAGCGATGCTGTGTTGGATGGACGATGCCGCCCCACTCCAGCCCGGCAAGATCTACTCGATCAAGCACACCACGCGCCTTGCCCGAGCCAAGGTGAATCAAGTGATGTATCGCCTCAACATTTCGAATCTGCATCGTGAAACAAACGTCAATGGTTTGGCGATGAACGAAATCGGCCGCGTCACACTGCATACCACTACCCCATTGTTTTTTGACGATTACCACCAGAACCGAGTGACCGGATGTTTCATCCTCGTCGATGAGGCCACCGGCCAGACGGCAGCAGCGGGAATGCTGCTCTCGCCTCGCACATGAACGCGCCCCACTGGCACGAACCGACGGTGTCGCGCGATGATCGCTGGAAGAAGTTCGGTCTGCGGGGCATGAGCATTTGGATCACCGGATTTTCAGGATCGGGAAAGTCGACCGTGGCGCATGAACTCGCACGTCAACTCGTCCAAGCGGGAACGCTTGCGGTAGTTCTCGATGCCGACAACCTGCGTCATGGGCTCAATGCAGACCTCGGATTCTCAGATGATGACCGTCGCGAAAATGTACGCCGCGTTGGTCAAGTGGCTGCGCTCCTTGCCGACACCGGGGTGGTGACGATCGTGCCGATCATCAGCCCCTTCAAAGAGGGTCGGGATGCAGTACGAGCCGTGCACGAGCGCACTGGTTTGAGATTCATCGAAGTGCACATGGCGACCCCGATCGATGAATGTGCGAACCGCGATCCAAAGGGTCTCTACCGCAAGGTTCGCGATGGCGAGATGACGGGACTTTCCGGCGTTGACGCGCCATACGAAGCACCCAGTTCACCCGATTTCGTGCTCGGAGCGCACGGCGAAAGCGTGGATCAGTGTGTCGAGGCCTTGTTCGAGGCAGTCCGCAAGGCATCTGTGCGATGACTGTTTCACCGCAGCAGCCAAGTCTTCCCGAAATGCTCGGCTATGCATTGGTTGCTCCGCGAATCAAGGTTCTCTACGTGCCAACGACCAAGGTTGCTTGCAGCACACTCAAGTTGCTGATGTCTCAGATCGAGGGCTGCTACAACGACGATGCAAAGCGAATCGTGATCTCGCCGAACATCTCCCAGGAGCAGACCATCCACAGTTACCTCGTTCATGGGCTCACCCGCTTCTTCGATTTGAAGCCCAAGAAGAGATGGGAAATCCTCAACTCGGATGAATGGCTGAGGGTAGGCGCATTGCGCGACCCGTTGGCACGCGCATATTCATCGTGGGAAAATCGGGTGCTCCTCCGGGCGCCGGGCACCCCGCAGGAAATTTTTGATCGTTGCCCCGATGTGCTCGTAGATGGTCGCGTTGATGTAACTGCGTCGTTCAAGCACTTCGCCAAGGAATTGCACGCAGATCTTGAGACCTTCATTCAAGATGACCACTTCCGCCCGCAGTACAACACCCTCTATTCCGATCAAGTCGAGTATCACCACCTCGCCCGGGTGGATGTTCCTGGTGAGCTGCAGCAACTCGCCGACGTGTTGAACAAGCGCGGTGGCACCAACGTTTCCCTTGCTCGGCTCAACAGTGGAATCGGAATCAAACCTCACCAGGTGTATGACACCGAAACTGCCCGACTCGTAACCGAGGTCTACGCGCGGGATTTCGAGTGGTATGGATTCGAGAAGAAGACTTTCCCCGAGTCGACCACTCCGCTCGTTCTTGACCAACTCCAACAAAGCCTTCTGAACAATTTGCGAGAAACGACCGAACGGCTTTCAACCGTTTCCACGTCGGCTTTTTCGCGAGTGGGATTTCGTTACGGACTCATTCAGATTTTGAAGTCAATCGGCTTCCGACTTCGATTTAAGGGCAAGAATTACGACAGGAAACTTCTGCAATGGTGAACGAAAGCATCGCGAAGGTCGGAATCGTCACCGTCTCGGACCGGGCGTCGCGCGGCGAGTACGAAGACAAGGGAGGGCCAGCAATCCTCGAGTATCTGGAGCGCCACATCGCTTCAACTTGGACCCCCGTGGCCCGAGTGATCCCCGATGAGCGCTCGACTATTGCGGCCACGTTGATCGATTTGGCTGACAATGAAGGATGTTCACTGATCGTCACCACAGGCGGCACCGGCCCGGCCCCGCGCGATGTAACACCTGAAGCAACGCATGACGTGTGTGAGAAAATGATGCCTGGCTACGGCGAACTTATGCGTGAGGTGAGCCTGCGCGTCGTTCCCACCGCGATCCTCTCCCGCCAAACCGCCGGTATTCGGGGATCCAGCCTGATCATCAATCTCCCCGGCAAACCATCGGCAATAGCTGACTGTCTGGATGCCGTGCTTCCGGCAACGCCCTACTGCATTGAACTGATTGGTGGACCGTGGATCGAGCTTCGCGAGGGCATGAGCGGCTTTCGACCCAAGTCGCAGTAACAACCACAATTTGACGGATCACCGTCAAATTCCGAACAAGCCCCGGATCTCTCGACGAAACATCTCGATGTCCACATCGAGCCCAATACGCCAGTCGTGGAACGGCATGTCATCGCCTTGGATGGACCCACCGCCCCGCCGAGCAAAGTAGGGCTGACGCAAGTCGGCAACAGTTGCACCAAGCGCAGGACCTTCGCCGGTTTGCACACCGAGTGGAAGCCGCTCTCCACGCACTACTGGCAGCACCGCGGCCATCGTTGCCAACAAGTCGTGACAAGGAAAGTCGCCCTCCACCTCACAGAACGTGCCTCCAGCGTCTTGATAAAAGCGCAACGGTGCCGCAAGGAAACGTGAATACGGGTTCGCTGAAGACTCGATCTCGCGCAACATCGATTCGGTGAACGTGGCACGGTGCGTGATGTCGAGCCCGACCAACAAGGGCGGAAGCACCCACGGCGCCGCAACGACGATTCGCGCAGCTTCGGGATCGTGCGCGATGTTTGCCTCCGCGGCTGGTAACGCATTCCCCGGGACGGTGACCGCGCCACCCATCACCACCAGTTCCTTCACGAGCGAGGCAAAAGACTCGTCCCGCCGGATTGCCCGCGCCACATTCGTCAATGGCCCCACCGTCACCAGAGAGATTTCACCAGCGTTTCTCTTCACCACCTCGATCAACGCCCCTACGCCATCGCCATCACGAGGAGATTGATTCGCCTTCGGGCGGTTGGTATTGCCGAGGCCGTCTGCCCCGTGCACGAAATCCGCTGGGCGCAGAAACGGGGCTCCAGGAAGCGGCGATGCCTCGCCCAGATAAACGGGAACATCGTTACGGCCGGCGAGATCGAGCACTCGGCAGACATTTTCCGCGGCAACCTGAGATTCCACATTGCCGTGCACCACAGTGATGGCGAGCAACTCAATGTTCGGACGAGTTGCCGCCCAGAGGATTGCCACTGCATCATCAACACCACCATCGGTGTCGATGACCATCTTCACTTGACTCATCGGTTTCTGACCCGGCGGCCGTCGATGTCGCGATCGGCCACGAGACGCAACGCTTCCCTGAATTGATCGACGTCTTCGATGAGTCCAAACACCTCATCATTCATGTTGTTGACAAGTTCGATCGCAGCCGACACGGTGCTTTCACCTTTGCTGGTAGGGACAATCCTCTTTACCCGTGCATCGTTCTTGTCGGCGATGCGTTTCACTAGGCGTTCACGTTCCAGCGTGCGCACCACTTGGGACGTCATCATTACGTCCATTCCTGTGTGCTCGGCCAATTCGGCCTGAGAGGGCGATGGTCCGCGATGGTTGAGATAGGAGGCACTCGCTAGGAGGCTGAACTGAACATAAGTCAGACCAACCTCCTCGAGAGCGTCAGTCACTTTGCGGCGCCACTCCAACATGGCGTGCCACAGCAAGAAACCCGTTCGATTCCACGCAGAAGTTTCGGGAAACTGGGCTCGAGACGCCCGTTCAGACGTTCTTGGAGTTGCCTTGGCCATCATCACTTTCGTATCCCGCCTTTTGCACTATTTCTAAGTGTACTTACTATCTGATACGGCTTATCTGCCACACTGTTCGTTGCATGGGCACGACGTCCTCACCCACCACAGTAGAAGACGCATTGAAGGCCCTATCCAATGGCGCCCGGGTGATCAACGGCGGGACCGACGTGATGGTCCCAGTTAACGAGGGGCGCGATTGGGTCGACTCATGGCTGAATCTCCGCAACGTGGAGAGTCTCCGCGTCATTGAACAATCCCATGATGGGATTCGTATCGGCGCCGGTGTGACGTTTGCCAAGATCGAAACATCCTTGGTGCACCTTGCACCAGCGCTTGCTCGGGCGGCAAGCACCGTGGGGAGTAGGCAGATTCGAAATGTGGCAACGATCGGTGGAAATGTCGCCACGGCATCACCCGCTGGTGATTCCATTCTCCCCCTCCTCACCTATGACGCCGAGGTTGAACTCGTGAGTCTGCGGGGAACTCGCTCGGTACCGCTCACACAATTCCTTGTTGGACCAAAACGAACGAGTCGCGAACCCGATGAACTTCTCTCTGCCATCACCATAAGGGACTTCCAAGGTGCGCAACACTTTGCCAAGGTGGGAACACGCAACGCCATGGTGATCAGCATCTGCTCCATCTGTGCACGGCTCGATCGAGAACGCGGCATTGCGCGAGTTGCCGCAGGTTCGGTGGCCCCAACACCTTTGTTGATTCACTCCGCCGAAGAAGCTCTCCTTCGACAAAACGCGGCTGCCGAATTTTCTCGCCTCGTAGTCGAAGCGTCGTCACCGATTTCCGATCACCGTGCCTCTGCCGAGTATCGACGCCATGCTCTCGGAGTCCTGGCTGAACGTGTTCACCGTTTGTTGTGGCAGGAAACTCAGTGAGCTCGGTGCGACTCAGGCTCGACGGTAGTCCCGTGGAACTTGAGGCAGCTTCAAGCACCAGCCTTCTTCGTGCCCTCCGTGATGCCGGACACACCAAAGCACAAGGTGCGTGCGAACAGGGGGAATGTGGTTCCTGTCTCGTTCGAATCGATGGCGTAGTGCAGAACTCATGCCTCGTCCCGGCGACGATTTGCGAGGACGCAAACGTAGAAACCGTGGCGTCGCTGCTGAATCAGGACCTCGCCGATGCATTTGCCCGGCACGGCGCGGTGCAATGCGGCTTCTGCACCCCAGGATTCGTCGTTGCAGCGGAGGCAGCGCTCGCATCGGCAGAGTCACTGACCTACGACACCGTGCGCGAACGTTTGGCCGGCAACATCTGCCGCTGCACCGGCTACCACGGAATTATCGAGGCAGTGTTGGAAGTAAGCCAGCGTCGACGAGAAGCCAACCAGTGACGACTCACTCGCCCTCTTCCACTCGCTTCGGCACTGTCATTCGTCCAGACGTACCGCCCAAGATCGCCGGCGAATTCGAATACAGCAATGACGTACGGATTCCCGGCATGTTGTTCGGGGCCACCAAGCGGAGCCCTCATGCGCATGCTCGACTCGTGGCTATCGATACGTCGAAAGCATTGGCAATGTCGGGGGTGCACCGGGTGTTCACCCACGAAGACGTGCCCGAGGGTCGCTTGCTCGGTCACATCACCCATGATCAACCCGTTTTCGTTCTCGATGTTGCTCGTCACGAAGGCGAACCAGTGGCGTTCGTGGTTGCTGACAGTCAGGAACGTGCCTGGCAGGCACTCGAGGCAATTGACGTGAGCTGGCAACCTCTCGAACCAGTCACCACGATCGAAGATGCCCTGACCAAGGATCCAATCCATCCCCAAGGCACCTTGATTCGAGAACTGCTGATCGAGCGAGGCGATGATGCGGTCGGTGAAGTCGTCGTTACCGGCACCTGGGAGACGGGACGACAAGATCAACTCTTCCTCGCCCCTGAAAGCGCCGTGGCCTACCCCAGCGCGGACGGTGGTGTGACGTTGATTTTGGCCACGCAGGACCTGCACACCGACCAACAACAGCTCTGTGCGGTGCTCAACCTTCCGCCAGAAAAGGTGCACCTCATCAACTCGGGAATTGGTGGGGCATTCGGAGGACGAGAAGACATCACCTTGCAGGCGCATCTCGCCATTGCCGCTCTTGCGCTCGGCAAACCAGTGAAGACGACGTATCGCCGCTCCGAATCATTCCTCGCCCATCCCAAGCGACATCCGGCATTCATGCGTTACCGACTTGGCGCCAAGAGCGACGGCACATTCGTCTCCCTCGAAGTATCGATCGATCTGGATGGCGGGCCATATGCCAGTACCTCGGGCCCCGTGTTGGGTAGCGCGTGCTATTTCTCCGCCGGACCGTACCGAATACCACGCGTGCGGGTACATGGAAGGGCCGTGCGCACGAACAATCCCGTGAGCGGCGCAATGCGCGGTTTTGGCGCAGTGCAGGCATGCTTCGGCATCGAGTCAACAATCGATTTGCTGGCCTCAAAATTGGGTATCGACCCTGTCGAGATACGTCGACGCAACGTACTGGTTGAAGGCGATCCATTCCCCACGTCCGGACAACGATTCGAAGATCAAACAGACCTTCGTGAATTGATCGATCGATGCATGGCCCTCGAGTTACCTTCCTCGCCGGCGACCCTCGATCTCGACTTGCCCGGAGGAACCGGGCGCACGCTGATGGGCTCTGCGGTTTCGCGTGGAGAGGGCTTTGCTCTCGGTGTCAAGAACCACCTTTATGGAGAAGGAGTGCCCGAGACATCCTGGGCAAAACTCACCCGCGAGGGGAACACGATCATCGTGGAGTCATCGGCGTCCGAGTGTGGACAAGGGATTCAAGGCGTCCTCGATCGCATCGTGCGGACCGAGTTCCCCGAATGCGAAGTGCGCTTCGCCGTTCCGAGCACATGGATGCAGTATTCGGGATCCTCTTCGGCAAGTCGCCAAAGTTGGATGTCAGGATCCGCCGTGCTGGGAGCTGCACAGAAACTCAAGTCTCAGACATCATCTGGTGACGAGCCGGAATCTGCCGAATTCGAATACCGCGCACCAGCCACATATCGCGGCGATCCCACGAACGGCACAGGCGACATCCATGTGTCGTACATGTTCGTTGCCCACCGCGCCCGCGTCGAGGTGGACACCGAGCTCGGGCTCATTCGTGTTGCGGCTATCTCCACCGCTCAGGACGTGGGACGGGTGATCAATGCCACGGAAATTCGCGGCCAAATTCTCGGCGGAATTGCGCAGGGAGTTGGTTTTGCCATCAATGAACATCTCGACACACCCTCGGGGCTCGCCGCTAACAACTCCCTCACCGACTATCTGGTGCCAACTGCAGCCGACATGCCGCTCGTGGTGATCGACGTGCTGGAACAACCAGACCCGCGGAACCCGCTCGGCATTAAAGGTGTCGGCGAGCCCTCAGCAGTGTCCAGCACGGCGGCAATCGCCAACGCCATTCGCCAAGCGACAGGAAAACCAATTACTCGAGTGCCCGTACGCCCGAGCGACATCGCACTCGCGAACTAGTCGGCGAAACGCTTCTCGAGCACATTGGCTCGCTTCAGCAAGTCGACAAGAGGACCATCCACTTGGCCCGCCAGATCGTTGATTCGCAAAGTTTTGATTTGACGGTCTCGCATCAATACCTTGCCGTCGACGATGGTGTCACGGACGTCGGCTCCATTCGCCGACCACACCAGTTGTTCGACGATGTTGGTGCGACCAAAATCGACGATCGGCCGAGTGTGTGGGGCCGACAGATCGACGACGATCACATCCGCACGTTTGCCCACCTCGATACTTCCCACCAGGTGACCTAAACCAAGAGCGTCGGCGGAACCTTGGGTGGCAAGCCTGAGCGACTGCGCACTCGACATGACTGCGGGGTCCCGAAGTTGTTGTTTCTGCACGAGGCTTGCCATCCGCAACTCTTCGAACATGTCGAGGTTGTTGTTCGTCATGTTGGAGTCGGTTCCCAGCCCCACCTTCACCCCACGCGACTGCATCTCGACCACCTTGGCAATTCCGTTGCCCAACTTCGCATTCGACGTGGGGCAATGTGCGGCACCAACGCCAGTGCGTGCCAAGAGATCCATGTCACTCGCGGTCATTTCAATGCAATGCGCTGCGAGCACGTCCGAGTCGAGACCGATCAAGTTGTCAAGATGCTCAGCAGGGGTTTTCCCCCCAGAGCGCTCTGCCACCCACTGCACCTCGAAAGGCGTCTCAGCAAGGTGAATGTGAATGCCCACGCCAAGTTCCCGCGCCACCTTTCCCACTTTGCGCAACGTGGGCTCTGTGCAGGAATACATCGCGTGAGGGCCGAACCAGGCCTGAATCCGATCGGGTACCCGATCCTTCCATCGCTCGATGAAGGCAAGCGACGACTCGAACGACTCACCGGGACCAACAGGATCATCGATCAATTGAGGACTGAAAATTGCGCGCAAGCCCGAGATCTCAGCCACCGCCGCCGCTTCGTCGGGAAAGCGAAAGATATCGATGAATGTCGTGGTGCCGTTGAGAATCATCTCCGCTTGGTTGAGCAACGCAGAGGCGCGAATGTGCTCAGGCAAGTGAGCGGTGTCCTTGGGCAATGCGAAGTCGTTCAGCCATGTGGTGAACGGCAAGTCCTCGAACACCCCGCGATCGAGTGTCTCGTGCATGTGACAATTGACGAACCCCGGCATCACGGCACAACCGCGCGCATCAATCGTTTCTTTTGCCTCGACGTTGAGGTTTGCTCCTACCGCGACGATTGTCGAATTAGCGATCGCTACATCGCCAAAGAAGGAGCGATCTCCCTGATCGACCGTGACGACATATCCGCCGCGAATCAGCAGGTCCGCTGCCAATCGCGAATCAGTTGAAGGCGACAAGAACTTCCTTGGCGAATCGTGCCACCTCTTCGGCGCTAAATGGAGGGCGCAAGTTGATGATTGCCATCTCGATTCCCGCCTCCTCGTAGCCCTTCAGCACGCTGATCATGTTGTCGGGGTCACCAATCACAATACGACGACGCACCTCTTCTTCGGTGCCACCGCGATTCTTCTGGAACGTTTCAAGAAGGTTGCGCTCCTTGGATTCGTCCCCGGAGAGATCCGAGAAGATGAAGGCGGTGCGCATGAGATCACTTGGCTTGCGACCGTTTCGGGCAAGGCGGGCATCCAGATCTTGATTGACTGCCTCCCACTCCCACGGTGCCGCAAATGAATTGAACATGTCGGCGTTGCGCGCGACGATGTTCTTCAGTCGATCGCCGCTGCCGCCCACCAGCAGGGGAATTCCAGTCGCGCGAACCGGCTTGGGGTCGAACACTGCGGAATTCAACTCAAAGTGCTTGCCCTTGAACGTCACTTCCTTCTCGGTGAAGAGGCGGCGGAACATCTGCAGCGATTCGTCCAGCCTGGTCATGCGCTCGCCGACCGCCGGGTACTCGATGCCGTACATCTTGTGCTCAACCTCGTGCCATGCTGCACCAACACCAAGGATCGCTCGGCCGCGCGTGATGTGATCAAGCGTGACGGCCATCTTGGCGAGCACAATCGGCGGGCGGTAGGTGATTCCCGAAACGAGTGTCCCCACCTGCATGCGCTTGGTACGAGCGGCAAGCGCACAGAGTGTCGCCCACCCCTCAAGCTGCGGACCATCGGGCACACCGATCGGCATGTTTGGTCGGGCTCCTGCGTTGAGCGGTACCAGATGGTCGAAAGTGAACGCCGCAGCAAAACCGGCCTCGTCGGCCGTTTGCCAGACTTCTTCGAGCGCTTGCATCGTGCAGTGCTCCGGTGGAGTTTGAATCGCGATCTTCATGAGGTCACCGCGCCCCAGCGAGCTCAGCGAGAACTCGCCGATACTCGACTGTCATCTTGTCGTACTTGGTGTGCACCTCGTCGGTGATCTCCAGCGGGAAATCGGGTTCGATGTGTTCAACCAGGGCGCGATCCTCCGACTGCACCAACCTGTCCACCGCGGTGATCGACTCCCATCGCTCCGGAGCAGGATTGTCGTTACGGGCAATGAATTGGCAGAACAGGGTGTTCTCATTGTCAATCGGCGTACACGTCTTGTACAGCACATGCACAAGCCCGTTTTCTTCGTAGACCAAGCGTCCACGGAAGATCAACGGCTGCACCAATTCGGCATGGGTAGTACGACGGGTGGTCTCCCCCGTGACGCCATTGATGTTCTTCATAGCCTCGTTCACCTGCGCGACGAGCGTGACAGAAAACTTTAAGTTGAGTCCATCACGGGACACCTCGCCCATTTCCAACTTGTTGTTGGCGTTGGATCCGATTGAGTTGCGATGCACCCATGCCACATGGCTCACATCGAGCGCGTTGTCGACGATGCGCGGTGCAGAGGCTTGCCAAACGTCCATCATTTCATGGATCAACGTGTAGCCCTCATCCTCCAATTCGGTGAAGTACGGCATCTCACGTGGTTCATCTCCTACACACATCCACACCAGACCATGACGCTCCTCGACCGGGAATGCCCCGACCTTGGCTCGAGTGGGAATGGGGATTCCCGCCTCTTGCGAGGGGATGAACGTGCATTTGCCGTCACTCGCATATTCCCACCCGTGATAGGGACACGCCAGACAGTCGTTCACTACCCAACCTTGAGAAAGCCGCCCTCCGCGATGAGGGCATCGGTCGCTTAAGCCATGTGCGGTTCCCTGGGAGTCGCGATAGACGACAAAGTCCTCCCCGAACAGGCGGACATGCTTCGGCTCTTTGCTGAGATCTGACGAATAGCAGACGGGATAGAAGTAGTTCCGAAGTGCAGGTATCTCACTCACCAACATGTTCGAACTGTCCCCTCGTTCATGACCCTCGTACCAAAAACATGCCTTTATGAGTTAATAAGCATGCTTATTAATCAGTGTAGACCAGTTGAGGGCAAGTCGCTCAACTCAGCGGAGAACTACTGCTCGGTGTAGGGCTGGCCCACCGACTTCGGAGCGCGGCTGCGGCCGACGAAACCCGCCACCACCACCAGGGTGACGAAATACGGGGCGGACAACAGGAATTCGGAGGGAATTCCCGTGTCGAGGTTGCCCAACTTCAGGCGGACGGCCTCGGCAAGCGTGAACACCAGTGCCGCGATGAAAGCTCCCACGGGGTGCCAACGGCCAAAGATGACGGCAGCCAAGGCGATGAAACCCCTACCGCCGGTGATGTTTTCATCGAAGCGACCAACTGCACCCACTGGCCACCAAGCACCGCCGAGGCCTGCCACTGCCCCGCCGATCAGGAGGTTGCGGTACCGCAGCTTGAGTACATCAACACCAAGCGAACCTGCCGCCTTTGGGTATTCACCGATCGCCCGAGTGCGCAGACCCCAACGCGTTCGATACATCCACCAGGTGGTGGCTGCCACCACTACGTAGGAAAAGTAGACGAACAGATTCTGCTCGAACATCGACGGTCCGATCACCGGGATGTCGGACAACAACGGCACGTCAATTGGCCGGAATGGCGTCAAATAGTTGTATTCGGGCTTGGTGACCAGCACTCGTTGACCAACGAAGCTCGTCACGCCAAGTGAGAGGAAGTTGATCGCAAATCCGACGATGACTTGATCTACCTGATACTTGATCGCCAGTACACCGAGTAGACCACCGAGAGCCACTCCACTGGCCACGGCACCCACAATGCCAAACCATGGGTTGAGAATCGATCCGACAATGGAGCCCGTAAACGCTGCGAACAACAATTGCCCTTCGATCGCGATGTTGATCACACCACTGCGTTCGCACAAAATGCCTGCAACGGCTCCAAGAGTGATCGGAACACTTCGGGCAACGGTGTCTTGCAACATGCCCGTGAAGTTGAACGATTCGCCACTGGCCGACCACGCCAAGAACGAAATAACGAACAGCGCCGTTCCCGTGGCGAGAAACACGTTCATCAACCGACCAAAGCCGCGGTAAAGCTGGAACGCGCCAGCGCCGACCAATGCCACGGCGAGCACCTGGGCGAAGCGCTGCGACGACAAATTGAGGGTGAAACCTTCCGTGAGCCCGAAGCCGGCCGAACCACCATCCTGGGTAAAGAACACCGCAGAGATCACGCCAAGGATGATCAACGTGACGCCGGTGTTACGCGACTGCTTGCGCTGTTCCGCGGAGAGCATCACCGTGGCGCTCATGAACCCCACCCCTTGAAGGTTTGACCAGTCGACACCTGCGCGGACTTCACACGCCAGATCGCCTTGACGAGGAGCGGAGCCGCAATGAACATCACGATCAGTGCCCGCAAGACCACGATGAGATCGATATTGATGTCCGTCTCCACCTGCATTTCACGGCCTCCAGATTGCAATGCGCCGAAGAGAATGGCGGAAAACATCGTGCCGAGTGGCGTGGACCGTCCCAACAAGGCAACGGCAATCGCATCGAATCCGATGGTGCCGGCAAACGTCTGGGTGGCGTATCCGTACCGACCGAGAATTTCGATTCCCCCGGCCACACCAGCGATGCCACCTGCCACCACCATCCCCACCACGGTGAGTCGCTTGGCACGCATACCTGCGTATTCCGCCGCATCGGCATTCTGCCCGAACGCTTGGAATTCAAAACCCATCTTGCTGCGCTCAAGGAACCACCAATACGCCGCCACCACGAGCAGAGCAACGATGATGCCCGAGTGAGCAGGAAACTTCTCGCCCAAACCGATGAAACCAAAGACCTTTGGCAACATCGCCTCGTCGGAAACGAACTTGGAAATGGGGTCACTGCGGTCGGGACGTTGAAAGAGCTGAGTGTCAAGCGCCCAGAGAATGGTGAAACTGGCGATGTAGTTGAGCATGATCGTCGTGATCACCTCGTGTGCACCAGTGCGCGCTTTCAGCACGCCAGGAATCGCCCCGAACAACGCGCCACCCACCAAACCCGCTAGCAAGGCGAGCGGAATCTGCACGATTGCCGGCCCGTCCATGACGAAACCGACCCAGGTCGTCGCCAAACCACCAGCCAACATCTGTCCCGTTGCACCAATGTTGAAGAGCCCAGTCTTGAAAGCCAGCGCCACCGACACGCCCGCGATGATGAACGGTGTCGAGTTGTTGACAGTCTCAGAGAGTGCGCGGAGCGAGCCCACCGACCCCCTCACCAAAGCCGAATAGGCGGTGGCCAGCTCGGAAAACGCCGCACCGATTTCGCCGTTGCCCAAGCGTTCGACGTCCGAAAGGATGATGATTACCGCGCCGACGACGAGTGCCGACACGACCGCGAGCAGGGTGATCACGAGCGAGCTCATGCGATTGAGCCGTGACCCGAGTGCGTCGAACCAGCGTGGCATCAGGAGGCGACTCCCTGCGGTTTGGAACCGGCCATGTACAGGCCGATGTCCATGGCCGACGTCTTCTTCGGATCCACCTCGGCGACGATCTTGCCGCGATACATCACGAGAATGCGATCCGACAACGCCATCACCTCGTCGAGTTCGGTGCTGACGATCAACACGGCGGTTCCTGCATCGCGTTCCTTCACGATCTGGGAGTGGATGTATTCGATCGAACCAACGTCCACTCCGCGCGTGGGCTGTGAAGCCACAGCCAAGCGCAAGTCACGACTCAATTCACGCGCCACGATGACTTTTTGCTGGTTACCACCAGAAAGCGTGCTGGCCAAATTGTCGACGTCGTTGGTGCGCACGTCGTAGTTCTTCACTAACTCCTCAGAGACATCGTGCACTTTGCCCCAATCCATGGATACGCCATTCGAGAACTCTGGGCTGTGATAGCGAGTGAGCACCAGGTTCTGAGCAATCGACATGCCAACGACCAGGCCTTGGCGCTGGCGGTCTTCCGGAATGTGGGCCATCCCCATCTCATGGCGGAGTCTCGGAGACGCGACAGTAATGTCGTCGCCACCAAGTCGAACGCTGCCGTTGTTTGCGGCGCGCAGACCAGTCAACGTTTCCACCAACTCGGTCTGGCCATTGCCCTGCACGCCAGCGATACCGACAATCTCACCGCGCCGAACGGCGAACGAGATGTCGTCCACGACCGTTCTTCCATCCGGGTCAAGCACGGTGAGATCACTCACCGACAACACTTCCTCACCCGGCTGAGCGGAGTTCTTACTCACCACCAGCTGCACGGGACGCCCCACCATCATTTCGGCGATCTTGTTTTCGTCGGCTTGTGTGGGCGTCGTCTCTCCCACCACTGTCCCTCGGCGCAACACTGCGATGCGATCGGCAATGTGAAGCGCCTCTTTCAATTTGTGGGTGATGAACACCACGCCCTTTCCTGCGTCTACGAGCGACTTCACAATTTCGAAGAACTCGAGAATCTCACTTGGAGTGAGCACAGCGGTGGGTTCATCGAACACCACGACTTTGGCGTCGCGCAACAGCACTTTGACAATCTCCACGCGCTGCTGGATACCCACCGGCAGGTTCTCGATGAGCGCATCCGGGTCCAGGTCCAAGTGGTACTTGTCGGATACCTCCTTGACCATTTGCCGGGCCTTGGCAATGTCCAGGCTGCCTAGCGCACCCGTCGGCTCCACACCCAGTACCACATTTTCCGCAACTGAAAACACAGGAACCAGCATGAAGTGCTGATGCACCATGCCGATCCCTGCAGCGATTGCATCGGCCGCAGACTGGAACGTGGTGGGTTGGCCATCGATGCGGATCTCGCCTGAGTCGGGGCGATACATCCCGTACAAAACGTTCATCAAAGTGGACTTACCGGCACCGTTTTCACCGATCAGCGCGAGCACCTCGCCGCTGGAAACATTCAGACTGACACGGTCGTTCGCAAGAACCCCGGGGAAAGACTTGGTGATGTCGACGAGATCAAGCCGCACTGCGGTACTCCCCCATCCGTGAGACATTACCCAACGGTGAACTTTCCGGAAAACGGAACGAGGGGGCCGCTTGCGCGACCCCCTCGAACCTCACGCCTGTGGCGCGGGAATTACATCGTGGCGATAGTGCCGTCGATGATTCCCTGCTGGATCTCGTCCAACTCGGCCTGCAGTTCGGCAGGAATTTCCTGCGAAACCACGTAGCCGGCACCGCCATTGGCCAACGTACCGACGTAGTCAGTGCCACCGCCGGTGCCCGCGAGGGCATCCTGCACGGCCTGGAACACTGCTGCTGTCACGCCCTTCAGAGCGGAACCGAGGTACACGTTTGCATTCTCCGCATCGGAGATCGACATGTCCTTGTCCACGCCGATGATGCGCAGCTTGCCATCGGTCTCCTGAGCGAATGCCGCAGAGCCGAGACCCACTGGGCCGGCGACGGTGAAGATGACGTCTGCACCCTCGTCGTACATGGTCTTGGCAATGTTGCGACCGTCGTCCAAGCTTTCGAAGTTGCCGGCGAAGGTGCCGTCCTGCTTGTCAATGTCCCAACCGAGAACCTTGACGTCAGCGCCCTTCTGCTCGTTGTAGTACTTGACGCCGAGTGCGAAGCCCTGCATCCAGACCGTTACCGGCGGAATGTTGATACCGCCGTAGGTGCCGACCACGCCAGACTCCGACATTGCAGCCGACATGTAGCCCGTGAGGAACGCGCCCTCATTGGCGGCGAAGGTCAAACCCTGAACGTTGGCTGCAGAGGTACCCGAGTCGACGATGGCGAAGGCCACGTCCGGGTTCGCTTCTGCGTACTTCTTGGTGGCATCCGCGAGCAAGAAGCCGACGGTGATGATGACGTCGCAACCCTTGTCGATGAACGACTGAAGGTTCGGGTCATAATCCGCGTCGCCCTGCGACTCGAGGTACTCGACGGCTACGCCGAGCTCCGACTGGGCCTGCAACAGACCCTCGTAGGCAGCCTGGTTGAAGCCCTTGTCATCCACGCCACCGACGTCGGTGACCTGGCAAGCCAAGCCGGTCGGCTCGGCAGTGGTCTCTTCAGTTACTGCCTCGGTGTCCTCGGTTGCGGTGTCATCGGAACCGCCGCATGCGGCAAGTCCGACCACTGCAACGAGGCCGATTGCGAGACCCTTGAAAGTCCGCTTCCTCATTGTGTGTTTCTCCCTCTCATGCGCCGTGCACGACGCATGTGCTTGTAGTTGCGAAGAGCATAGTGCAGGGCAAAGTCAGCCCCGAAAGCCGGGCACCACCACCTCGGCGAGGAGTCGATCTCGCTCAACCTCGTCGCAGAACGCTGCCCGCAGACCTGCCACGGTGGTGGCCAGGAATTCGTTGGACCCCCAACCGAACGTCTCTGCCAGTCGGCTCCATTCCGCCGTGATCGAGGTTCTACTCATGAGCCGATTGTCGGTGTTGATCGACACGGCAAAGCCGGCCCTGAACAAAATGTCAACGGGGTGGCTAGAGAGATCGGGATACATCTGCGTGTTCAGATTCGACGTCGGACAGACCTCCAAGAGGATGCCCGTGGCGCGGACCGCTTCGGCACGTGGCCCCAGCGTGTACATCACGCCGTCCACCGAAATGTCGTCGGCGATTCGCACGCCGTGTCCAATTCGCGAGGCACCACAGGCGATCGCATCCTCGATGGAAGAAACGCCGTCGCCTTCGCCGGCGTGAAGGGTGTACGGCACGCGCGCGTCTCGAAGAAGCGCCAACGCCTCGCGATGCAGCGAGGCCGGCCATCCCCTCTCCGGTCCCGCTAGATCGAACCCCACAATGTTGCCACCCTTGCGCTTCACCACTTCCTGCGCCACAAGAAGCGAATTGTCGTGGTTGCGCAACGCACAAACGATCATGTTGACCGTGATGCCGAATTCGGCAGAGGCGTCAGCGAATGCTGCCTGCGCCACATCGAACACCTTGACAAGATCCATCGCCCCACGCACCAGCAGTTCCGGAGCGAACCGCACTTCTCCGTACACCACGCCGTCATTCTTGAGATCCTCAACGCTCTCGAAGATCGCCCGACGGAGCGCATCGGGTTCCTGCAACACCGCGATGGTGTGGCCAAATGCCTGCAGGTACGTCTCGAGCGAGTTGGTCGGCTTGTCTTGGTGAAACCACTCCGTCAACTCTTCGATATTCGTCGTGGGCAGTCCTGCATATCCGACTTCTGCCGCAAGCTCCACCACCGTCCTCACACGCAATGAGCCGTCGAGGTGATCGTGCAGCGCCACCTTCGGCAATCGACGCAGGGACTCCTCGTTCAGTGCGTTGGCAGTCACCATGGATCGATCATCGTTCTACCGAGTCGCGGTCGGTTCGCACAACCATCCAGCACACGAGCGATCATGTCTGGCGTGTCGCGTGGGTCGATGACGTCGTCGATCTCGACATGACTGGCCATACTGAGCGCGCTTCCCCGTTCGTACGCCGCCGCGATCAGTCGCTTCTCCAACTCGACGGGATTATCGCTCGCAGCGAGTTCGTGGCGAAAGCCGAGACGAACCGCACCCTCGATCCCCATTCCACCGAACTCTCCCGTGGGCCACGCAGCTATGAAGTCCTTGGCATGAAACCCGCCGCCCGCCATTGCCTGCGCGCCAAGGCCATAACCCTTGCGCAACACGATCGTCACCCACGGCACCGTTGAACTGGCGGCTACGACGAAGAGTCGGCTGAAGTGTCGCACTTGCGCCTGCTCTTCTGCCTGTGCGCCCACCATGAACCCGGGGGTATCGCAGAGCGAGACGATCGGCAGTCGATGTGCGTCACAGAGTTGAATGAATCGCGCCATCTTGTCGGCAGCATCCCGATCGATTGCTCCACCGAGATGTGCCGGATTATTGGCAATGATCCCCACCTGACGTCCGTTGATCGCGCAGAGCACCGTAACGATGCCAACACCGAACTGCGGCCGCAACTCGATTGACGACTCGACATCTGTCATGAGCTCAATTGCTCGACGGACGTCATAAACCTCCATACGATTTGCCGGAACCACATTCCGCAGCAGAATCGCGTCGTTGCGTCGAACCTCTGATTCCGACAATTCGCGCCCCGCTGAGCCCACAATCCGGAGATAACGCAGAGCAACCGCGACGGCTTCGCCTTCGTCGGCAACCAGTACGTCAACGGAGCCTGCTCGTGCATGAATTTCTGCCGGCCCAATTTCCGTAGGGGCCACTTTGCCCATGCCCCCGCCTTCGATCATCGCGGGGCCAGCCATGCCGATGTTGGCATCGCGAGTGGCGATGATGATGTCGCAGCAGCCGAGCAAAGCGGCATTGCCTGCGAAGCAATAGCCCGCGGCGATACCTACGAGCGGCACTTCGCCGGACAATCCGGCGAATGCACCGAACGACGGCACATCGAGACCAGCAACACCCGGCGCATCGACGTCTCCAGGACGCCCACCACCCCCCTCGGCAAACAGCACTACCGGGAGACGATTGCGGCGCACCACTTCGATAAGACGATCCAACTTGCGGTGGTTGATGAATCCCTGCGTGCCGGCCAGCACCGTGTAGTCGTACGCCAACACTGCGATCTGAATCGTGCCGTTTCCGATGGTGGCCAAGCCACAGATGAGACCGTCAGCGGGCGTCGACTCGATTAGCTCTTGTTCACTCTTTCGCCCGCGTTGAGCAGCGACAGCGAACGCACCGAACTCGACGAAAGAACCCTCGTCGACCAAATCGGCGACATTCTCGCGGGCTGTTCGCCTGCCCCTGTCGTGACGCTTTGCCACCGCATTTGGCCTCACATCATCATTCGTGAGTTTTCGGCGCTCCAGGTAGCGCGCCAGATCTTCACGATCCTCCAGCGCTCCCTCTTCGAACGACCGCACCTGCGCCGACTCTTCTATTCGCATCGGCGTCACACGTACGAGCTCGACGCCCTCTGCCACGGTTTGACCTTCTTCGACAAAAACCCGCTCCACCATCCCATCGACATGAATGCGCACAGGGTGCTCCATCTTCATCGACTCGATGATGAGGAGCGTTTCGTTTTCAGCGACCAAGCTTCCGCCAGTCACCAAGATGTGGGCAATTGTTCCGGTGATTGGCGAGTGGATCGACACGTGACCAGTCACGCCGTCAGGCTATTGGCGCATCGATTTTGATGATCGAGACAAATAGTTGATTGGCGAGTCGTGCGGTGGGCCAGGTAGGGATCGAACCTACGACCAAGGGATTATGAGTCCCCTGCT
>JAFMFC010000032.1 GCA_017856375.1 Ilumatobacteraceae bacterium | reverse complement strand
CCGCTCCCACGCAGGCGCTTTCCAGGGCCGAAATGGCGTCGGCTATCGGCACTCCTGAGCGCAGATGGCGGCGAGTGATGCCGTGCACGTGATGGGCGCCAAGCCGCCCGGGACGCCAGAAGTGACGTTTGATGTAGGTGCGATGGCAGTCGACCACTTCACCATTGCCACGAACGACCACGAATGCCAACTGCAATACATATCCTGGCTCGAGACCCGTCGTTTCGGTGTCGAAGACGACGAAGGTGAGATCTTCGAGAGGGGTATCGGGGGAGATCACGCTTTCACCGTACGGTGAGGGTGTTCCATCTCTGAAATTCTCGTCGAAGCCGACTCTCCGGGTCGAGTGATTGAGGCGAGACGACTCGTCGACTACTTCTTGGCGAGAGCTTTGGTGAACGCTTCTTTGTCGAAGTAGTCACGCCACAGGGCGATCTTGCCGTTGCTGATCACGAAGAGTCCGGCAATGTCGAATTCCACCCACCGGCCATCTATCTCGAATCGGTCGGTGCGTTCGTTCATCACTACGCCGTGTTCCATATCCCCATGAGCCACTTGGTGATGGATCAGCCACTCAACTTTTGTGGCCGATGCGAGAAAGCCCGACAAGATGTTGACGATCGCATCCCGTCCGAAGACTTTGGTGATCGGGACGTTGTCATACTCACAGTCATCGGCAACCATTTCCATGGCCGCCGTGAAGTGACTCTGCTCGATGTTCTCGATGAACTTGGTGACGAAATTGCCCGGGTCGGAGATGGCCTGCTGTGTCACGTAATCAAGTCTGACAGACACCACGGGCGACGCCGAGACACTCGACGTCGCCCGTGGACTTGCCTGTAAGGGGGAGGTTTCAGGCGCTCTTGGAAAGCTTCGATCGAACGCCGATTGGCGCGGCGATCGTGTAACCAGCGAGGTGGCGTTCCTCTTCGTTTTCGCCACCCCACAAGCCGTACTCACGATTCTCGCGAGCAAAATCGCGACATGTCTCTTTGACGATGCATGCGTTGCACAGCGCGCGAGCTTTGGCTTCACGGCGCTCTCGCGCTTGTGGACGCTCCGCCTTCGGGGCAAAGTACAACTTCGTTTTGCCTTTGCAGTTGGCGAATTGCGTCCAGTCGATCATCGAGGACAGGGGGATATTGGACTGCGGCAGATCGTCAACCGCAGGTTGCGTCAGGTTGTCTAGGAGTGCCATGTATTTAAGGCTAAGTCGATTTAGTGCTAAATGTCAAGAATCGACGAAATCCAATACAGGCAAGGACATTTGACCCTTCGGTCTTGTGGTGCCGCTAAACGGCTGGGCTGGGGCGGTTTACAACAGCTCGGCGGCCAGGCTGGCCACCTCGGAGCGCTCGCAGGTGGCCAGCGTGACATGGCCAAAACACTGCTGACCGGCGAAGGCATGGATCAATACCGCGAGGGCATTGTTGGTCTCGCCCATGTACGGGGCATCGATCTGGCTGGTGTCGCCGGTGAACACCACCTTGGTGCCTTCGCCGATACGCGTGAGGATCGTCTTCAACGTCGTGGGCTCGAGGTTCTGTGCTTCGTCCACGACGACGAACTGTTGCTGTAGGGAACGCCCCCTCAGGAAGGTGACCGATTCAAGGGTCAACTGGCCTCGCGCGGTGAGGTCGTCGATCAGACCACGGGCATCGCGACTGGATCGTTGGTCGGTGAGAGCAACGATCGCATCGTGGATTGCCGACATCCACGGATCGAGTTTCTCGTCTAAGTCACCGGGCAGGAATCCCACGTCGGCTCGTCCCACGGGTACGAGCGGTCGGTACACCGCGAGTCGTTCGTATCGACGTTCTTCCACAACCTGTTCGAGACCGGCGGCGATAGCCATGACGGTCTTGCCTGTGCCCGCCCTGCCATCCAAGGCAATCACCGTGATTTCGGGATCGAGCAGCAACTCGAGGGCAAAGCGTTGCTCCTTGCTGCGTGAGCGCAGCCCCCACGCCTCGGGTGAGTGGTGGGGAAGAAGGTGAAGCTCTCCGTCCTTGCAGCGAGCGAGGGCAGACTGCGAACCATTGCGCAGGACGACAAAGTTGTTATCGACGAGTTTGCTCGTGCCGTCCAAGGTGGACATTGCCAAGGAGCCGTCCTTGTACAAGGCATCGACCTGATCGACTCGAGCGTCGATCTGCACCCAACCAACGGGGCGCGAGTCGAGACCGTGGGTGATCGGTTGATGTTCGTCTGCAGACAGCCCCAGGTGAGCGGCCTTGATCCGGAGGGCAGCGTCATTGGAGATCACCTTGGTGGTGGCGTGGCGGGCCTGGCCGAGTGCAGCACCGATGATTCGGTTGTCGGGGATTTCGGGGTCCATCCCGTGCTCGATCAGGAGGTGGCGCTGAATGCCATTGACCTCGATTTGGAGCGTGCCCGCTTCAGGGCCATCGTGAACGGGCTGGGGCGAAGCGAGGGATCCGCCAGCTTTACGGCGGAGATCTTCGATTGAACGCAATGCGGTGCGTGCAGATCGTCCGACATCGTCCATCCGTGTCTTCAATCCATCGAGTTCTTCGACCACGGTCAATGGAATGACGACATCGCAGCCGGGGAAGTTGTAGAGGCACCCTGGGTCTGCAACCAATACAGATGTGTCGAGAACGATACGTGTGCGAGTGGACGGAACGGTGTCTGTTTGGGCGACTTCAGGTGTGATGTCCTGAGTGTCGATAGATGCGTTCTCAGTGTGCAACGAGTCTCAGTTTGGACGCTTCATCGACTCGGGTGGTGGATACTCGGATCGACGCAAGTTTTCGAAAAATCGTCGATTTCGCCCCAATTTTCGGGAATTTTTAGAAATTTTTTAGAAATTTTTTTGGAGACCAGAATCGGTTGCGAGCGTGGGTCGAATTGTGGCTCAGATTCTTCACGCCACATCGCGTCCAATGGAGTTTTTCCACAGGCCTTTGCGGAATGTCTTGCGGACTTTGAAAGTCTCTAATAACCAATACCAGCAAGGGTTTGGTGGCTTTGGCGGAAAACGCTGAACGCAGCGATCGGCGTTGTGGCGAGCAGTCCCCGTCGTGGTTCATGTCGTTGTTGACGAGCGCAATTCGTGGTCACCACGGCGCGCACAAAATCGCTTCGAAAACCTCGCCGACGGGCGGAGATGCTTGCAATTTGTCGCGCCACCAATTCAGATGGTGCACGTCGGTTATCCGATTCCGAGAAAGTTAGGTAAGACAATGACAAAAGCAGAGCTCATAGACGCAGTTGCTCAGAACGCCGGGGTGTCCAAGGTTGACGCCGAACGAACCATCGGTGCCTTCTTTGAACTGGTCGTATCTTCTGCAAAGAAAGGCGACAAGGTCGCATGGCCGGGCTTCGGCTCGTTCAGCACCTCGAAGCGCAAGGCACGTACTGGCCGTAACCCGCAAACGGGTGCACCGGTCCAGGTACCTGCTTCTCTAGCAATGAAGTTCACTGCAAGCAGCACGCTGAAGAGTGAACTCAATCCAAACCGTAAGTAAGCAATACCGAATAACTAAGGAGAAAACCATGGCAGCAAAGAAGCGCAAGAAGGCCGCAAAGAAGGCCCCTGCGAAGCGCAAGAAGGCAGCGAAGAAGGCCACCAAGAAGGCCCCTGCTAAGAAGCGCCGCAAGAAGGCCGCGAAGAAGAAGTAATACGGCCTTAACCGAATAACAATCGGTTCGGATAACTGTCGATCGGGGGGCGAAAGCCCCCCGATCTTTTTTGTTCCCCTAGTTGTTGATGGGCCCGAGACGTTGCTTGAGAAGTGCGGGAAGCATGACCAAATCGGCTGGCGTGTCCACGTCGATTCCCAGCAAGGCGTCGATCACCTCGATTGGTTTGAGTCCACGCGTGGCACACTCCTCGCGGTGAGCCTCGGCGCTGTTCAACCCGTAGTGAAAGTCGAAATCTAGGCCAGCAGGCAGCACCATTACGTTGGTTCCGTCGCGATGGCGATCCCGCACGAGGATTACCTGATCCGGTCTCGGACTCGGAACGGCTGCCAAGCGCTCCGGGTGGACGATGTCACCATGACAGATCATGATCCAGTCGACTGAGTTGCCGACGTGGCGGTAAGCCAAGGCCACAGACGAGTTGAGTCCATCTCGCTCTATCAGTGTTTCGGTTCCCTTGCTGCGTGCCCATTTAGCGCAGGATTCATCATCAGTAACTACGACGACGCGCGACACGTCGGGAAGCTTCACTACGGCTTCGATGACCCCCTCTGCAGTCATCATTGCCAAGAGCGATCTCGTATCAGCGTCAAAGACCGATGCCAGCCGTTCTTTGGCTTTGGAGAATCCTTTTAGGGGAATGATCACCGCGCCGGTGCGACGCGGCTGCGGGGTGGCCATCGGCGTAGCCTACGGTCGCTTCACGAGCCCTAATCTTGGCGATCGTGAGCCGGCGGGTGAGTGTGATCGGTGCCGGATCCTGGGGCACCACGATGGCGGCTCTGGCGGCTGCCCAGGGCGAAGTTGCTCTGTGGGCACGAAAGCCGGAAGTGGTTCGCGAAATCAATTCTGATCACCGCAACAGCCAATACCTCGGTGATCACGAACTGCCGCCATCGATTCATGCCGACGATGATCTTTCGCGTGTGTGTGCTGGCGCCGATGTGATCGCCATGGCGATTCCGGCCAAAGGTTTTGCTGAGATCGCGGAAACTGTCGCCGCATACGCGAAGGATGATTCGATCGTCGTATCGCTCACCAAGGGTTTGGAGCCTGTCTCCGGGAGGCGGATGAGTGAAGTACTGCGCGCAGCAATTCCTCATTGCAGAGTGGCGGTACTGAGTGGACCAAACCTCGCGAGTGAGATCATTGCCGGCCAACCTGCAGCGAGTGTCGTGGCTTCCACCGACGAGTCAGTTGCACGTGAAGTGGTGGCGACGTTCTCGACGCCGTTCTTTCGTCTCTATACCAATGACGATGTGGTGGGCTGCGAAATAGGTGGTGTGGTGAAGAACGTCATCGCGATTGGCGCGGGGATCGCCCAAGGCTTTGGATTTGGCGACAATGCCAAAGCGGCGGTGATTACTCGCGGTCTCGCAGAAATGACCCGACTCGGTGCAGCGCTCGGGGCACGTCCCGAGACGTTCTCTGGACTCGCTGGAATCGGCGATCTCGTGGCAACGTGTGCATCGATGCAGAGCCGCAACACCCAAGTTGGTGTCCGCCTGGGTCGCGGCGAGTCGCCTGCAGCGATTGAACAGTCGATGAAGATGGTCGCCGAGGGCGTGCGCGCATCGTCACTGGTCGTCGAACTTGCTCGGCTTCGAGGCGTGGAGATGCCGATCAGTGAGCAGGTGGCGCTGGTGTGCCAAGGGCGAAAGTCGGCCGGTGATGCATTGGTCGATCTCCTGAGTCGTCGATCGAAGGCGGAATTCGCATGAGTGGGGTGATCTCGAACGTCACGCTTTCGAGCGGGGTGCGCAAAGCCACACATCTTCTCGGGGTGCGCGGCGGGACCTGGCTCGCCGAAGTCAACGAACGAGGGAGGATTCAGCCACGAGATGGCACACGCGCGCTCGATTGGTACGTCGCAGCGGACGATCGATGGCACGATCCGAGTGTCGAGTCGACTGTTCGTCAGCAACGGCGTGCCGGCGTTCCCGTCATCGAGACACGCTTGCGTGTTCCCTCGGGGGATGTGGTGCAGCGAGTGTGGGCGATTGCCGATGGCTACATCGTTTCCGAATTCACGAACTCCTCGAGCATGCCCGTAGCGGTTGCCCTGTCCCGCGGAGACGTGCAATGCATTCGGACGCCGAGTCCACTCGGTCCACAGGGAATCGAAATGCCTGTCGGCAGTGTGGTCTTTCCCATCGCCCATGGCGCCTCGCTCACCGTCGCTCTGCCCATGGTTCGTGATGCCGTGATCAATTGGGGCTTGCTTGCCACGTCTGACGACATGCAGCGAACATGGCTTGCCGCAGTTGAACGCGGTGGATATGCAGTCGTTCCCGACAAGTCGTTGGCACCCCGAATCAATACGGTTCGCGCCGATCTCTTGGCATGCTCGGCATTTCCTCTCGAAGAGTGGGGATCGCATGTATTGGGTGACGAGGTCTCGCTTGCATTGTCGCTTTTCGAGCTGGTGCGGATGGGTGAACGAATCGGTTCGTGGCCAAAAGGCGAGGATGTGCTCGAGCATCTAGCCGAATCGGTGTCCGCGCTACTCCAACGGCACAAGAAGTCCGACCTCGTTCCTTGGGATGTCGAGCGCGCGTTGTTTGCTGCGCAGTGGGTGTTCCACTCGTCGGGCGACACTCGTGCGACGCGAGATTTGGCAAAGAGCCACGCGCGACTGGCGCCGGCAAGTGCACCATCGAATCAGGCGCCGGACGGTGTTCGTCTTGGCGCGTGGCTGGACGAGCAATTGGTGAGTCCTCAACGTGACGGATCGATTGCCGTGCTCGGTCACGGTATTCCCGCACTATGGCGAGGTGTCAACTTCGAATGTCATGACCTCGCAATCGGTGCCGAGGCTGCAATTTCTTTCGCGGTGCGCTGGCACGGAGAAAAACCCGCATTGCTGTGGGAAGTGAGTGGAACAGACCTCATCAGGATTACGGCGGGGGCAACCGATCCACAGTGGTCAACTACCGCACTGAGCGGTGAAACCTTGTTGCGAGGTTTCGTCGGGTGACCGTTCCTTCATTTGATCGTGAATGGGAATTGCTCGAGGGTGGTGCGTCATTCGTGATCGGATTTGACGAAGTGGGCAAAGGGGCATGGGCCGGCCCACTCATGGTGGGGGCTGCCGTGTTGCCGAAGAAGGCGGAGTTGTCTTCGGTGCTGGCGGGGGTACGGGATTCAAAGAGCCTCACGGAAAAACGTCGCGAGTCGATGTACGAGGACCTCGGCGCCGCTTGTTTCGCATGGTCAATCGGCGCAGCGAGCCACGTCGAATGTGACACCTTGGGAATGGTCGAAGCGCAACGACTGGCGGCACGTCGAGCGTGCGCCGGACTGCAAATTGATCTCGATCAGGCGGTCGCGATCATCGATGGAAATTGGGACTTCGTCTCGCCTCATGTTGGACATGCCCTCACGGAAGTGAAAGCGGATGCAACATGTTTGAGCGTTGCCGTGGCATCCGTGCTTGCCAAGGTGTCGCGCGACCGGATGATGCGAGAGATGGCCGTTGATTATCCCTTGTGGAGTTTCGAAACGAACAAGGGTTATCCATGCTCCAAACATCGTCGTGCGCTGCAGGGTTACGGACCTTCAGCGGTTCACCGCACGTCGTGGGCATTCATGGACAACTTTGTGCCATGGATGGTTTCGCATGTTGCACGGTAATGAACTGGCGGCGGTTCGCGCCGCGGTCGACGAAGCACGGCGCATCGTCGTATTGACTGGTGCCGGCATCTCGACCGACTCGGGAATACCTGACTATCGCGGACCTCAGGGAGTGTGGACACTTGATCCCAAGGCGGAGAAGATCTCGTCGCTCCAGCACTACCTTGCCGATCCCGAGGTGCGCGTGCTCGCCTGGCAGCGTCGGTTGCATTCACCGGCATGGACTGCGGAGCCGAACGTCGCTCACCACTCGATCATCGAGCTGGACAGGAGAGGATCACTCGTGTCGGTGATCACGCAGAACATCGATGGTCTCCACCAACGTTCGGGGTTGGACCCTTCCAAAGTGGTGGAGGTGCATGGCACCATCCACTATTCGGTGTGTTGGTCGTGCGGCGACCGTAGGCCGATGCACCAGACACTCGAGCGTGTCCGAGCCGGCGATCCCGATCCGAGTTGCGAGTTGTGCTCGGGCATATTGAAGAGTGACACGATCAGCTTCGGTCAATCCCTCGTCGAACACGTGATCAATCGTGCGATGACCGACGCAGAGAACTGCGATCTCTTGATCGCGGTGGGTTCCACGCTGTCGGTGTTTCCCGCGGCGAATGCAGTGCCACGGGCCAAATCGAGTGGTGCACGGGTGGTCATTGTGAATGGGGAACCCACGGGGATGGATCGCTACGCCGACTTCGTGTTGCTGGGACGAATCGCGGAGATCATGCCCGAGATCACGTCAATACACGACTCGCCGAAAACCTGACCAAAACGGTAGGGTATTGGACGGAGGTTCCCCCCCAATGCCCAGTTTTCGTGATTTGTTGGCCGACGCAAAGCGTGTGATCTCGGAGATTGACACTGAAGAAGCGGCGCGTCGGATTGCTGGTGGTGGAACGGTGGTCCTGGACGTTCGCGAACCGGACGAATTTGAGCAGGGAACACTCGCCGGCGTCGTCCACATTCCGCGTGGGCATCTTGAGGCGCAGGTGGAGACGCGCATCGTTGACAAGACAGCTCCCGTGATCGTCTATTGCGCAGGTGGCGTACGCAGTGCGTTTGCGGCCAAGACAATGCAAGAGCTCGGTTATCAGAACGTGGTGTCGATGGCCGGTGGCTTCGGTCGTTGGAAGGACGAGGGCCGTCCGTGGAAGACGCCGACCTTGCTTTCGGCCGAACAGCGCAATCGTTACCAGCGTCACTTACTTCTCCCCGAAGTAGGGGTTGAAGGCCAGGCCAAGTTGTTGTCGAGCAAAGTGTTGATGCTCGGTGCCGGTGGGCTTGGATCGCCCGCAGCGATGTATCTCGCTGCCGCCGGCGTCGGCACCATCGGCATCGTGGACATGGACGAGGTGGACGCGTCGAACCTGCAGCGACAGATTCTCCACAACATCGATCGCATCGGCGATCGCAAGGTGGACAGCGCGAAGAAGACGCTGACGATGCTCAATCCCGACGTGAATGTCGTGACGTACGACACTCGTCTGGAGGCGAGCAACATCCTCGAGATCATCAAGGATTACGACGTGATCGTGGATGGTGCGGACAACTTCCCGAGCCGCTACTTGCTGAATGACGCCAGCGTGAAACTCGGTATTCCCGTGGTTCACGGATCGATCTTCCGGTTCGAAGGAATGGTCACCGTGTTCGATCCACAGAATGGTCCGACCTACCGCGACATGGTGCCGCTCCCACCACCGGCAGAACTTGCTCCATCGTGTGCAGAGGCCGGTGTTCTCGGAGTGTTGCCAGGCATCGTGGGGTCGATTCAGGCGCTCGAGACGATCAAGCTTCTTCTCGGTTTGGGAGATTCATTGGTTGGTCGAATCCTGTCGGTCGATACCACGGAGATGTCCTTCCGTGTCTTCAAGTTGCGTGTCGATCCGCAGAACGAGGTGACATACGCGAATCGAGATCGCATCCAGGTTCGCGATCTCGATGGCCTGTGCGCTCCTTGGCTCGGGCACTGAACCGACCCAGACCCCTGAGCGAACTCTCCTAGAATTCGGTCGTGGTGTCACGATCGCTGGCCATCGTTGGCGCCGGATTCTCAGGTGCCGTGGTGGCCCGCCAATTGGCCGAGGCTGGACATCGCGCAGTCGTTTTCGATTCACGTCCCCACGTTGCCGGTAACTGCCATACGGTTCGCCATACCGATGGGCCGCTGGTCCACGTGTACGGGCCGCACATCTTTCACACCCAACATCAGCGAGTGTGGGAGTACATCAATCGCTTCGGCGAGATGGTGCCCTACAACCACCGAGTGAAAGCCACGTCTCAGGGACGGGTCTATTCCTTGCCGGTCAATCTGCTCACGATCAATCAGTTCTTCGGCACGACGCTGTCTCCTGAAGATGCCAAGAAACTGATCGAGAACAAGAGCGACAAGTCGATCGGTGAGCCGGTGACGTTCGAGGACCAGGCTTTGAAGTTCGTCGGGCGGGAACTGTACGAAGCGTTCTTTTCCGGGTACACCAAGAAACAGTGGGGTCTCGATCCCAGCGAGTTGCCGGCGAGCATTCTGGCTCGTTTGCCGGTGCGTTTCACCTATGACGATTCGTACTTCAACCACCCGTGGCAAGCGATACCGCGCCACGGCTACACACCAATCGTCGAGGCAATTCTCGATCATCCCTCGATCGAGGTGCGTCTCTCCACCGCGTTCGATCGCACGATGGCCGCTGACTTCGATCACGTGGTGTGGACGGGGCCGATCGACGCGTGGTTCAATCATCAACACGGTCGACTCGGTTATCGCACCCTCGACTTCGTCGAAGAGCGTCACGAAGGAGATTTTCAAGGGTGCCCCGTGATGAATTATTGCGATGAGGAAGTTCCCTATACGAGGATCACTGAGCACAAACACTTCGCGCCATGGGAAGACCACTCGCGAACGGTGACTTATCGCGAATACTCACGCCTCGCGGACGAGAATGACGTGCCGTACTACCCGATCCGTCTGGTGGAGGAGAAGGAGCAATTGCTGCAGTATGTGCAGTCGGCGAAGAACGAGCGCGGAGTCACGTTCATGGGCCGCCTCGGCACCTACCGTTATCTCGACATGGATGTGACGATTCACGAGGCGCTGGATACGGCCGACCGAATGGTGGCAGCGCTCCGCGAGGGCAGCGAGATGCCGACATTCTCGGTGGACCCCCTGGGACGATGACCGAACATCTGTTGCAGCGACTGACGCTGCCCACACCTGAATTTTCGGAACCCTTGCTGTATCTGCGCACGCGTGGTGACGTGCGACTCGTGCCCGGTGGGCTGGTCATCGCGGACGGCTCGTCTGTCACCTTCGACACCTCGTTTGGTGTGTTTCACGCCGGACGGTGGCGCCGGCTCACCACCGTGAATTCGCTCGGGGTGAAGGTGCGTGCATCGGGGGTGGGTAGCGCCGAGGTGGTGGCCGTTACTAACTCTCGTGAGACGGTCGTGGCGAGCCAGCCGCTGCCGCGCGGAGAGGGTTCACCCAACCACGTGCTGCTCGCACTTCCGTCGCTCGGTGCGTCGGCAGATGGCGTGTACTACGTGCGAGTCAACGCCAAGGGTGGCGAAGTATGTATGACGGGTGGGGAGTGGGTGACGAGTGACGCGCCCGCTCACGACGTTCGCCTTTCGCTGTCGATCACCACGTTCAACCGCCAGCAGTATGTGAAGAAGACCGTAGGCAATGTTCTTCAACTGATTGAACGAACCGAGTCCCTGCGTGATGCGATGCGCATCCTGGTCGTGGATAACGCGCGCAATGTTGAATTCGATGCTCCGGCTGGCGCGCCGTTACAGGTCGTCGAAAACGGCAACCTGGGTGGGGCCGGAGGGTTCGCGCGTGGATTGATCGAGCTTCGCAAGCAGGGTTGGGCCACCCATGTGTTGTTCATGGACGATGACATCGACCTCGAACCCGAGGCGTTGGTGCGCGCGATGGGGTTGTTTCGCTACGCCCGTGACCGGAAGCTGTGTGTCCACGGTGCGATGCTTTCCGAAGAGCGACCATGGCTCCAGTTCGAGGCCGGCAGCGAATACAGCTTCCGCTCGATCTATCCATTGCAGGCACTAGGGCGCGAAGACGACCTGCGCGAACGAAGATTTGCCGTCGCCGATCAATCGGAGATCCCCTTCGACTACACGGCCTGGTGGTTCACGGCGTTCCCCATCGACATCACCGAAGACAACCCACTGCCCGTATTCGTCCGCGGCGACGACGTGGCGTTTGGATTGATGCACACGGGCAAACACAGTGTCACCCTGAACGGTGTGAACGTCTGGCATGCGGACTTCGGATTGAAGAACAACCCGTCTTCCCTCTACTACGAGGCCCGCAACCTCGCGCTCATCGACACCCTCGTGTTCGACCGTCATCGTTGGTGGAACTTGGCTTATCGATTCGGCTCATTCGGATTCCGCAACCTCTTCTCAATGCGTTACGCGTCAACCGAATACATGTTGAAAGGGTTGTACGCGTTCCTTGCGGGTCCCACCGAATGGGCCAAGATCGATCACACGGCACTGCATGACGAGCTGCGGAAGTGCGTGGAGGAAAAGCCAAGCCAGCTCTCCGCGGAGTTGGCTGCGATTTCGCCCCGTCGACCACGTCACAAGGTGCTCCGCGCATTTGGGTTCCTCTTCGCGCTCCTCCTCATGGGCGGCGCATTCGTGCCGCGGGGCTTGCGGCGCAAGGGGCCAGGCGTCGCTCCGATCGATGCTCGGGCCGTGGGCGTGGCAACACTGCGCAACGAGATTCTCTATCGCCACGATCGCATCGACGATGGTTATGTCGTTGCGCGCGACAATGCACGGTTCTTCAAGCTCTTGGGTGAGGTTCTCATTGCAGTGAAGGACATCGCCGTGAACTATCGACGATTGAAGCGCGAGTATCGCGCCGCCTACAAGTCGATGGTCTCCACAGAGGCCTGGGAGCGCCGCTTTAGCGAGTCGCTGAAGCGTTGAGCAACAGCTGCCAGGTGGCAGCGTTGAGATTCCCATTGGCCTTCACGCCGGCCATCTTCTGGAATCTCCGCACGAGATTTACCGTCGCTGGCCCGTAGACCCCATCGGCTTTCACTTTCACGTTGAGCACTCGGGCCAGCGCCGTTTGGGCAGTGGCGACCGAGGGATGGCGAGTCCCCCGCTTGATCACGATCGATGCTGGATCGATACCAAGTACGGCAAGCAGCTGCTCATCGGCCACGCCATCTGCTGCGAGACCCGCCTTCGTTTCGGCTGCAGTGACAGCTTGAACGGTCGTTTTACCCATGACGCCGTCTGCACGGAGGCGCTTGCGCTTCGGTAATTGCAGATACGAGTTCAAGGCGGTTTGAAGGCGCGCCACGTTTTCTCCGCGGTTGCCGAGACTCATCGGCGCTCCAAGCGGAACAATCGTGCCGTTGCCGATGGTGATGAGACCCTGACTGCGCAACGCATCCAATTGGCCACGGATCCACAAAGTGAATTCAGCTCGACCTGTTGGGGTGAGGTGCACGCCGTCGCGGAACCACCGGTATTGCGACGGTGCACTGCTTGCTGCGTTCCAGTCCAGGACGGAAACATTGGGGAAGCGGGTTGCCGCAGCGGCAAGCACCTGATTCGACAGTGTGTAGTTGGAGGTGGTGCGTCGTGTGGAGAGGTTGACGAACACGATTCGTTGTACGCCTCGAGAGTTGAGGGCATTGACGACTTGGTCGACGTCTCCCGAGAACGTTGCAGGGTCATCGTTGTATCCAAGTTGGACGACGACCACGTTGGGGAACTGATCTGCGGCGAGTGAATTGATGATCGAGATTCCGTCAGGAAGGACTCCGGCGGACTGGATGCAGCCGGAACCGACGAGGCAGCGGTTCGATCGAGCCTGAAAGTTTGTTCGTGGGTAGGCAGGCGCCACCACACTTGCGTATTCAGCGGTGATGCTCTCGCCAACGGAATCGCCGAGGAAGAGGATCGAGCCGACCGGAGCTGCATCGAATGCGGCACCACCGATCGGGTTCACCCCGAACCACGGGGCGGGCAGGTCGAATGTCGACTTGAACGTCCAGCCCGAAATGTTGACCGTGCTTGTTGTTCCTGTGATGGTGACGCCCGTGGTGTAGCCACCGAAGTCCCCGCCTTGGCCATCGTGACTTGTCCGCACTGACATAAGCGAACCGATCTGCGGCCACTTGCTTTGGATTGCCTGTGCCGAGATGATTCGCGTCCATACGAATAGAGAGTTCACCGATTCGGTGACGGCATCACCGGGGTCGCCTTGCACAGGAAATTCCCCGCCTGCTGTGCGTCCACCATTAGTTGCAGAAAATTCCGTGCGCACGGGAGCGCCGTTGCGAAGAATGGCAACGCCGGCCGTTTCTGCGATCGCTTGATCCGTGAGTGGATGCTCGAGTGCCGTCGGTGAAGTGTTCAAGGCTTCGCGCACCATCGTGCCTCCGTACACTTGGCACGACTCGGTGTCACAGGTGCGAGCAAGACCCGCGTAACGATTCTCGGTGGCTGCATACGAGCGCGCAGCTACAGCCTGTGCGCGCAACGCGTTCATACCCGTGCCCCCTGCCGCCGAGCCCCACTCTGCTGGTGATTCGCGAGGTACCACGCCACGGAGGTAGCTCTCCATGGGCAGAACGTTGATCGTGCGGTTCTGTCCACGAGCGTTGTTCACTGCACGAATCTCGCCGCGGTAGTACCGGATCTTGTTGCGACCGTTCGTGCGCGGTTCGCAGAGCCCAACGGCGAGGTTTCCTGCCGAAGCCGGGTCGCGCGAGGTGGTGGTGGCAAAAGATGCCACGGTGGGCACGTCGGCGATCACGGCGAAGCCTTCGCTGGCTGGGTCGTCCGCGCTCGGGCACTTGCGTTCCATGGAGCCCCACACGCGGTAGACGCGGTCGCCGATCTCCCTCGCGACGAGTGAAGTCCAGGCACGGCCGGGCACGGGATCCTGGACGAAGATCGCGTTTGAAGCGTCAGCCACGACGGCGGTTTGCGCGTTGTCCATGGCAGAAAGGTGGATGGACATCTCTTGGTTGGGGTCCGCGAGGGTGCCCTGGGCGAGCCCCGGGTAATAGAAGGAGAGGATCTGTTGCCACGACCAACCTTGCGTGGTGGCCCACCCGTAGGAGCCCCACTGGCTCATGCCACGCCCGTGACCATTGCCGCGTCCGTACACGACGACGGCGTTGGGAACGACGTCTGACGCTCGCGCGGGCGAGCTGGGAGCCAACGTCGCAATGGCAGCAAACGCAATGGCGACAGCAATGAATCGTGGGGGTACGCGCATGAAGAAGAGACCTCCCGCCCGCTCAGAACACCCTAATTGACGGGCGCTTGCTTGTTGCGGCAGGTGCCGAATTCCGCACACATTCGGCTCCCATCGGCAATTGGAGGAGCAATAACATGGCGATCACCGAGGATGCACGTTTCGAGATGCATCTCAAGTTGCGCAACATTCTGGGAGAGAAAGTGGCCGAGACATTGATGGAGCATCTACCACCGAGTGGATGGGGTGATGTCGCACGAAAAGTCGACTTGGAATTGCTCTATGCAGAACTTCGACATTTCCGTGATTCGACCGACGCAAAGTTCGACACGATAAACATGCGGTTCTCACACATCGACTCCCGACTTCGTGGCATCGTCGCTGGAATGTGGGCGATGGGTGGCATCATGAGCGCGTTCTTCGTCGCGATTCTCGCGAAGCTCTAGTAGTTCAGCGACTCAGGTCAGGCGGCTTCCTCGACTGCAGGAAGCACGTCCCGCTGTTGCACCACCACACCGGCGAGCACGAGAGCGATGCCGACCAGTTCAATGAAGTTCGGGGTTTGATCGAGGAAGAGCATTCCGAAGACCACCGCGGTGACGGGTAGGAGTGCAAGCAACACGGAGAAGCGCCGCACGGGGATGACCCGAAACACGGATTGTTCGATGCCGTATCCGATGGCGTTGGACAACAAGCCGACGAGAACGCACAGCAGAATCAGCGACGGTGACGACCATGCCGGACCACTCGACGGAGCACCGAATGGTGCGATCACCACGGCGCCGATGACGAGGCCCACACCCAGCCCCGCGAGGCCACGATCAAGTTGTGCCACGCGCGAACCCACCACGATGTAGGCGGCCCAACAGCCAGACGCG
>JAFMFC010000117.1 GCA_017856375.1 Ilumatobacteraceae bacterium | reverse complement strand
AATTACACCCGGAGGGACGGGCGAAATGTACGCATGTTGGTCGGTCAAGGGCGGAAGTGGCACGACCGTATTTGCTTCTGCGCTCGCTCTCTCCCTTGCCGAACAACACGGCGAGGCGTCCATCATCGACCTTTGCGGTGATGTGCCCTCGGTGCTCGGCATGGCCGAACCAGCAGGACGTGGCGTACGCGACTGGTTGTCAAGTCCAGACCGCGACGCGCACGAGCTGTTCACGATGCGCGTGTCAGCCACCTCTCGGCTCCACGTCATTCCTGCTGGTTCGGCAACTTCTTTCGCTGAGCGCGCTCTGGAGGATCTGCTGGCCACCACGCACGGCCACCCGGTGGTGATCGATTTCGGATTGCTACGACCACCTCCGTCAATGCAGGCTGCAACACACGCCGACTGGCTGGTGGTCCGACCCTGCTATCTCGCACTGCGTCGTGCGGCCCGACTTCACTCCCGACCACGCGGCGTGGTGTTGATGAGTGAGCCTGGTCGAGCACTCACCGCCCGTGATGTGCAGTCTGTGGTGGGATCACCGGTCGTTGCGGAAATCACGGTTGCCGATGGCGTGGCCCGAAGCGTGGATGCCGGTCTGCTCGCAACCCGCCTTCCAAAACAGCTGGCCGAAGAACTCAGGGTATTGCTGTGAGCAACGTGGTGGCGCTTTCCAGCGACTGGTCCCGCACGTCGGCACTATCACGCTGGTTCGCCGACCCACTCGTCCGCGAGATCATGGTGAATGCCGGTCGAGAGATTTGGATCGAGCGCGAGGGTGGTGTTGAACACGTCGGTGTCCTTGCGCACGGAGAACTCTCCCGCATCATCGAACGCATCTTGCTACCGATCGGACGACGGGTCGATCAGGCGTCTCCAGTGGTTGATGCCCGACTTGCGGATGGCTCCCGAGTATGCATCGTGATCCCACCCGTCGCCGTGGACGGTCCCTGCCTGAGCATCCGCCGGTTCCATGTTCGCGATCTTCCCCTGTCGGCGTTCGGCGGCGACGAAGTGGTCTCCTTGTTGCGCGACATCGTGTTGCAACGATGCAACGTAGTGGTGGCCGGTGCCGCATCGAGTGGAAAAACCACGCTGCTCAACGCACTGTGCGGTTGCGTCACTCAAGGGGAGCGTCTCATCACTGTGGAGGACATCGCGGAGTTGCGGCTGCAAACCGAGCACGTGTTGCGATTCGAAGCGCGTCCAGCAACCTACGACGGGTCGCTGGAAGTAGGTCTCTCCACACTGCTCCGCAGTGCATTGCGAATGCGACCCGACAGATTCGTGCTCGGCGAGGTGCGGGGAAACGAGGCACTCGACATGCTGACGGCGATGAACACCGGACACCACGGTTCGCTTGCCACGTGCCACGCCAACTCTCCGGATGATGCACTACGACGGATCGAGTCGATGGTGCTCCAAGCAGCACCGCAGTGGCCACTTGCAGCAGTTCGCGAGCATCTACAGGCTGCAGTGGATGTCATCGTTCACGTCGAGCGATCACCGAATGGTCATCGTCGAGTGGCCACCATTACCGAGGTATCGATGCGGCCCGACGTCCTAGGCACCAAAACCATCTGGACTCAAGGCGCATCGGTCGCACGCCTCTCGCGTGGACGTTCGTGACGCCGTCGTGGGCCGTACACCCGTGACGTACCTCCTCGTTGGTACCGGGGCATGGACGGTGACGTCGTTGGTGTTTGCCCGATACGTGGTCGAACCGACGTTGTTCCGATTGGTTACCCGTGGTCGGTTGGCTTCCAGGCATCGCCCACCAGTCCGCGAACGCTGGCGGTTACGCAGAGCCTCTACTCGGACATC
Source organism: Ilumatobacteraceae bacterium (assembly GCA_017856375.1). Taxonomy (GTDB): domain Bacteria; phylum Actinomycetota; class Acidimicrobiia; order Acidimicrobiales; family Ilumatobacteraceae; genus UBA3006. The sequence goes on along the minus strand of JAFMFC010000117.1, from coordinate 1,649 downwards.
CGAAGGCGAACGATACGCCGACGTTCTCGATGCCATCGGTCGAGAGCTTCGGTTGGGTGCCTCGCTCCACGCTGCCATTCTTCGCGCGATTGATCGACATCAGCTCGATGAGTGGAATTGGCTTGCGATCACCTGTGAGGACGGTCGCGCACTCACCGACCTCACGCAATGCGCACGGAACGAACCGGAGTCCTTCGCACTTCGCTCCATCGTTATCGCCGCCGAGGGTGGCGACGCGGTACACGCTGTGGAGACGGCGGCGAGAGCACTACGAGCCACCGCCGCCATCGCATCTGAATCACACACTGCAGTTGCCCACACCAAAGCATCCATTGCAGTACTCACCTGGGTGCCCCTGCTTCTGGTGCTGTGGCTGTTCGTACGTCATCCATCGGCGAGAGCGTTCCTGTTTTCTCCGCCTGGACAGATTTGTCTGTGTCTAGGAGGTGCATTGCAGGGGGTTGGACGTCGGTGGGTACGTCGAATGGTCAATCAGGCGTGCCGAGTGGACTCCGACATCCCCGACTTCATCGACGTTGTTTCCGTCCACCTCCGATCTGGAAAGCCTCCGGCACTCGCATTTCTCACCGCTGCCGAAAATGCGCCGGGTGAGTTCGGCCATATCTCGCGTCGAGTCGTTGACGACGTGCACACCGGCAGCCGATTCGTGGATGCACTCACCAAACACCGACACTCGTTCGGCTTGCGCGCCCAAGCACTCATCGATGGACTCATCGACACGGAACGGGATGGTCTCCCACCCCGCCAGCTCTTCGAACGTCTCGCTACCGACGCACACACTCAACGGCGACGCGAAGCAGATGCGCGAATCCGAGCCCTTCCCGTTCGTTTGACGATGCCGCTCGTTGGGTGCATTCTGCCGGCCTATGTGATGCTGGCCGTAGTTCCACTCTTGGTCTCGCAATTCTCATCGGTCCATCTCGACCCGCAGACATGACACCAGGAGGAATGATGTTTCGCACACGCTCTCGCCACCCATCCATCAAGGGGAGCACCATCCGCACCGATCCCGGTCAAGCCACCACCGAGTACGCACTCGTGCTCATTGGTGCAGCTGTGATTGCACTGCTCGTGGTGGCGTGGGCCACCGACGGTGGTGGAGCAGGCAGAATCGGCGATCTCTTCGACAACGTGCTGTCCAACGTGCTCAGCCGATCCGAAACCATCGAGGAGTGAGCCGACTCACGTCGCATCGCTTACGTTCATGTCGGATCACGACGCTTGATCGCGGGCAGGCAACGGTGGAGTTCGCGCTCCTCCTCCCTCTCTTCGTGCTCTTGATGGTTGCACTCCTCGATGTGGTGGCGATTGCACGCGATCAACTTCATGTCGACATGCTGGCCCGCGATGCAGCTCGCCGGGCCAGTCAGGCTTCGAACATCGACGAGGCGCGCGAGAGCGTGACGATGATCATTGCCCACGCAGGCAGATCCGACACGCAGTGGCAACTGACCGTAAACGGAGACATGCTGACGGTCCACGTCAGCATGGAGCCACGAAGCTCACTGATGACGACTTCGCTGCACTGGTTGGGTGGAGTGCGTCGCATAGAAGGCTGGGCCAGCTTCGTGACGGAGTATGACATCACCGACAAGTAGCGTCGGCGCAATGACGCCACGCAACACGGT
>JAFMFC010000031.1 GCA_017856375.1 Ilumatobacteraceae bacterium | reverse complement strand
CACGCCAAAGACCAGGGTCGCGACAACGGAAATCGTCAATGCAAGACCGATCGATGCGGGATACACGATTCGCGAGGAGTCGGTAGGAGCCGGGCGCATCCAGATCTCACGCATCACATTTCCGTAGTAACCGAATGCGATCACCGAATTCACCGCGCCAACCACGGCGATGGCGTACCCCCAACCAGTTCCACTGGAGAGCACCGCTTGGAATGCTGCGAACTTGGCGATCCAACCCCCGAGAGGTGGTATTCCAGCGAGCGACGCAAGGAAGATCGTGGCTAGTACGCCGAGCCCGGGGGCGTACGAGAACAATCCAGCCCAACTGGAGATCTCTCCGCTGCGCGTCTTGCGCGACACCGCCATGATCACGCCGAACATGCCGAGGTTCGTGGCTGCGTACACGATCATGTACAACACCACAGCACGCAAGGCATCGTCGCCACTGCCGGCAACTCCTGCCACGGCAAGCGGCATCAGAACGAATCCGCCCTGGCTGATCGAAGAGTAAGCGATCATTCGCACGATGTTCGTCTGCCGCAATGCGAGCACGTTGCCGATGGTCATGGTGAGCGCGGCCAACACCCACATCAGTGGTTGCCAGACATCGCTCGCGTTCGGAAATGCCACCAACAACACCGTCACCAATGCGACAAATCCAGCTGCCTTGGACGCCACCGACAAAAAAGCGGTAACCGGAGTGGGAGCACCCTCGTAGGTATCGGGTGCCCAGGTGTGGAACGGCACTGCAGACACCTTGAACGCAAATCCGATACTGATGAAAACCACACCAAGCACGTGGGCCGCCGCGAAGTCACCAGCCATGTCGACCCGCGACGCAATCTCCGTGAGCAGCGTGGAATTGGTCACGCCGTAAACGAGAGACATGCCGTACAGCATCACCGCAGAGGCGAATACGCCGAGCAGGAAGTACTTCACCCCCGCTTCGTTGCTCTTGGTGTCTCGCTTCCGCCACGCGGCCAACATGTAGGCAGGGATCGACAGGAACTCCAGGGCAACGAAGATCGAGATCAGGTCTCTCGATGACGCCATCATCACCATGCCGAAGATGCTCGTGAGGAGCAGGAACCAATACTCCCCCTTCCAGTACTCGCCCTCTTCGATGTGCTGTGCTGAAAGCAACACCACCACGTAACCGGCGACCAAGAAGACCGCCTTCATCACCAGCGAGAAGTCGTCAACCACGTATCGACCGTCGAACAGCACGCGACTCGGGCTGTCGTGCACGGCGAGGGTGATGATCGGCAACAATGCGCCGAGCAGCGTGAAACCCGCCAGTGAGGAGAGAATCCACTTCCGCGCATCATCGAGGAAGAGGTCGGCAAGCAGAACCACCGTGAGTCCGAGCGCGAGCACGATTTCGGGTGCAAGCGCGTGGTAGTCCACCACGGGAGCCGACCACGCGGCGGAAATCATGGCGAGATTCGGCACCGAATCAGCCTCCGAAGGCGCTCAGTGCGCCCTGCACGGCGGGATCGACCACCTTGAACAACAGGTTCGGCACGAGACCAAGTACGACGATCGCAATCAGCAAGGGAGCCCATGCCGTGATCTCGTACTTGTTCACATCGTGGAAGTGATCGTCATGATCATGTCCCGCGAACTCTGGCTTCGGCTCACCAAAGGCAACGCGCTGAAACAGCCACAACAAGTACGCGGCGGCAAGCACCGTGCCGAGTGCTGCGATGACCATGAACACGCGGTACACCGTCACGTTCAATCCTTCTGCCGGGTTGTAGGCGGCCAAGATCGCTGGAAACTCACCCCAGAATCCGGCCAAGCCCGGCAAGCCGAGCGACGCCATGCTCGAGAATCCGAGAATCCAACCGAGTCGGGGCATCTGCTTCAGCAGTCCACCAAGTCGCTGAATCTCCAAAGTGTGATAGCGCTCTTTCACGCTGCCGGCAACGAAGAACAACATGCCCGTGATCAATCCGTGGGCGATCATGCCGAACACTGCCGCATTCGTACCGAACGAAGTGAGAGTCGAAATTCCCAGCATCACGAATCCCATGTGCGCAACCGACGAGAAGGCGATGAGTCGCTTCATGTCCTGCTGCGCGAGGCAACCCAAGGCGCCGTAGATGATGCCAATTACTGCCAGAGCACCGATGTAGGGAGCCCACTCGATCGCCGCATCGGGCAGCGTGGGAATGGCGATGCGCACGAATCCGTACGTGCCGAGCTTCAACAGAATCGCAGCAAGGATCACCGACCCCTGCGTCGGAGCCTGCGTGTGGGCGTCGGGCAACCAGGTGTGGAAGGGGAACATCGGCACTTTCACGGCAAACCCGATGAACATGCCGGCAAAGATCCAGATCTGCACGTTCTTGGCAATCGATGCGCCATTCTCGACGAGGAATGGAATGGCAAAACTCTCTGCTCCGGTCTTGAAGAACAATGCAAGGAACGCAACGAGCATCAGAGCAGAACCAAACATCGTGTAGAGGAAGAACTTCAGTGATGCGTACTGACGCTGCTCGCCACCCCAGACACCGATCATGAAATACATCGGGAGCAACACCACTTCGAAGAATACGAAGAACAGGATCAAGTCTTGGGCAATGAACGTTCCCGCCATGCCCGTCTGCAGCACCAGCATCAGGCTGAAGAAAGCCTTGGGATTACCCGGCGACGGGATGTGGTCGAGGCTGTAGATCACCACGAGGAACGTGATCACCATGGACAGGAAATACAGCGGGAGGCTGATCCCATCGACACCGATGAAGTAACTGCTCTTGATCACCGGAATCCAGGTCGCTTCCGCAACGAATTGCATAGCCCCCGCATTGCCAAAGTCGAATCGCATCAGGGTGAACCCACCCACGGCCAAGGTCGCGCCCGAGGTGATCAATGCGACCGCCTTAATCAGGCGCTCTTCTACCTTCGGCACGAACAACATCACGGCAACGCCGAGCATCGGCAAGAACGTGCCGACACTAAGCAGCCAGTTGTCGTCTCGCAGCATTTCCATCTGGTCGTCCCCTTCGCTTTCCTACGTGTTTACGATCACTAATACGAGAGCCACCACTGAAGCGGCCGCAAACAGCAGCGCTCCGTACTGACTCACCTTGCCCGACTGCACGGGTTGCACTACGCCCCCCGCACCCTTCGTTGCTCTACCCGAGGCGTTGACCGCCTCATCGACTACTCGCTGGTCGATGTTGCGATACGTCCACGACGAAACCGACCTGGTGGTGCGTGACACACCGTGCAACACGCCATCGAGGATGTTTTGGTTGAACCAGTAGGCGGCTCGTGAGATCGGGCCGGCGACCGAACGCACGATGACCTGCTCATACAGCGCGTCCAAGTAGTACTTGTTCGCGAGCAGTCGATATCCGGCACCAAGCACCTTGTTGCGACTGGTGAGACCCACCAACTTGGCATTCTTCTTCGTGTACAGGGCAACCGACAACAACCAGCTCAATGCGATTCCAGCGAACACGATGGCGAGCGAGAGGAGCGCCTTCGACCACTTGAACTTGGCATGTTCGAGCTGCGGCGCAAAGCAGACTCCTTCCTTCGGTGTCTCACTGCCACAGGGCGACGAGTGATGACCTTCTTCCGCACGAATGCGAGATTCGCCAGGTCCGCTCGCGTGCACCTCCATCACCACTGCTGCACGTGGCTCCACCCAGTCCTTCAGCTTCTCCCATGACTTGCCGAACGGTGTGGCATTCAAGAAGCCCGAAGACAAGGCCAAGACCGCGAGAATCATCAGCGGGATCGTGATCAATGGACCACTCTCACGTGGGCCGTGGCCGTCGTGTGCATCATGACCGTGATCGTCGTGGCCATGGTCATCATGACCGTGATCCGACGCATGTTCTGTTTCGTGTTGACCCGCAGCAGCGCCACGGGCTTCACCAAAGAAGGTCAGATACGTGGCTCGCGTCATGTACGCGGCGGTCAGGAACGCGCCCACCAAGCCAATCACCATGAACATCGTGTAGCCGTTGTTGCCCACGTTGTCGATGATCTCGTCCTTGGAGAAGAACCCGGAGAACGGAAACACACCGCACAGCGCCAGCGTCGAAATCACCCATGTGGTGAAGGTGATCGGCATGTACTTGCGCAGGCCACCCATGTCCTTGCGCATGTCGAAGGAGTGGTGTGATGCGCTGTGGCTGATCGAACCAGCGCCAAGGAACAAGCACGCCTTGAAGAAGGCGTGGGTGAAGATGTGGAAGACCGCGGGCAACCATGCTCCTGCGCCCAGTCCGAGCATCATGTATCCGAGCTGGCTGACCGTCGAATATGCCAACACCTTCTTGATGTCTGCTTGCACGAAGGCCAATGCAGCAGCGATCACGATGGTGATCGCACCGATCACCATGATCAGGTTGCCGCCGGCACCAAGAATGTCGAATCCTTCGAAGAAGACCGGGTACAGACGAGCCACGAGGAACACACCAGCCACCACCATCGTCGACGAGTGCAAGAGCGAACTCACCGGCGTCGGGCCAGCCATGGCGTCGGGCAACCATGTGTGCAAGGGGAACTGGCCGCTCTTGCCGATTGCGGCAATGAACAACGCAATCGACGCCATCAGGATCACCGTGCTGTTCGGCTCCCCGGAGAGCGCCCACGCACTGATGCCGTGGATCGAGAATCCGGAAACACCGAGGTTTTCGGTGGTCCACTCATTGGAGGCGAAATAGAGGATGGCCACACCAACGAGCAACCCCATGTCGCCGGTGCGCACGGTGAAGAACGCCTTCAGTGCGGCACGACTGTTGGCGCCTTCCTCCCACCAGTGGCCGATCAGCATGAAGCTGCAGAGACCCATGATCTCCCAGCCGAGGATGAACAGGATCATGTCCTCGGCAATCACCATGGCGAGCATTCCCGCAGAGAACAGCGTCAGCGCGGCGAAGAAGTGGGTGTACCGACGGTCGCCGTGGAGGTATTCGATCGAATAGAGCTGAACCAACGTGGATATGAAGGCCACCACGACGAGAATCGTCACAGCAAGACCGTCGATCGATTGTCCGATCGTCAGATTCACTCCGCCGATTTGCCACCAGTTCCACGTGCGAATCACCGGCTCGACGAACTGCCCTTCCGCCGCCGACCCCACGCGCTGAATCCACTGGTACGCGCTTCCCGCCGACATCCCAAGACTCGCGACCATCGAAATAACGCCGATCTCACTGCCCTTCATCGGCAGACGCTTGCCAAAGAAGATGATCAAGGCAAAGCCGACAGCGGGGATGATCGGAATCAACCATGAGTTCTCGAGGAACCAACCCGACGAGAGCGGGTTCAACACTTCGGAGGCCGCAACCACGCTCATCCCTTCATCTCCGACAACTCATCCAGCGCAATCGTGCGGCGGTTACGGAAAATCAACAGAACTAAACCAAGACCGACACCGACTTCGGCAGCCGCCACCGCAATCACGTACAACGCGAAGGTGTGACCATCGGCCGATCCGTTGCGCATTGCAAAGGCCACGAGGTTGAGATTCACGGCGTTGAGGATCAACTCGATCGACATCAACACCAGCACGGCATTGCGACGAGCCACCACCCCGTACACACCGATCGCAAAGAGGATCGCAGCGAGGATCAGGAACTGATTGACGAGCATCTCAGTCCTTCCTCGCCAACACGATTGCGCCGATCACCGCGGCCAACAGCACGAACGACAATGCCCAGAATGGCAACAGGTACGGTCCAAAAATCTGATCGCTGACGGCCTGCGTGGAAATCGGCGCCGCATCTTCGGGCAGTTTCTCGCCCCCGAACGACGAGACGAGCGTGAGCACCGTTGCAGCGAGGGTCAACAGAGCGACAGGGATTCCCCACTTCCAATGGGGATTGTTCAAGCCGCCCTCGCGTCCGATTCTGGTGCGAGTCAACATGATGCCGAAGAGGAAGAGCACCATGACGGCGCCCACGTAGACGAGCACCTGGGTGATGGCGATGAATTCCGCTCCGAGCAGGACGTACTGCGCGGCGCCGCCCGACAACACCACCACCAACCACAGGGCAGCGTGCACCACGTTCGTTGTCGTCACCACGCGCAGTGCACCAACGACCATCATCAGGGCGATGATCCCGAAACCGATGTTCTGAGCGACCACTACTTCTTCTTCCTGTCGGCGCCAGCCTCGAGTTCGGGAGCTTCGGGCACCGTCTCCATCCACTCGCTGAGCTTCGTCTTGTCGTGCAGCATGTCGGCGATGTTCGGTTCTGAGTACTCGAACTCGGGCGACCAGAACAGTGCGTCGAACGGGCACACCTCGACACAGATTCCGCAGTACATGCACAGCGAGAAGTCGATGTCGAAGCGATCCAACTTGTTCACCTGGCGGGGCTTTCCGCCCTCGCGACGAGGCGGAGCCAACTCCTTGTGCGCTTCGATGTAGATGCACCAGTCGGGGCACGAACGCGAACAGAGCATGCATGAGGTGCAGTTGTCCTGATGCAGCGCAATCACACCACGCGCACGGACGGGCGGTGCTTCCTTGACGTGCGGGTACTGCACCGTGTTCGAACCCTTGGTCAGGGTTCGGGTCATCGTCTTCAGGGTCACGCCGAGACCCTTGATCATTCCGGGGACTTTTGGCATCAGAGAGCCACCTTGAACACAGCCGTCACCATGATGTTGACGAGCGAAATGGGGATCAGCACCTTCCACGCAAAGCGCTGCAGTTGATCCTCGCGGAAACGCGGGTAGGAGAAACGCGCCCACATCACCAGGAAGGTGATCAACATCATCTTGGTGATCACGATTACTGGGCCCGCGAAATTCATCCAGTTGTCCACCTGATCCACCGACTCCCAGCCGAACCAGGCAAACGGAACTCCCCAACCACCCAGGAACAACGTCGAAGCGATCATCGCGAACACACCCGCCGTGGCGAATTCACCGATGAAGAAAATGAGGAAGCGGAATCCCGAGTACTCGGTCATGTAACCCGACACCAACTCGGACTCCGCGATCGGCATATCGAACGGGGTCTGGGTCAGCTCGGCTTGAATCGCGATCATGAACACGACAAAACCGACGAACTGCGTGATGATGTAGGGGTTCCCGAGGCCGTCAAAACCGAAGATCGACCCGGCGTTCTGCGCAACGACGATTTCCTGCAGGTTCATCGTGCCCGCCTGGATCACCACACCGATGACCGCGAGCACCATCGGCAACTCGTAGGCGATCAACTGTCCTGCCGCACGAAGACCACCGAGCAACGAATACTTGTTGGCACTCGCCCACCCGGCCATCAGGATGCCGAGCACCGACACCGACGAAACCGCGAGTGCGTAGAAGATGCCCGTTTCGAAATTGGTGAACCATGCATCGGGACCGAAAGGAACCACCGCCACCAAAAGAAAGGTGCTGAGCAATACCACCACGGGTGCCATCTTGAAGATCTTGCGATCAGCGTTCGCAGGGACGATGTCTTCCTTCTGCAACCACTTGCCCACCTCGGCAACCAACTGGAGCGAACCGTACGGTCCGGCCTCCATTGGGCCGAGTCGGCTCTGCATGAACGACATCATCTTGAACAAAAAGACGTAGACGATCGTTCCCGCGGGAAGGAGTACCGCCACCAGGCCTCCGAGCACGCGAAAGACCGACTGCCCCCAATAGGGCACCTCGAATGCCAGCAACCAACTCACCGATCGATGTCCCCGAGGATGAAGTACAACGAAGCGAGGATCGTGATGATGTCGGGCACATACACGCCGCGCAGCACCCACGGCACCACCGAAATGTTGTTGAAGCTCGCCGAGCGGATTTTCACGCGGAACGGGCCGACGTCTCCGCGCGACACCACGTAGTAACCCATCTCGCCGAGGGGGTTTTCGGTAGATACCCACGCTTCGCCTTCGGGAACCTTGATGATCTTCGGCACCTTCGCCATCACCGGCCCGCTCGGAATCCCGTCCAACAGCTGATCGACGATCTTCGTCGCCTCGCGCGTCTCCTGCAGACGCACCCAGCAGCGAGCAAAACTGTCGCCATCCGGGTGGGTGAACACCTTCCAATCGGCGTTCTTCCAAGCAAGTGGGCTGTCCTGATCGCGACGCAAGTCCCAATCCACTCCGCTGGCGCGCAGGTTGGCTCCGGAGAGTCCGTATTGCAGGGCGATGTCACGAGGAATCACACCGATTCCACGAGTACGCGACTGGAAGATCTCGTTGCCGAACAGAAGTGATTCGATTTCATCGCAGAACGAGCGCATCTTGCGCATCACTTGCTTCGTCTCTTGGATCCAACCAGCTGGCAAATCGTCCTTAAGGCCACCAATGCGATCGAAGTTCGGGTGGAAACGACCACCTGTTGCCGACTCGATCAGGTCGAGGACGTATTCGCGGTCGCGGAATGCGAAGAAGACCGGCGTTACTGCGCCCATCTGCACACCTAGGTCGCCGAGGAACAGCGATACGTTGGCGATTCGCGACAACTCGAAGAGGATGGTGCGAATCCATTGCGCACGCGGTGGGGCCTCGACTCCCATCAATTTCTCGGCAGCCAGAATGAACGGAACCTCGTTGGCAAAACTTCCCAGCCAGTCAATGCGGTTGATCAGTGTGGTCACCTGTGGGAAGGTGCGCACTTCAGTGAGCTTCTCGTAGCCGCGGTGCATGTAGCCGCACGACGGCTCGGCCCACACCACTTGCTCACCATCCAGACGGGCGATGATGCGCAACGTGCCGTGCGTCGCAGGGTGCTGCGGACCGATGTTGAGGGTCATCCCCTCCGTCTCCAGCTCCACATTCAGTCGAGCATCTGCAGCTTGGGAAGCGATGTAGCTCAAGCGTTCGCGATCGCCGAGCTTGGCGTTCAGTGGATCATTGACGATGGTCATGATTCATCTCCCGCGTCTCCACCAGGCATTGGCTCGACGTCGACGATTCCCGGCCACGGTTTGACCATTCGCGCGAGCAACGGAAAATCCTTGCGCAGTGGGTGCCCCTCGAAGTCAGTGGGCAAGTACATGTTGCGCAGATCAGGGTGACCAGCAAATGAGATTCCGAACATCTCGTGCGTTTCCCGTTCGTGCCAATTAGCGCCCGCGTAGACGTTCGAGATGGAGTCGATCGTCATCGCATCGTCTGGCACGTCAACCTTCAACGTGACACCAACATGCTTGGTTGAACTCACCAACCTGACGAATACCTGCATTCGCGTCGCACCACCGCAGTAACCCGGGCGCACCGTCGTGTCTCGCTCGGGAGCTGGCTCGGTGGGATCGTCCTCGCCACGGCCAAATGGAGAAGGCAGCCAGTCGATCGCCGACAAGAAACAGAAGTAGTCGAATCCGAGCGACTCGCGCAGGGTGATCATGCTCGATCGCCATGCATCGGTGCGCAAACGCATCCAAATGTCGTCACCTGGTTTGACCATCGATTCAACAACGGCGTCGCCGAGTGCACCGCAGACTTCTGTGGCGATGGTCTCGCGCAACGTGTCTGACACGGTGGGTGTCGGTGCTTCAGCTTGCGACAACTGGCTCACCTCGTCGTTCGGCCTCTGCGGATGCCTGGAGAGAACGGGTGCCCTCGCCACGCCAACGCGCTCCCATGTCTTCGTTCTTGATTCGCTGTTGCAGGAGCACTATTCCTTCAAGCAATGCCTCTGGTCGAGGTGGACATCCTGGTACGTATACGTCGACCGGGATGATCTGGTCGACGCCCTTGGTGACCGAGTAGCTGTCCCAGTACGGGCCGCCACAATTCGCACAACTGCCCATCGAGATCACATATTTCGGCTCCGGCATCTGCTCGTACAGACGCTTAATCGCAGGGGCCATCTTGTCGGTCACCGTTCCGGAGATCACGACGAGGTCAGCCTGACGCGGACTCGCCGGCAACGGAATCACGCCGAGTCGCATGACGTCGTAGCGCGGTGAACCGAAGGCGGCGCCCATCTCGATGGCGCAACACGCAAGACCCCATTGATACACCCACATGCTGTACGAACGACCGAGGTTGAACAGTGAAGTCAACGGCTTGGGCAGACGACCACGATCTACAAGACCCACGTGATTACACCCACCTCAACACACCCTTGCGCCACGCGTAAACGAGGCCAAGCAAGAGCACGAACACGAACACGGCCATTTCCACCAGACCGAAGGTGCCATAGCGCTCCAATTGAGTGGCCCAGGGGAAGATGAACACGGCTTCGACATCGAAGATGACGAAGAGCAACGCAAAGATGTAGTAGCGAACTTGGCTTTGCGACCATCCTTCACCAGCAGGATCGACACCACTCTCGTACGTGAGGAGTTTCTCCCTGCCCGGCTTAGAGGGGCGCAACAGCGATGCAACCCACAACAGGAGGCCGGCGATGAGAATCGCCGCCAAACCAAACCAAACCACGGTGAGGAACGACCGAAGGAAGTCAGACATCGGGTCAAAAACTACTACTTGGGCGGTCTGTCGACCGAACCTCGCCTTGTGAATTAGTTACCGATGCGAGCGTTCTTTGGCAGGGGTGCCGACGCGACCGATGAGAGGAACCAGTCCACCAAATGGTGGGCAGCCCTTTCAGATCTTGCTACCTCATGCCGTGTCTGTTCCAAAAAACCGGCAGGAGTCAGGTCGTTTGCAACAAGGTCGAGCACACCATCTCCCGACATCCACGATGTGACAATCGCCTCGTTCGCCTCGGGATGAAACTGCGTCCCCAAACTGCGCCGAGAAACAAAGGCCTGCGGACCAACATCAGAGAGAGCCAAAGTCGTTGCAGTCACTGGTACCGAGAAAACATCGTGGTGCCACTGCATCCACCTGCCACCCACCACAGCGTTTTCAGGCGTCGCCAAGACATCGTGCCAGCCAATTTCGGACTTCTTCCCTCGAGCCACCTCGCCACCGAGCGTCTTGGCAAGCATCTGCCCTCCGAAACAAATGCCGAAAACCGGAACTCCTCGACGGTGAGCCTCACCCATCAGCGCTGATTCGGCCGCAACTTCACGTTGAAGCTGTTCCCAATACACCGACCACTCGGAGCCAAGATGAACAAGCAAGTCGATGCCATCCAGCGTCGGCCACTCTCCGGGATGCTCGCGTGAGAGACGCGTGAACGTGAAGTCGTGTTGTTCGAGGCGATCGCCGACGAATCCCGCGTCCGACTCGCCGCGATTGCAGATGAGTAGCGCTCGCACCTAAGCAACCTCTCGTCTGCTCGCCATCAGTCCTCGTTGCCATGAGTCAAGCAACCCTGAATACACCTCATCTACTCCAATTGGTACCGGTGTGTAGTCATGTAGTGCCAGATCAAATCGTGCAGGATCAAAAAACACGCTCTTTGACAACAAGGGTGAGTCAGGACGGGATGCTGTCCGCGTAAGCACCCTTTGGCCGACCACATCCTCGACAATTTTAAGAATGTTTCCGACTGACAGATTTGCAGGAGAGCAAACGACAGAGATCGATTCGCGGTCATTTGAAGAAGTCAATACGGACTTCCACATCAATCGGGCAGCATCTCGCGCATGAATGTAATTGCGCACTGTTCCCAAAGACACAAAAATTGGGATCGGTTCCCGCCGAATCACCGACGCACAAACCGTGGAGATCAAACCTTGTGATTTCGACATGTCCTGTTTGGGGCCATAAAGGTTGGTAATCCTTGCAATGTGAATTGCAACTCCGTGTTCTGATCCCACTTCGCGCAAGATTGTCTCGGCGCGAAACTTCATCATCCCATAGTTAGTCACCGGCTCAGGGGCAGTGCTTGGTCCAATTACCAAGTCCGAAGATCCGGCGTAGATCGAACCTGCCGAAGAAGAGAAAATCACCTGTCCTTTTTCGCGCCATGATTTCGGCAACTGGCTAAATGACCTGAGCATCAAAGTCAAAGCGGTCAACTCATCATCCAGGATCTCCCTACTAGACGACACAGTCCCCTTACCGGCACACCACCAAATCCTCCACCTGTGACCGATTGTCGCATCAATGAATTCCGAGAAAGTTGAAGAAAGATCTTTGGCGAGAGATTCACGAGAGTTCCAATTCAGTGAACGTTGGGGCACCCAAACGGTCTCTGTTTGTGGAGCCACGCCACAAACGCTCGAGCCAAGCAATCCGCCTGCTCCGACAACCCAATTAACTACGTCGTTCATTGACTATTTGAGTTGCGGCCACGAGGAGTAGTGGCGATCACATACAACGGCGCACCAAGAGAACGACGAACAACTGCACCCATGTATTCCGCCAACACACCCAGCATCAGCAAGATCAATCCACCAATCACCAAGAACGCAGCCATCATCGATGTCCAGCCCTGCACAGGAATGTCCCCAAGAAGGCGTTGAGCAAAGACCACTGCAACTAGTACGAACCCGGCAATCGCACTACACAGCCCGATCAACGACGCAATTCTCAATGGTCTCGCTCCAGCACTCACCACCAATCTCAGGAAATGGCTCGCAAGGGTAGACAGGCGGTACCCCGATCTATCTCTACCCTCACGGCGAAAATGGACATCGGCGATCGCTGAGTCCTGAACCATCCATCTCAACGCAATATCAAGGTAAACACCCTGATTGGCAAATGCTGCAACGCTTCTCGCAACTTCTCCAGTCATCAATCGAAAACTGCTGAAGTAGAAAGAGCGGTCTTTACCCAGCAAGAGAGGCACAACCAGTTTCTTCAACGAAACTGAGGCCGCATTCCTAGCACGAGAATGTGGTTCGGCTTCCATTGGTCGCCCGTAGACCAAGTTGTATCTTTCGTTGAGCGCCGTGATCAGGAGAAGTTTGATGTCCTGTGGGTCATGGAGTCCATCCTCATCCATAGTTACAACCCACTCATACCGCGAGCTTGCCAAACCAGCGATGGTTGCTGCATGTTGACCGAAGTTTCTCATCAGCCAAACGGGGCGCACGAACTCAAAGCGCCGTGCCAGCATCTCAATCGTCTGATTCGAGTTGTCTGGGCCACAGTCATCGACCAAGAGCACCTCTGCCACCATCGCCATGGAGCCATCACCTATTTCGAATGGCTTGTTCAGTATCGATAACTCATCCACCAACGCAGGCAGAGTTTCAGCGCCTCGGTACACGGGAATGGCCACAGATATGCGGTGTGGCTCTGACGTCACAGACAAATCCTAGGCATGCGTCATGGGGTTCAACTGACCGCCGAGCCCAATGTGCCCAAAGTTGTACGGTGTTTCGACAGTGCACGAATTCAAGACAACCGACTTTGTAGCTGCAAGGGAGAACGGTCGCGGCGTCGTCCTGCATACCCCCGTGGTTCCCTCCGCATTCCTTTCAGAGACTTTTTCTTCTCACATCGTGCTCAAAGCCGAGAATCTTCAACGCACCGGTGCGTTCAAGATTCGCGGAGGCATGAACAAACTCGCTGCACTCGGTGATCGAGCAAAACAAGGCGTGGTTGCTGGCAGCGCAGGGAACCACGCACAGGGACTGGCTCTCGCCGCTGCCACGTTCGGTGTCAAGTGCGAGATTTTCGTGCCAAAGGGCGCATCGCTCACCAAGATCGCCGCGTGCCGACATTACGGCGCCACCGTTCTAGAAGGTGGAGAGAACGTGGAAGTCGCTGTGCAAAGCGCGATGGATCGGGCATCTGAAACGGGAATGGCCTTCTGCCACCCCTATGACGACGAATTCGTAGTTGCCGGTCAAGCCACTCTCGGACTCGAGTTGCTGGAAGACATCGATGAACTTGACACCGTGATCGTGCCACTTGGAGGTGGTGGTCTGCTTTCGGGTACGGCGATCGCCATCAAACAGCAACGTCCGTCAGTGAGGGTCATCGGAGCGCAAATAGAGGGCTGTGATCCGTACGTCACTGGACGGATTCCCAGCGAAGCAATTACGACACTGGCCGATGGAATAGCCGTCAAGCAACCGGGCAAAGTCACCAAACCACTTATCGAGCACTGGGTGGACGATGTCGTCTCCGTTGAGGAAAATCTTGTAGCCGACGCCATGGTCATGCTGATGGAACGATCAAAACTCTTCGTCGAAGGAGGTGGAGCTGTTGGGTTATCTGCGCTCATGGCCAACAAGATCAAATTGAATGCTTCCGGAGTCACCTGCCTCGTGCTCTCTGGGGGCAACGCAGACATAGGTCTCATCCCCAACCTGATTCGACGGCATGAAACGAAAGTGGATCGACGCCTCATTCTTGCTGCACGTCTCCCCGACCGACCAGGCGCCCTCGTCGAACTGCTCAAGGTGTGCGCGGATCTCAGTGCAAACATCATCGAGCTCCAACATGTTCGAGAAGGAATCGAACTCCACGTGCGTGAGACCATGATTCGATTGGTGCTCGAAACACGAGGTGCCGATCACGCTGGTGAAATCCGTGCTGGGTTGGAGAAACTCGGCTACCTCAACGAATATTCTTGACACACACCGTGAACAACTAGGTTTTCTTCTACTCATGAAAAAAATCGGAATCATTCCCGTCCGCATGGCCGCTTCGCGGTTCCCCGGCAAACCGCTCTATCCGATTCTGGGTAAGCCCATGGTCGAACATGTCCATGCTCGGGCCACCATGTATCACGGTTGGGACGCTCTGGTCGTTGCCACGTGTGACGACGAGATCCGCCAGGCTTGCGAGGATCGCGGCTACACCGTCATCATGACGGGTGATCACCACACTCGGGCGCTTGATCGAGTGGCCGAAGCCGCGACCAAGCTGGTTGGCGGCATCAGCGACGACGACATCGTCGTCTGTGTCCAGGGCGATGAACCAATGCTCGAGCCCGAAATGATCGACGCGGTGATCAAACCGATCACCGATCAACCTCACATCTCAGCCACCGTGTTGGCCATGGAAATCCATGATGAAGAATTGTGGCGCAATCCCAACATCGTGAAACTGATCGCCAATGATCAAGACGAAGTCTTGTACACGTCAAGAGCGCCGATTCCTTATGCGAAGGACAGCTTCTCGCCGGAGCTAGGAGCACTCCGCATCCATGGGATTTTCGCGTTTCGCTGGAAGCAGTTGCAGGAGTTCACTCGCTTTCCCGAAACCCGCCTCGAA
This sequence comes from Ilumatobacteraceae bacterium, assembly GCA_017856375.1. Classification (GTDB taxonomy): domain Bacteria; phylum Actinomycetota; class Acidimicrobiia; order Acidimicrobiales; family Ilumatobacteraceae; genus UBA3006. The sequence goes on along the minus strand of JAFMFC010000031.1, from coordinate 429 downwards.
CAACTCGAGTCATGCGACAGCAATCGCATCCTCGACATGCCGTACAGCCAATACGTGGCGAAGTATCCGAACAGACACTCGTTCTCGGTGGACTCGCCGGAGGACGTGACCCTCGTCGAGCAATACATGCCAAGCGACCCTCTCTGGGGTCGCTACTAGATCGACTCGACCAGGTTCAACAACAAGTCGGGAAAGAACCCGACCACGAGTGTGATCACCACTGAGGCGGCAATGACGAGCGATGTTCCTATCTGGGGCTCGTCGAACGAACGCTCCCCGTCTTGCAGCCACATACTCACCATGATTCGCAGGTAGAGGAAGGCAGCGATCACCGCTGCCACCATCGCCAGGACGGCAAGTACGTAGCTCTCGGAACCAACGGCCGACTGAATCACCCCGAACTTCGCTACGAATCCACTCGTGAGCGGC
>JAFMFC010000030.1 GCA_017856375.1 Ilumatobacteraceae bacterium | reverse complement strand
CACCTGCGCATGAGTGGTCGCGTGCTGTTCGCGGCAATCGGCAGCGAGCGGCCCCCTCACACGCACGTGGTGTTGCACCTCTCCCCACTGGGCGACGAACAACCGTGTGAGTTGCGCTTCGTCGATCCGCGAACGTTTGGTGAAGTGCTCGTGTTCGATCCTGCCCATGCCGCCGAGCAGGTACCGGAGTTGGCTCGACTCGGCCCGGACCCACTGGTCGATGACTTCACGCCGGACGTGCTGGCCAGTCGATTTCGTGGGAAGCGGGGAAACCTGAAGGCCACCTTGCTCGATCAGACGGTGGTTGCCGGCATCGGCAACATCTACGCAGATGAAATCCTGCATCGTGCGGGATTGCGCTGGTCGCGAGTGCCTGGTTCGCTCAGGCAGTCGACGATCGATCGATTGCATGCCTCCATCGTGGAAGTGCTGGCGGAGGCAGTGAAAGCAGGCGGAAGCACGCTGGATGACACGCAGTACGTGGACGCATTCGGGGAAGAAGGTTGGTTTCAAACCCAACATCGCGTCTACGGGCGAGCGGGCGAGCCGTGTCTCACGTGTGGGCGCAGTCGAATTTCGCGCACCACTGTGGCCGGGCGAACCACCTGCTACTGCCGCGTCTGCCAATCCTGAGGGCTCGTGGGGGTGGCCCCGTCAACTACTCTCGCCGATTGACGTGTTCCTCAAATCGCTGACTCTCAAAGGCTTCAAGTCCTTCGCCGACACCACGGTGATGGAACTTGAGCCCGGTGTCACCGTGGTGGTGGGGCCCAATGGCTCCGGAAAATCCAACGTGGTGGACGCCATCGCCTGGGTGCTTGGCGCCCAGGCACCGTCGTCGGTGCGCAGTCAGAAGATGGACGACGTCATCTTTGCCGGAACGGCCAAGCGTCCGGCTCTCGGTCGTGCAGAGGTGATCCTCACCATCGACAACTCGAATGGTCTTCTGCCCATCGAATTCAGCGAAGTCACCGTCAGCCGCACTCTGTTCCGCAGCGGTGAAAGTGAGTATGCGATCAACGGCGCAGAGTGTCGCTTGCTCGACGTTCAGGAACTGTTGAGCGATGCGGGTGTCGGTAGGCAACAACACGTCATCATCAGTCAGGGTCAAATTGATGCAGTGCTGAATGCACGCCCTGAAGATCGTCGAGCGATCATCGAAGAAGCCGCGGGAGTGTTGAAGCATCGCAAGCGACGCGAGAAGGCGCAGCGTCGACTCGAGGGAACCGAAGCAAACTTGCTTCGCGCGCAAGATCTTCTGCGCGAGGTTCGGCGAAACCTCAAGCCGCTCGAGCGACAAGCCGACGCTGCTCGTCGCCATGGCTCGCTTGTCACGGAGATGAGCGCGTTGCAGACGCACCTGCTCGGCAGGGAGTTGCAGTCGTTCAAGTCACGTCTCACTAGTCTCTCCGGCGATCGTCACGAGGGCGAAGAGGCCGAGCGCGCCATTCGTGCATCACTTGCAGCACTCGATTCCACGGTGATGGCCGCCGAGGCCCAGTTGTCCGCACGCGGCGATTCCGGAATCAACGACGAGCTGGTGCGTATCGAGCAGTTGCGCGGACGAGCAAAGGGTCTGCTCGCAGTGCTCGCCGAACGTCGTCGTTCGGTGGAGCGTGATCGTGGCCAGTTGATGGATTCGGGCGTGGTGGCCACGCTCGAAGCCGACTCGGCAAACTTGCGTGAAGAACTTGCGAAAGTCGAAGAGCAGATCGCATCTATCGCGCGTATCGGCGATCAAGGTGGCGCGGAGCAGATGGCCTCGCTGGAAGAGGCACGCCAAGCAACCGAACGAATTGGAGCGTTGAATGGCGAAGTGCGCGCGCTGAATGATGCGATCGACCGACTTCGCATCACCGTTGCTTCAGACTCACGTAACGAGGTCGAACTTTCCCAGCGTTTGGTGGATGCCGAGAGCGCGCGCTCGGCCGCCGAAGCGACGCTTGATTCGGCACTCGCTCTGTTTGCCACCGCGCAGACGGATTCCACCAATGCGGCGGCAAAGGCCGAGGCGCTCCAGTTGGCGCTCGATGCAAACGCTGCGGGCGTTTCGGCGATACGTGACATCGACGGCGCTCTCGGATCGCTCGAACAACTGATCGACATCGATGCCGAGAGGCGAGTGGCGGTGCAGGTGGCACTCGGAGATTCGCTGTCGGCAGTGGTGGCCAAGAGTCGCGATGCCGCACAACGGGCACTGCAGGAGTTGCGCCAAGGGGGCAAGGCGGGCGCCGTGCTCGCGCTCAACTCCATCACCACCGTGCCGTCTACGCCGATCATCGCCAATGCCTCCAGCCTGCGCGCTCACGTTCGAGCCAAAGCCGGCGAGAACGAAGTGCAGGTGAACCGTCTGCTCGATGTGTTGTTGTCGCGGGTGGTGTTCATTCAGTCGTGGGCCGATGCCGTCGATGCTGCGCTTGCGCACCCCGATGTCGTGGTGGTCTCCGCAGAAGGAGATCGCTTTGCATCGAGTGGGTTGCGCGTGGGCGCGGCGGCAGTCACAGCGGCGGCACTGCAGGAAGCGGTGATACGCGCCGAGCGTGCCCGCGATGCTCTCGCGCGCGCAGAGGTGGATGTGCAGCAGGCTCGCACGCGTCTGGCGCAGGCTCGCGATGCCGAGACGTCTGCCCGGGTGCTCGTCATGCGCCAACGCGAAACGAGTGCTTCGAACAACGCCAACCTGAGTGGCTCGTACGACCAACTGCGATCCGTTCAGGCGGAGTTGCAGGGTTTGCTCTCGGTCTTGCGCAACGACATCGAAGTGAAGACGGCCGGACTGCAGGAGCGGCGTACATTCCTCAACTCGCGCCTGGAAGAAGTGGAGTCACGCCTCGCCCAGGACGCCGAGGCGCGCAATGCCGCAGCCGAGCGCCGCAGCCGAATCGAGTCAACGCTCACGGCCCTCGTGCGTCTGAGCGAATTGGTGGAGAAGCACGCCACGGCCCTGGACGTTCGCCAAGGCGAACTGAACGAGGTGCGACGCCGTCAGAGTGACGAAGTGCGCGCGATTTCCCAGCGTTTGGACGAAGCCCGCAAGGAGCGCGCCGGCAAGGAGCAGCAGCTCGAGGAGCGCCGCGAGCGCAACCGTCGCATCGAAGTGGAAGAAGCCGAAGTGAAGATGCGCATGGAGGCGACGATCGAAACGCTCCGTCGAGATCATTCCGTGGAACCGGAGACGGCCATCGAAGCGCCCTTGCCGGAGTTGCCAGATGGCGTTTCGCCGATCGCCCGATTGCGTGAACTCGAGCGTGAGTTGCGCCTGATGGGCCCGATCAACCCCCTCGCGCTACAGGAATTCGACGAGTTGCAGAAGCGTCACACCTTCCTCGAGGAGCAGTTGGAAGACGTGAAGAACACCCGCCGCGAGTTGATCAAGGTGATCAAGCAGGTGGATCTCGAGATTCAGTCCACCTTCGCCTCGGCGTTTGCCGATGTCAGTGACAACTTCGAGAAGTTGTTCTCGATGCTCTTCCCCGGCGGTGTCGGCAAGTTGATGCTCACGGCCCCGCACGATCTGCTGAACACGGGCATCGAGGTCGAGGCGAAGCCGAGCGGCAAGAACATCAAGAAGTTGTCGTTGCTCTCCGGTGGCGAACGCTCGCTCACCGCCCTTGCGTTCCTCTTTGCGGTCTTCCGCTCGCGTCCATCCCCGTTCTATGTGATGGACGAAGTCGAGGCGGCGCTCGACGACGTGAACTTGCTGCGTTTCTTGAGCCTCGTCGATGAGTTCCGCAAGGACGCGCAGTTGCTGATCGTCAGTCACCAGAAGCGCACGATGGAAGCGGGCGACTGCCTCCTCGGCGTCACAATGCAGCCGGGAGGCTCATCGAAGGTGGTCGTCGAGCGCGCCAGCCGTGCCTCTGCCTAGCGTGTAGGCACTATGTCGCAGAGCTCGCTGCAGATCCTCTTTCTTGTGCTTGCGGTGGCGGGTCTCGTCTTTGGGTTGGGCGTGGTGTTGGTGGGGCGTCGTCGTGAGCAGAAGCCACAATCAGTCACTGCGCCGCCAGTCATCGAACCGCCTGTCGTCGAACCGCCAGTCATCGAACCGCCTGTCGTCGAACCACCTGTCGTCGAACCACCTGTCGTCGAACAGCCAGCAGTCGTCGAGACGCGCAGTGTGCGCGACCGATTGGCCAAGGCACGAGCCAATTTCTCCGGTGCGATGTCGTCGGTGCTCTCGCGCGGCGCCATCGAACAAGCCGTTTGGGACGACATGGAGGAAGCGCTGCTGCTTGCCGACGTGGGAGTGCACGTCTCGCGTGGGTTGCTTGATGCGCTGAAGGCCAAGGTGGAAGCGAAGGAAATCGAGCGCTCCGCCGACCTCGTTGCGGCATTGCGAGCCTTGATGAACGAGCGACTCGCCGGTGCGGATCGCTCACTGCACTTCGATGCATCGCTGAATGCGCCGAACATCTGGTTGATGGTGGGAGTGAACGGAGCAGGCAAGACGACCTCGTTGGGCAAGATCTCCGCGCAGCAGCGTGCAACTGGCCGCACCGTGTTGATGGCCGCAGGCGACACGTTCCGTGCGGCGGCGGGCGAGCAACTGGCGATGTGGGCCGAGCGTTCGGGCGCCGAAATCGTGCGCGGTGCGGAAGGTGGGGATCCATCATCGGTGATCTTCGATGCAGTGCAGCGTGCCGAGTCGCGGAATATCGATCTGGTGCTTGCCGACACTGCGGGTCGGTTGCAGAGCAACGTCAACCTGATGGAGGAGTTGCGCAAAGTACGCCGAGTGGCGGAAAAGGGCGCGGGCAAGGTGACGGAAGTGCTGCTCGTCATCGATGCGACGACTGGTCAAAACGGCCTGTCGCAGGCGAAGCAATTTGCTGAAGCTACGCAGGTGACGGGTGTGGTGCTCACCAAGATGGACGGCTCGGCCAAGGGAGGCATCGTGTTTGCCATCGAAACCGAACTCGGAATTCCCGTGAAGTTGGTGGGCCTGGGCGAGACGATCGATGACCTCGTCGCGTTCGATCCCGCCGAGTTCGTCTCGGCACTGTTCGACTGAGCGCGTTTCGGCGCGCGGATAGCCTGCCCGTCACCATGTTTGACACACTCGGCGATCGCCTCGGCGGAGTCTTCAAGCGGATCCGTAGCAAGGGGCGACTCACCGAGAAGGACGTCGACGAGATGTTGGCGGAAATCCGCACGGCTCTCCTCGAGGCAGACGTCAACGTACGCGTGGCGCGCTCGTTCGTCGATCGAGTTCGCGTGCGGGCCATTGGTGTCCAGGTTTCCCAGGCGCTCGATCCCGGTCAGCAAGTGGTCAAGATCGTCAATGAAGAACTCGTGGCGATCCTCGGCGGCGAGTCGTTCAAGATCACCTACGCATCACAGCCGCCCACGGTGGTGTTGATGGCAGGTTTGCAGGGCTCGGGTAAGACGACGAGTGCCGCCAAGTTGGCCAACTGGTTCAAGTCGCAAGGTCGCAACCCGATGCTCGTCGGTGCCGACTTGCAGCGGCCTGCCGCAGTGGAGCAGTTGCGGGTTCTCGGCGCGCAAATTGGCGTGCCGGTGTTCTCCGAAGCGAGCGATCCGGTTTCGGTGTCGCGCAACGGTCTCGCCGAAGCGCGCCGAATCGGTCGTGACGTACTGATCGTCGACACTGCCGGACGTCTTGCGATTGACGAAGCGATGATGCGCGAGGTTGCCGAAATCTCCAACGCCGTTTCACCGCACTTCACCTTCCTCGTCGTCGATGCGATGACCGGTCAGGACGCAGTCACGGTGGCCAAATCATTTGACGAAACGTTGTCGATTTCGGCAGTCATCCTCTCCAAGCTTGACGGCGATGCGCGTGGTGGTGCCGCGCTGTCGGTGAAGGAAGTGATCGGTAAGCCCGTGGCCTTTGCCGCAACGGGAGAAAAGATCGACGCATTCGAGCAGTTCCATCCCGATCGCATGGCCAGTCGCATCCTCGGAATGGGCGATGTGCTCACGCTGATCGAGCAGGCCGAAAAGGTCTTCGAGAAGGATCAGGCCGAAGCCGCGGCAGCCAAGTTGATGGAAGGGGAGTTCACGCTCGACGACTTCCTCGACCAACTCCAGCAACTGAAGAAGATGGGCCCTCTCTCTGGGGTTCTTGGCATGTTGCCGGGAGTTCCGAAGGAGATGAAGAACGCGGACCTCCCCGACGACATGTTGAAGGTGACCGAAGCGATCATCCACTCGATGACGCCAGAAGAACGTCGCCGACCGGAAATCATCAATGGTTCGCGTCGTACGCGAATTGCCAAGGGCAGCGGTACCCAAGTGGCTGACGTCAATCGCTTGGTGAAACAGTTCTCTGAGATGCAGAAAATGATGAAGAAGATGGGTGGGGGCAAGCGCGGCAAGGGTCTTGCCGATCTCGGGGCGGCGTTGGGCTCGCCACTACGTCCCCGATAGCCTCACAGCCATGTCCGTAAAGCTTCGCCTCACCCGAGTGGGCAAGACCAAGCAGCCGCACTACCGCATCGTGGCTGCTGACACCCGCTCGGCCCGCGATGGTCGTTTCCTCGACATCGTCGGCAACTATCACCCGCAAGCCGATCCGTCGGCGCTCGTCGTCGACAACGCCAAGGCGTTGAAGTGGCTGAAGCAGGGCGCGCTCCCCAGCGAGCGTGTGAAGAAGTTGCTCGAAGTTTCGGGCGCGTGGGCCGAATTCATGGCCACCAAGAAGTCCAAGTAAGGACTCCCGTGTCAGTGGCACCCATCGCTACCGCGGTGCTCACCCATGTGGTGAAGAGCATCGTCGACGATCCGAACGCCGTTCAGGTGGAGGGTTTCGACGAGGGCGAAAACAAAGTGTTGCTCGAAGTTCGTGTCGGTGACGGCGACCTCGGTCGAGTCATCGGTCGTCGTGGTCGTACGGCGATGAGCATTCGCAACGTGGTGCGGGCCGCAGCCGCACGTGACGGAGTAGACGTCGATGTCGACTTCGTCGACGACTGACACCACCCCGCAGGGTCTGCTGCACGTCGGCCGAATTGGTCGGGCGCATGGCATCAAAGGTGAGTTGTACGTAACGCTGTTTTCTGACCACCCTCAACGAGTAGCTGTTGGTGCGAAGTGGATGGTACGTAACGAGTGGCTGGATGTCGAGCGGTGCAAACAGCAAGGTGATCGCTGGCTCGTGACATTTCGCCAGATAAGTGATCGTGACGCAGCGGAGAAACTCGTCAATCGCGAAGTGTACGGCGAGCCAATCGACGATCCGAACGTGGTCTGGGTTCATGAGATCATCGGCGCAGAGGTGTTCGACAAGAACGGTGCTGCGCTTGGGCGTTGTGTCGCCGTGATCGACAATCCCGCGCACCCCATCATGGAGCTCGAAGATGGTTCGCTCGTGCCGAGCGTGTTCATCGTCTCGCGCGAGACGGGCCGCGTGGTGATCGATGCTCCGGAAGGGTTGTTCGACGATGCGGATTGATGTCTTTTCTCTGTTCCCTCGGCTGGTCGACGACTTCTGCAGCGAGAGCCTGCTTGGTCGAGCTCGCCAACAACAGCTTGTCGACCTACGTTGCCACGACCTGCGCGAGCACACCACCGACGTGCATCACACGGTGGACGATGCTCCCTTTGGAGGAAGCGCGGGCATGGTGATGAAGGCCGAGCCGATCTTTGAATCTTTCGAACGCGCCGCCGCAGCGCGACCGTTGCTGCTGCTGTCACCCGGTGGACGCCGATTCGACCAGGAGATGGCCAATCAACTCAGTCGGATGGACGGGTTCAGTCTCCTGTGTGGCAGATATGAAGGCGTAGACCATCGCGTGGTGGAGCATCTCGTGGACGAGGAAGTGTCCATCGGCGACGTGGTCTTGGCAGGTGGTGAAGTGGGAGCATGCCTGATCATCGAGGCGGTGACGCGACTATTGCCCGGGGTGATGGGCAACGAAACTTCTTCGGTGACGGAGAGCTTCGGCGAATCCGGCTTGCTGGAAGAGCCGCAATACACGCGACCGGCCGAGTTTCGTGGTTGGAATGTGCCCGAAGTATTGCGTTCGGGTGATCACGCAAAGATCGAGCGCTGGCGTAGGGCACAGGCTTTGCACCGCACGATCGCCCGGCGCCCCGACCTGATGGCACACCGCGAACCGCTTACCGATGAGGAAATCCGGCTGTTGGAAGAGTTCCCCGCAGTCCCGTATCCTTCATCATTCAGTTTCGGCGGCTGATCAGCCGCATTTTCAAAGGATCGCTCATGAAGACCACCGACATCGTTGACAGCCAAAACAAGCGCAGCGACCTCCCCCAAGTGCGCCCTGGCGACGAGGTGAAGGTGCACGTACGCGTGGTCGAGGGTGGCAAAGAGCGCGTTCAGGTGTTTCAAGGCAACGTCGTTGCCATCGCCGGTTCAGGCATTGGCGAGAGCTACACCGTCCGCAAACTTTCCTACGGCGTAGGGGTCGAGCGCACCTTCCCGTTCCACAGCCCAGCTGTGGCCAAACTCGAGGTGGTGCGTCGTGGTGACGTCCGCCGAGCCAAGTTGAACTACCTCCGCGCGCGCAAGGGCAAGTCGGCCAAGGTGCGCGAAAAGCGCGAAGACCAGTAGTAGTTCACTCGGGTCGCCGCACACCTTGAACACCGACGACCTCGACAACTTCGAAGCCGAGCGCGAAATGCAGCTCGCCCAGGAGTATCAGGACGTCGTCGGCATGTTTCGGTATGCCGTGGAAACCGATCGGCGCTTTTATCTCGCCAACAACGTTGATGTTCGTGTGTTGAGTGAGGGGCCGCGCCCAATCCTCGAGGTGGAACTGAACGACGCATGGGTCTGGGACATGTACCGCAAGAGCCGATTCGTCCCCAAGGTAAGAGTGCTCAGCTTCAAGGACCTCAACGTCGAAGAGCTTCCCAAGGTGGACATCTAAGACAAGCTCGTGGGCGATGGGGCGAAGACCTCGTCGCCGCTCACTACCGACACCGCGGTTGGCAGATTGTCGCCCGAAACTTTCGCACCAAGCGAGGTGAACTCGATGTGGTGGCGTTTCGTGACGGAATACTCGCCGTCGTCGAGGTGAAGTCAAGACACTCGTGTGATTTTGGCGATCCGCTCGAGGCGATCTCGCCAGAAAAGCAGATGCGTGTGCGCCGTGCCGCTCAGGATTTGCTCGAGACGGGGGACGGCGTCCTCGCCGGCCTGCGAATCATCCGGGTGAGGTTCGACGCGGCAAGCGTGCTTGGCACGCAGATCGAGATGGTGGAGGACGCTTTTTGACTTCCCTGAGTCAGCCGTTCCTCAACTCGCGTTCCCAGCACGCATAGTGCCAGTGCCGGCGCAGGTCGGGCGCATCACGCGGAACGCACACGTTGTGCCCCATTCCTACTGGAATATCGCGATTGCAGCCGGGGCACACGTACTGCTTGAGCGCTTCATACGGCTGAACCCGTCGCACCTCGATCGGCCCGTAGAGGCCGTGCCACAGACTCACCCGAGAAATGCCCACGTGGTGATCGCGGCGATGATCACCAATGCCGAGGCCACCATCAAGATGTCGCTCGGCCGCTTCACCCGTTTGCGCATTGGGTTGAATCCCATCCCTTCAGTATTGTCTCGTTAATGGAAACCCTGCTGATCTCTCGACAGGATGGCGTTGTGACGGTGACCATGAACCGTCCCGCGAAGAAGAACGCCGCCAACGACGTGATGTGGCGGGAACTTCTGGAGACGTTCCGCGCGGTGGCGACCAATCCTGAAGACCGTGTGATGGTGCTCACGGGGGCAGGTGGCGAATTCTGCAGCGGAGCCGATCTCTCCGGCAGGGGAGATCAGTCCAATGTGAGCAGCCTCACGCGTATGCGAGTGATCACCGATGTTTGTCTTGCGTTGCAGCGCATACCCCAGCCAACAATCGCCAAGGTTCGTGGGGTGGCAGTGGGCGCGGGCTGCAACATGGCGCTCGTCTGTGATCTCGTGGTGGCAAGCGACAACGCACGGTTCTCAGAGATCTTCAGCAAGCGCGGCTTGTCTGTCGACTTCGGAGGCACGTGGGCACTGCCGCGTCTAGTCGGCATGCACCGCGCGAAGGAGCTTGCTTTCTTTGCCGACATCATTTCGGCGAAGGAAGCTGAGGAGATCGGTCTCGTCAATCGCATGATGCCAGATGGTGAAGTCGATGCATTTGTAGACGGGTGGGCAAGGCGACTCGCTGCTGGTCCGCCGATTGCGCTCGCGCAAACAAAGCGGATGATCAACAACTCGATCAATGCAACGCTCGAGCAAGCGCTCGAAGACGAGGCCTCTGCTCAGGCAAACAACTTCAACACGCGTGACACCGCGGAAGCGATGGCCGCCTTCCTTGAAAAGCGTGAGCCTCGCTTCACTGGTCGCTGATCAATCATCATTCACCTCTCGCACTAGCGTTCAACACGTGTTGAGAGGCGCCCTCATCGGGGCTTTGCTGGCATTCGCGCCCGCTGCGGTGAATGCGACCACCGAACCCGTGGAGACGACAATCCCCGGTGAGGCGACAATTCCAGACGAACAGGGTGACGTCACGGATTCGCCGGTGGTGATTGCGCCGAAGTCGCAGAGTGCCGTGACGACGATTCCTGCTGGATGTCCGATGCCGATGTCTCCACAGATGGTGTTCATCGGCGAATTGATATCGATTGGTGACTCGACGGCAACGTTCCGTGTGATTCAGATTCGGGCGGGAATACCCGCCGGTTACGTCAACAATGATCTGGTGGAAATTCGCTATGGCCAGGACGCGAAGTTCCTCGAAGTGGGAACGCGTTACTTGGTGGGAGCAGCGAGTGACACCTACTCGCCGATCCTCATTTCCAAAGTTCGCGAGGAGGCTCCACTCTTTGGTGGCGATGCGGTGATTGGTGTTGGTGATTCAGGGGCATGTCCGCGAATCGAGGACCCGGTTCGCACCTTGAACGAAGATGGATCAACGATCGACACCGCCGTGTTGTCTCCGCTCCGTGGATCTATGCCGGTGCTCATCGTCGTGTTGTTGTTCTCCGTGGTGTTGTCGCTCGTGGTGCTGGTAGCCGCGGTGATGATGCGAACAATGCTCCGAGGAGCTGCTCGCGGGCTACGTCGACGGCGTTGACTAGCGCGTTGCGTTGGCGAGCGTGCGGAGTTCCTGCACGGCTGCACCCAAACCGCCAGCGTGCTTGAACAGCGCGCTGCCTGCAATCAGCACGTTCGCTCCTGCGCGAGCGGCACCCTGGACGGTGCTGGCAGAAATACCGCCATCCACCTCCACATCGACTGAGTCTTCAAGTCCGGCGGCGTTCACCATGCGGCGCACTTCGGCGATCTTCGGCTCCATAGTCGAGATGTAGGACTGCCCGCCGAACCCGGGGTTCACCGTCATTACGAGAACGAGATCCACGAGGTCGAGCACATTGGCCACCTCGCTCGGTGGTGTGCTCGGGTTGAGGGCGACGGCGGCGGTGGCGCCAAGTTCACGAATGTTGCCGAGTGTGCGGTGCAAGTGCGTACATGCCTCGACATGGACGATCAGTCGCTGGCATCCAGCTTCCACGTAGCGCTTGGCCATCACGTCCGGAGTGAGCACCATCAAGTGGGCTTCGAAGGGAAGAGTGGTGAGCGAGCGAGTGGAGGCAATCACGTCGGGTCCGAACGTCAGATTGGGTACGAATTGCCCATCCATCACGTCCCACTGGATGAGGTCCACGCCCGCTTGATCCAATGCCACCACGGCCTCACCGAGTTTCGAGAAGTCGACGGGGAGCACCGACGGAGCGATCTGAATCGGACGCGCCACGAAGAGCATCCTAACGATTGGCCAGCCTCCTAGAGTTCTCGCGAATGGAACGAGTGCAAATTGAGCGCCTGGTGGCGGGCGGCGATGCACTTGCGCGGATGAGCGATGGGCGCGTTGCGTTCGTGGATGGGGCACTTCCCGGCGAAACGGTCGACATCGAGGTGGTGCAGTCGAAGAAGGATTTCGTCAAGGCGCGCCTCATTGAAGTAGTGGACTCTTCGAAGGATCGAGTAGTCCCAGCTTGTCCCCATGTCGCCGATGGCTGTGGGGGTTGCTCGTGGCAGCACCTGCATACGGCCATACACATGTCGGCCAAGTTGGAGATCGTTCGTGAATCATTGCGCAGAGTGGCCAAACTCGGCGACATCGATGTTCGCGAGGGTGGATCAGTGCCAATTGATCATGCTCGAACCACGTTGCGCATGGCGGTGATGCCTTCCGGACGTATGGGTTTTCGTCGAGCCCAGTCCAATGAGGTGATCGGTATCGAGTCGTGTTTGGTGGCGCACCCGTTGTTGCAGGAGCTCATCACGGACGCTCGGGTGAGTGGAGCGTCCGAGGCAACCCTGCGGTGCGGAGCGGAATCTGGCGACCGCGGTGTATGGCTGCACGACGAACGTGGGCGCAATGTGAAGACCGCCGTCATCGAAGGCATCGCCGATGACGTGCAGGTGGGGCGGCGGGCAATCATTCGTGAAACGGTGCACGGCGTGACCCTCGAGGTGTCGATGTCGTCGTTCTTCCAATCGTCTCCCCAGGCGGCGGAGTTGATCGTCTCGGCCGTGAACGACGCGGCGGGCGATGCGGCTCTCTCGGGGGAAGATGGTCCGATTATCGACGCCTACGGTGGTTGCGGATTGTTTGGCGCCACGCTTATCGATCTGGAAGTGCCCGTGACCCTTGTCGAGTCGAACAAGTCGGCATGCGCCGACGCCCGTCGCAACCTGCGCGACCATCGCGCGCGCATCGAGGAGATCGCCTTCGAGCAATGGCAACCAACGCGAGCAGGCTTGGTCATCGCCGATCCCGCACGAAGCGGACTCGGCAAGACCGGCGTGTCGACGATCGTGGGCACTCGTGCCAAGACGGTGGTACTCGTCAGTTGCGATGCGGTGGCAGGCGCCCGTGACATCGGCCTCCTCGTCGAGGCTGGGTACGCATGTAATGGCGTCACGGTGCTCGATGTCTTCCCCTACACGCACCATGTTGAAATGGTGTCGAGGTTTACGCTGGAGTCGTGAAGCGAGTAGTTGTTGCTGGATTGCTGGTGATGACCGCGTGTGGTTCTGTGTCGTCGGGCGACGAGACGATTTCGACGTTCAACCCGAATCCTGACGTCACTGTTTCCATCCCGACCGAGGAGGAGATGCAGGAACAGCTTGAGCGCTCCGAGGAGTTTGCTGCCACGTTGATCGGGTTGGCCGAACAATAGGCCGTCGGTGCGATCGAGGCAGAGGGATTGACTCCCCGGGTCGTTGCGCGAGACGGTGAGTATTACGCGGTCACGGAGGATTACTCCGTGTCGCGCATCAACTTGGTGATCGAATTGGGCGTGGTTACCGAAGCAACCGTCGGTTGAAAATCCTCATTCGCACGGTAAGGATCGATTCAATTCTTCGGTTCTAGGGTGAACCCATGAGGAAATTGGCTTTGGTTGCGTTGGCACTCGTTGCCCTGTTCGTCGGAGGGCCTTGGGTCTACATCAACGTGATTCGTGAGGATGCTCCTGAAGAGCTCAGTCTGACCGAGACGACAGATGTTCCCGTTGAGTCGACGATCGTGCTCGAACCAATCGACGTAGAGGGCCCCTGGCGTGTTGGTGCAGGTTCGCTGGCCGGATACCGAGTCGATGAGATCCTGTTCGGGCAGGACGTGACTGCGGTCGGTCGCACCGAAGCGATCACGGGTGATTTCGTCATCGAAGGAGAATCCGTCGTAGAGGCACAATTCAGTGTCGACTTGACGCAGGTAACGAGCGACAGCAGTCGGCGAGACTCTCAGTTCGCAAATCGAATCATGGACGTGCTCAATTTCCCGACCGCTGATTTCGTGCTGGAGAGCCCCATCGACTTGCCGCCATCGGCGCTTATGGGGGAGGAGTTCACCGTCACCACCAGTGGAACCTTGACTCTTCGCGGCAGAAGCGGACCTGTCGAAATGTTGCTGACTGCTCGCCTCAATGGCTCGTTGATCGAGGTCTCTGCGTCCACTGAAATTGTCTTTGCGGACTGGGGAATACCCGATCCTTCGCTTCCCGGTGTGACGACGGAAGACTTCGGGGTATTGGAAGTTCTCTTGAAGATGGAGAAATCATGACCAGCAAACGGAGTCGTCGTGAAATGTTTGCTCTTTGTGCTGCGGGCGTAGTCGGACTCGTCGGCGGGTTCGGTTCCAGCGAGGCCGTGGCCTCACCGGTGCTCGGCGAAGCATGTGTCAAGAAGGGAAGAACGCGCAAAGTCGGAAAGAGAACGTTCGTGTGTCGCGAACGTAACGGACAGCTCGTGTGGGTGAACAAGAAGGCAGGCAGCTCGACTCCGGTGTCGAGTGCCAAGCCAGTTCCTGCAATCGAGCTGAACGAACTGGTAATCGGCACGCCCAAGATCGTCATTGTGACTGACTCGTCAGGAATGAAACGGTACGTGGGTCTCAGTCGCACCGCGGGAGGCGTGATCGCCTTCGACCCAAAGTGCACGCACTTGGGATACCAGCTGGAAGTGAGTGGTGGGGAGTGGTATTGCGACTATCACGGCTCGCGTTTCGACGGAGGAACAGGGTCGGTAATCACCGGCCCAGCGAGAACTTCCTTGCGCCGTTACCCCACCGAAGACAGGGCGGGAACGGTCTTTGTGACCATCTGACAGCCCCGCCCGTTTTCCCGCGTGGGTTAGCCGAGGGACAACAGGGCAACGCCGAGTGCGGTGGCAGCGACACCGAGCGCCTGCCACCAGCGCATTCGTTCCCCGTTGAACACGACGGAGAGAATCACCGCTGCAGTACCGAATTGCGACGACGCCACGGCAACCACGCCGGAGTCGCCGTCGCGTAGTGCAAGTTGCATCGAACCAAGTGCTCCGATGCCGAGTGTTCCGGCGGCAACAGCCCACTTGAGTGTCGATCCCCGCGGGCAGAGATACGGCGCGCGAGCGTGGCTCGCGTCGTTCGCCGTAACGGGTGATGGCCGCGTGGCCATGTAGAGCGCAAGCGCGGACAGCATCACGAGCCCCGTTGCACGTTGCGTGACGATCGGTGTCAGCCCTGCTGCTGCTCGTGCTTCACCCATCACGGTGAAGGCGAAGCCGAACGCGAGGCCGGATCCGATTCCGAGCGCAAAGCCCTGGCGAACGCTTCCGGTCGTGCCTGGCTGGTATCCGGTGAGTGCGAGCGCAACGAGTCCGACGGCGATACCGATCGAAGGAACGGTGCCTGGTCGGATTCCGCGGGCAAGGTCGATGACCAGCGGCACGGCAGCTGCCAACACCGACGAACTCGGCGCCACTATTCCCATCCGGGCCACGGCGTATCCGCGGTACAACTGCAAGAGCCCGATCATCATGAACACGCCGGCTGCCGAGCCGACGAGCGAGTCGCGAACGGACCATGTGCCGGGGTCGAGCAACAGCACCACGGGGGCGAGGATCAGCGAGACGAGGTTGGCCGTGCGTGCCACGGTGACGCTGGAGACGGTTCGTGCGGAGCGTGCAGCACAGAAATCCGACGATCCAAAGAGGATGGCTGCCGCAACGGCGAGTGTCAGCACGTGTGCTTCGCGAGCTCAGTCGCGGGGAGACGTATCAGAGAGTCGAGGCTCCAGGGGGTAT
>JAFMFC010000029.1 GCA_017856375.1 Ilumatobacteraceae bacterium | reverse complement strand
GAAACAGCGTACCCAGCGACTACGCGCCGAGTTTGCGGTAAAAGTCTGGCGGGGCCACCACATCGCTGCGAGACAGATCTCGCACACTCGACTTACCGAGCGCGAGCAGCGTGGAATCCATTCCGCCACGAATCACATCCAGTACGTTTTCCACCCCTGCTTGACCGTTGGCTGCGAGTCCCCACAGGTACGCGCGTCCAATCATCACCGCCTTGGCACCCACAGCGAGAGCCTTGACCACGTCACTTCCCCGACGCACACCGCCATCCATCACCACATCGATCTTGTCGCCCACCGCATCGACGATTGCCGGAAGCGCGCGAATGGGCGCCGGTGTTCCATCCAAGTTGTTGCCACCATGATTCGAAACGGACAGCGCAGTGGCACCGAGATCAACCACTCGTTTTGCATCGTCGACCCGACTCACGCCCTTGACCATGAATGGGCCATTCCACTGACTGCGCAGCCACGCCACGTCCTCCCACGAGGGTGGCGGCGTCTGCATCCACTCGTAGTAGGCGCCGAAGAATGTGGGTGCCTTTCCACCTGGAGGCGCCATGTTCGGCGCCGTGAGATCGGGCAACCGGCCAGTGCGCGCGAACGACCATAACCACCGGGGTCGAGCAAGCACTTCAGGAGCAAGTTTGAACGCGGCCTTCAGATTGATCTTCTCGGGAATCCATGGGCTACCCCAATCGCGACCATTGGAGAACGACCAGTCAAGCGTAAGGATGATCCCTTTGGCGCCGGCGTTCTTCGCACGTTCGAGACGCTGCAGTTGGGTGTCGCGGTCACCACTCCAATACATCTGAAACAAGGTCTTGTCGTTGGCTGCAGCGATCACTTCGACGGATTTGCTCGCAAACGACGACAAGCCCATGGCGATACCTCGGTTGGTCGCGGCTCGAGCAATCGCCAACTCCCCATCTGGATGCACTGCCTGCACCCCCGTGGGCGAGATGATCACCGGCATCGCCAGGTCGAGCCCCATGACTGATGTTGCGAGATCCCGCGACGGGGACAACCCCGCCACATGGGGGGCGAACTCGAGAACATCGAATGACTCGGTATTGGATCGCATCGAGAGACCCTTTTCCGAACCCGCAATCAGAGCCCCGTACACCGATTTGGGAAGGCGCTTCTTGGCGCGAGCTTGGGCGATGGCAACGGTCTCGAACCACGCGTTGGCCATGGCGAAAACTCTACCGATGACCCCACGACCAGTCCCTCTCTGCAAGCAGTCCGCGGAGCCTGCTCGGGTAGAGTTCGTTCACCATGCGGGGGGTACGTGAAGCGCGCCGACAGGCCATTGCGCGGTTGGTCTTCGCCTTTGGCGTGACTCTTACTCTCGTCTCGTTCGGCGGTAACGCACAGGCTGCCACCGACGAGGATGACTCGCGTCCAGAAGTGATCGTTGGCGCAGTACGCGACCAATACAAGGACGACGCTGGCAAGAAAGTCGTGGAAAACGTACCCGGAGTGGAAGTGATTATCACCGTCGAAGGTGGTGCAGAGGTCACACGTTTGATCACTGATGACAAAGGTGAGTTCCAGACTGAAGTTCCGGATCCGGGCAATTACCTGGTGGAGATCAATCCGGACACCGTTCCCGACGGCATGGAAATCGTCGATTCCACCAAAACCCCGCGCACGATCACGGTGAATCCTGAATCTCAGGCCACTGCGATCTTCTTTCTTGGTGCAAATACGACCAAGGCCGTGTCACGCTGGGAGTTACTCCCACAGGCTCTCTTCAACGGCATCAAGCTGGCCGCGATCATCGCCATTTGTGCCATTGGTCTTGCGCTCGTGTACGCCACGACCGGACTGTCGAACTTCGCACATGGCGAGACGGTCACCTTCGGCGCGTTCGCAGCTTGGACGTTGAACGTGAAAATGGGAGTTCCCTTCCTCATTAGTGCGGCGATCGCCACCATTCTCACCGCGGCGGTTTCTGTCGGCATGGAGCGCGGGGTGTGGAAGCCGATGCGTCAACGACGTAGTTCGCTCACCTCGATGATGATCGTCTCCATCGGCCTTGCCCTCGGCGTGAGATACATCTTCCAGTTTGTCTATGGCGCCCGCTACACCAACTATTCAGCATTTGGTCGACAAGCAACCATGGACTTCGGACCATTTAACGCGACACCGCGAACCTTGTGGGTCATGGCAATTTGCGTGGTCCTCTCGGTTCTCGTCAGTGCGTGGTTGTTGTACACCCGCCAGGGACGTGCAATCCGCGCCGTCGCCGACAACCCTGCACTCGCCTCCTCCACCGGAATCAACTCTGATTATGTGATCGCCTACGTGTGGCTCGTTGGTGGTGCTCTCGCCGGTATCGGCGGCATTCTCTACGGCCTCGACATCGGCGTGCAGTGGGACATGGGCTTCCGCCTGCTGTTGCTCATCTTTGCCGCGGTCACCCTGGGCGGTCTCGGCAATCCATTCGGCGCCATCCTGGGAAGCTTGGTGATTGGCATCTTCGTCGAGTTGTGGGCATGGCTCCTGCCCGCCGCCACCGAGTTGAAGACAATTGGCGCAATGTTGATCTTGATCATCGTGTTGTTGGTGCGGCCGCAAGGCTTGCTCGGTAGTCCGGAGCGTGCGGGATGAACTGGGAACTGATCTTCTCCAACGCGGTGTATGTGGCTTTCTCCTCGAGCGCCGCGGCATACGCGCTGATTGCCATCGGCATCAACGTGCACATCGGGTACACCGGACTCTTGAACTTCGGTCAGGCTGGCTTCGCGGCAGCCGGCGCTTACGGCATGGCCATTCCGCTCGCCACCTTCGGTTGGCACTGGACTGCTGCAATCGGCTCGTCGATCTTCTTCGCCATCCTCTTGGCCCTACTCCTCGGCGCCCCCACGCTGCGACTCCGCTCGGATTACTTGGCAATCGTCACCATCGCCGCTGCCGAAATCATTCGTATTTCAATGATGAGCGTTCGCTTCACGTGGCTTACCGGAGGCACCGACGGCAAGAAGGGGTTTGCTGATTTCCTTGTCGACTCCAACCCCTTTGGCGACAATCGCTACCAATTCTTTGCCCAATCGGTGAACGGTTACTCGCTCTACATCACGATCATCGGCTGGATCCTCGTCGCAATCTTTGGCTCACTCGTCTACTTCATGATGCGCGGTCCTTGGGGCCGCGTATTGCGTGGTATTCGTGAAGACGAGACGGCGGTGCGCAGCCTCGGCAAATCGGTGACGAAGTTCAAGATGCAGAGCCTGGTGCTGGGTGGCGTGATCGGTGCCGTGGGCGGCATCATCCTCGCCTCCGAGAAGCAAAGTGCTCAGCCAATGGAGTACGGCACCACCCTCACGTTCTTCGCCTTCACCATCGTCATCCTTGGTGGTCTCGCCACCGCCCGAGGCCCAATCATCGGCGCGGTCATCTTCTGGTTCATCCTGCAGTTCGTGGACAACGTGCTCGAGCAGGCAACCCGCAATGAAGTAGTGCCCACCTGGGTGGTCAACGGCAACAACTTCGGTCAGGTGAAGTTCATCCTCGCCGGTTTCGCGCTCGCCCTCCTCGTGGTGTTCAGGCCACAGGGCATCTACGGCAACAAGAGGGAGATGTCCTTTGACTCCCGCTAAGCAGGTCATCGCCGATGCCATACCAGGCTCGAAGAAGCAGGATCCGATCCTCAGGGTCGACGGTCTCCGTCGCGAGTTTGGCGGCCTCGTCGCTGTCGACATCGCACACCTAGAAGTGCAGCGTGGCGCGATCACGGCACTCATTGGCCCGAACGGAGCCGGCAAGACCACCGCGTTCAACTTGATGTCAGGCTTCGATACACCAACCAATGGCACTTCGGAATTCGATGGTGTCGACATCACGGGTGTCCAGGGGCACGAACTCGCACAACGGGGTATGGTTCGCACGTTCCAGCTCACCCGCGTGCTCACACGCCTGACAGTGCTTGAGAACATGATGCTCGGTGCAGTCGGTCAGATTGGCGAAAAGCCGTGGACCAGCCCCTTCCGGTTCCTCTGGACCAAACAAGAGGACGAAATTCGCGAGCGCTCCGAAGCGCTGCTGAAGCGCTTCAAGTTGGATCATGTTGCCGGTGAATACGCGGGCAACATCTCCGGAGGTCAGCGCAAACTGCTCGAGATGGCTCGTGCACTAATGGTCGAACCACGTCTCGTGATGTTGGACGAGCCGATGGCTGGTGTGAACCCCGCCCTCAAGCAGAGTCTGCTCGGCCACGTGAAGAACTTGCAGTCTGAGGGCATGTCGGTGCTCTTCATCGAGCACGACATGGACATGGTGCATGAGATCGCCGACTGGGTGGTGGTGATGGCCGAAGGTCGACTGATCGCCGAAGGCACACCCGACCAGATTTCCTCCAACCGCGCGGTCGTCGACGCCTACCTCGGCGAGCACCAAGGCACGTCGTTCCTGGAGGACGCATGACCAAGCGCATTCTCGATGTCGAGAACCTCATCGCGGGTTACATCCCCGAGGTGAACATTCTCAATGGCTGCAATGTGCACGTAGATGAGGGCGAGTTCGTGGGCATCATCGGACCGAACGGTGCCGGCAAGTCCACGCTGCTGAAGGCGCTCCTCGGCATGTGCGGCGTGCGCGACGGCACCGTCCACTTGAACGGCGAGAACGTCACTGGTTTGAAGGCTCATGAGTTGATCACCAAGGGCGTTGGCTACGTACCGCAGACGAACAACGTGTTTCCGAGCCTCACGGTAAAGGAGAACCTCGAGATGGGTTGCTTCCTCAAGCCAGAGGTGTTCGAACAACGCCTCGAGGCCGTAATGGAGATGTTCCCAAAGCTTCGCGAGCGTGCTGGTCAAAAGGCTCGCGGGCTATCAGGTGGCGAGCGTCAAATGGTCGCCATGGGTCGCGCACTGATGCTCGAGCCGAAGTTGTTGCTCCTCGATGAACCATCCGCCGGTCTCTCCCCTGCATTGCAGGATGAGGTGTTCTTGCAGTGCCGACGCATCAACAAGACGGGTGTCGCCATTTTGATGGTGGAACAAAATGCTCGCCGTTGTTTGCAAGTTGCAGGGCGTGGTTATGTGCTCGATCAGGGCAAGAACGCCTATTCCGGAACCGGTCGCGAGTTGCTGCAAGATCCGAACGTGATCGAGTTGTACCTCGGCAGCCTGAGCCGCGCCACCGGCGGCTGACCCGGACAAGAGCCGAGCGAACGAACACAGAGAAGTCAGACAAAAGAAGAGGCCCCCGGGTTTCCCCGGGGGCCTCACTCTTTAGTTCAGAAGAACTAGATCAGCCCAGCGTCTCGAAGACTTCGCCCAACGCGTTGCCGATGTTTCCATCGCAACCGTAGACCTTCTTGACCTTGGGACCGATGCCCTTTTCCACCATCGACTTGAGAATCTTCGAAGACTCGTCGAAGCCAATGAGGATGATGGCGTCCGGATCGGCGGCCACGACTGCGTCCACTTCGGTGTCGAAGGAGGCTGCGGTCGGGTCGTAGATCGTCTTCACCACAACTTCACCACCACCAGCGGTGATGGTCTTCTCAGCAGCATCAGCCAAGCCGGTGCCGTAAGCGTCGTTGAGGGCGAGGATCGCCACGGTCTGTGCACCATCCTGCAGCACCTTCTGACCAAGGACGTCGCCCTGGTAGATGTCCGGCGGAGCGGAACGGAAGTACAGACCCTTGTCGTCGTAGTCGCTCAAAGCGGGCGACGTGTTGGCCGGCGAGAAGAGCACCACGCCTGCTGCAGCGACCTTGTCGATCACGGTCAGCGAAACGCCCGACGAAGCGGCACCGATGATTGCGTCGGCGTTCTCCGCGAGGAGACGGTCGACGGTCTTCGAGGCCGTGTCAGTGGTGGTGTCACCCGAGTCGCCCTTGATCGCCGCGATGGGCTGACCGAGGACGCCACCGGCTGCGTTGATGTCCTGGACAGCCAGGTCAAATGCAGCGAACATCGGTGGTCCGAGGAAGGCGAGGCTGCCGGTCTGCGGGAGGATGGTGCCGAGCGTCAGCACGCCATCACCTTCACGCGAACCTTGGACCTTCACCTGCGGAACGTCGAGCTCGTCCGGGCCCTTCACGTCGATGAACGTGGTGAGGGTCGGATCGATGCGGTTATTGCTTGCCATCGTGAGGAAGCCGTACGAGGCCTCGAGTGGCTCGCCGTTACCTGCGAAGGTAAGGGGGCCCGAGATGCCGTCGTAGTCCGGATCGCCACCAGCCTTGATGATCTCGAGGCACGTCGTGAAATCGGTGCACTTCTCGCCGTCGCGAGTGATGCCATTGATTTCCGAGGCGTACTCGATGCCATCAGACTGTGCCTTTTCCGCGGCGAGGGCGATGATCACGACGGAGTCGTACGTCTCAGCGGCGTACGACACGTCGATCAATGCCGGGTCAACCGAGCAAAGTCGCTCGATGAACGCAGCATCTGCGCCACCCTTACCGAACGGAGTGGAACCCGAGAAGCCCTCGAGGTCGCCATCGACAGTGTCGCTGACGGCCTGACCGCAGGTGCTCTCAGTCTCCGTGGCAGTGGTCTCTTCAGTAACTGATTCCTCAGTTACTTCTTCGGACGCGTTGTCGTCGCCACCGCAGGCTGCGCCTACGAGTGACAAGACGGCCAACGCCGCCCCTACGCGAATTGCGCGGGAACGCTTGGTCATTATTTTCTCCTTATAAGGAACTCGGAGCGGGTGCCCCGAGTGGTCATTCAGCCTAACGACGACCAATTTCCGATGACTACGCGAGCCAGCAGTATTCATAGGGTCCGGCAATGACCTAGAATCCTTGCGTGCGTTGGCTCAAATCGACCTTGGGCCCCCTCGACGTCACGGCACTTGCCCAATGAATGCCCTCGATCTCGCCACCACCAATTTGACGAGCCCCGCAGTCCTGGCATTTGCCCTCGGCTTCCTGGCCGCCCTGATCCGCAGCGATCTGCGCTTTCCCGAGCAAGTGACTTCGCTGCTTTCTACATATCTATTGCTCGCCATCGGAATCAAGGGTGGAACGCAGATCCGCCATACCGCCCTGTCAGATCTAGCGCTTCCGCTCCTTGCCACCGTCGCCATTGGCATTGTTACGCCGCTTGTCGCTTATGCCGGGGCACGACTTTGGGTAGGCCTCGACTCGGTGAACGCCGCATCGATTGCCGCCCACTACGGATCGGTCTCCGCCGTCACGTTCACGGCTGCCGAAACCTTCGCCAACAATTCGCACAACATCGACGAGGGTTTCATGGCTGCGCTTGTTGCGGCACTCGAGATACCCGGCATTCTCATCGCCTTACTGATCGCCTTGCGCAAGTCGTCAAACTCCTCGCTTGGACACTCCATGCGCGAAGTGCTCACTGGTCGAAGCGTGATGCTTCTCGTTGGTGGAATTCTCATCGGCGTGATCGCTTCGGATAGCACCACCACGATGGTCGAGCCACTCTTCAAGACGCTGTTTCCGGGAGTGCTCGTGTTGTTCCTGCTCGACCTCGGCACGTTGGCTGGCCAGCGACTGGTCACTTCGCGTGGCGTGAGTCTGAAACTCGTTTCGTTTGCCATCATCACGCCACTCATCTTCGGAACCCTCGGCGTGGTCGTGGGAACGGCAATTGACATGTCGGTGGGCGGTGCGATGGTGCTCGGCGCAATGACTGCGAGTGCGAGCTACATCGCGGCACCCGCAGCAGTACGAATTGGATTACCGAACGCGGACGTTGGTCTCTCGCTCACTGCCGCGCTCGGTATTACCTTCCCTTTCAATCTGATTGTGGGCATTCCCCTGTATGCGAACCTGGCTTCGTCGTTAGGTTGAGCCGCAACTAGTCGACCACCTCGGTCGACAAAAGGGAGTTGCGATGCCACTCACTCATCGATTTGTTCTTGTCGCCATCACCCAACGCGAAGCACGAGTCTGGAACATGGGAATAGATCCTGGTTCGACTCCACTCGTGGTGATTCCTCCCGATCCCGATCGACCACATCGACATAATCGACAGGGGCAACATCACCATGGCCATTCCCGTGACGGAAACTCCGACGTCTATTTCGGAGAAATCGCGACACACCTCGAAGGTGCTGCTGAAGTTTTGATTCTCGGCAATGCCACTGGTACATCGAACGCCATGTCCAACTTCGTCACCCACCTTGATAAACACGAGTCCGAACTTGCGCACAAGGTTGTGGCGGCGCTGGAGGTCAACCTCCCCGCAATGACACAGGGTGAAATTCTCGCCTATGGACGCCACTGGTATTCCCAACACGTGCGCCCCAGCCCACATCCTTGACGGGGTGTGCGGGCAGAGCCCTACGCTTGAGCACCTTGAGCACGACGCCCACCCGCACCGAACTGGACGCCATCGTGCGCAGTTTCCAGCACATTGAGGGTGGGTTGCTGCCTGCGCTGCACGCGGTTCAACACGCAACTGGATGGATCGATCCGGAACTCACTCCGTTGATTGCCGAAGTATTCAACATCACCGTTTCCGAAGTGCATGGAGTCATCACGTTCTACAAGGACTTCCGCACGGAAAAGCCTCGCGGACCGATCGTGCAAGTGTGCCGCGCAGAGGCATGTCAATCCCGCGGCGGACGCGCTGTCTGGAAGCGCGCTCAGCACTTTGCCGAAGGCAAGCCCGTGCAGGTCGAAGAAGTGTTCTGTCTCGGCAATTGTGCAACTGGTCCGAGCATCATGGTGGATGGTCAACTCATCGGTGACGTGAAGCCAAAGCACGTCGAAACGATTATCGCCGACGTGATCGAAAAGCGTCTCACCGTCACCACTCAGGAGACTTCGGGTAGCGGCACCACGGTGTACGTCCCACGTGATGCTGCGGCACGGGCGGCAGGTGCCGACGAAGTTGCGAAGAAGCTCGCAGAGCACGAGGGAGTGCGTGTGGTGCGCAATGGCTCATGGGGCATGTTGTGGCTCGAGCCGATGATTGAGGTCGATACTCCGATCGGACGCATCGCTTATGGTCCGGTGCGCCCGAAAGATGTGAAAGGTCTCATCAAGGCCGGATTACTGAACGGTGGCAATCACGACTTGCGTCTCGGCAAGACAACCGATTTGCCGTGGATCAAACGTCAACAACGATTCACTTTCCGTCGTGTCGGTGTGGTGGATCCTCGGTCTTCCGACGACTACGAGTCGAATGGTGGCATCGTTGGTTTGAAGCGTGCGCTGGCAATGTCACCAGCAGCAGTCGTTCAGGAAGTGAGCGACTCGGGTTTGCGCGGACGTGGTGGTGCGGCATTCCCCACCGGGATCAAGTGGAAGACGGTGCTCGACGCTCCGGGCACTACCAAGTTCATCGTGTGCAACGCCGACGAGGGCGACAGCGGAACATTCGCCGATCGCATGCTGATGGAGGGCGACCCGTTCATGTTGCTCGAGGGCATGACGATCGCTGGTTGGGCCGTTGGCGCAGAGGCTGGCTACATCTATGTACGGAGCGAATACCCGGATGCCATCGAGGCGTTGAACAAGGCGATCGAAGCGGCCGAAAACCGCAATTGGTTGGGCGACAACATTCTCGGTACCGGTTACTCATTCCGCATCCATGTGCGGGTCGGTGCCGGCGCCTACATCTGCGGCGAAGAAACTGCGCTCCTCGAAAGCCTCGAGGGCAAGCGCGGGGTCGTGCGCGCGAAGCCACCCCTACCCGCACTGGTGGGGTTGTTCGGCAAGCCCACGGTCGTGAACAACGTGCTCACTCTCGGAACGGTGCCCGCGATCCTCGCCGATGGGGCCGCTGCCTATCAGGCACTCGGCACTGGTCGCAGTCGTGGTACACAGGTGTTCCAAGTCGCAGGCAACGTGAAGCAGGGTGGGATTCTCGAGACATCGTTCGGCATCACCCTCGGTGAAATCGTCAACGACATGGCCGGCGGCACGGAGTCCGGTCGACCAGTGCGCGCAGTGCAGGTGGGTGGGCCACTTGGCGCCTACCTCCCCACCTCCAAGTTCGACATCCCGATCGACTACGAGTCCTACACGGCAGCCGATGCACTCGTCGGTCACGGTGGTGTAGTGGTGTTCGACGACACCGTGGATTTGGCCGAACAGGCACGATTCGCCATGGAGTTCTGCGCCGCTGAAAGTTGCGGCAAGTGCACTCCCTGCAGGATCGGCAGTACGCGGGGCGTCGAGCTGATCGACAAGATCCGCCGCGGGGAGAACCGGGAAGCCAACATCGAGGTTTTGACCGACCTCTGCGAGGTGATGGCCGACGGCTCGCTGTGCGCCATGGGGGGCTTGACACCGATGCCCGTTCGTAGTGCACTACATCTGTTCACGGAAGACTTCTCGGGGGCCTCCACATGACATTGATCGAACGCGACCTCGGCACGCCGGCACCCCGCGGCGACTCGCGCGATGCCCAGTTGACCCAGGTGGAACTAGAGATCGACGGCCAACCCGTTCGCGTGCCAGAAGGCACCTCCGTGATGCGCGCAGCGGCACTAGTCGGAGTCGACATACCCAAGTTGTGCGCCACCGATCGACTCGATCCGTTCGGCTCATGTCGCATGTGTCTCGTCGAGATCGATGGTCGCAAGGGCACTCCTGCTTCGTGCACCACACCCGTTGCATCGGGCATGAAGGTGACCACGCAATCGAACAAACTCGAGCGCCTGCGTCGCGGCGTCATGGAATTGTACATCAGCGATCACCCGCTCGACTGTCTCACGTGTGCGGCGAACGGTGACTGCGAACTGCAGGACATGGCCGGCGCAGTCGGCTTGCGCGAGGTTCGCTACGGATACGAAGGCGAAAACCACATCCACCTGGAGAAGGACACGTCGAACCCGTACTTCACGTTCGATACCTCAAAATGCATCGTGTGCTCGCGTTGTGTGCGCGCCTGCGAAGAAGTGCAGGGAACTTTCGCCCTCACCATCGAAGGACGCGGATTCAATTCGCGAGTTGCCGCCGGTTTCAAGGGCAACTTCTTCGATTCGCCATGCGTGTCCTGCGGTGCGTGCGTGCAGGTGTGCCCCACGGCCACCCTCACCGAAAACACGGTGATCGAACTCGGTCAGCCACGTCGCACCGTGCTCACCACCTGCGCCTATTGCGGTGTGGGCTGTTCGTTCAAGGCCGAAATGCAAGGCGAACAAGTGGTGCGGATGGTGCCGCACAAGGACGGTGGAGCCAACGAAGGCCACTCGTGCGTGAAGGGTCGGTTTGCGTGGGGTTACGCCAGTCACCCAGATCGCCAACTCGAACCGATGGTTCGCGAATCGATCGAGGATGAATGGAAGAAGGTGTCGTGGGACGAGGCGATTGCCTTTGCAGCGACCAAGTTGAAGGCAGTTCAAGCCAAGTACGGGCAGAACTCAATCGGTGGCATCACGTCCTCGCGTTGCACCAATGAGGAAGTGTTCGCCGTACAGAAGATGGTACGCACTGCATTCGGCAACAACAATGTCGACACCTGCGCACGCGTGTGCCACTCGCCCACCGGTTTCGGATTGAAGAATGCTTTCGGAACTTCAGCTGGTACCCAGGATTTCAAGTCCGTGGAGTACGCCGACGTCATTCTGCTGATCGGTGCCAACCCCACCGACGCTCACCCGGTCTTCGCCTCGCGCATGAAGAAGCGCCTTCGCGAAGGCGCCAAATTGATCGTGGCCGACCCGCGTCAGATCGATCTCGTGCGCACTCCCCACGTTGAGGCTGCGCATTTCTTGCAGTTGCGTCCCGGTACCAACGTCGCGTTGATCAACTCGATTGCGCACGTCATCGTCTCAGAGGGTCTCGTCGACGAGGAGTTCGTCAAAGAGCGCTGCGAGCCAGTGGATTACACGCTGTGGCGCGAGTTCGTGACACGTCAAGAGAACAGCCCCGAAGCGATGGAGGCCCACACGGGTGTGCCCGCTGCCGAAGTGCGCGCGGCTGCTCGTCTGTACGCCACCGGCGGCAACGCGGCGATCTACTACGGCCTCGGTGTCACCGAGCACAGTCAGGGCTCCACGATGGTGATGGGCATGGCGAATTTGGCGATGGCCACGGGCAACCTCGGCCGCGACGGCGTGGGTGTGAACCCGCTGCGCGGACAGAACAACGTGCAGGGCTCGTGCGACATGGGATCGTTCCCCCACGAACTCTCCGGTTACCGCCACGTGAGCGACGACGCCACCCGCGAAATGTTCCAGGAACTATGGGGCGCCACCATTCAGGCGGAGCCTGGTTTGCGCATTCCGAACATGTTGGATGGCGCGATCGACGGCAAGTTCAAGGGCATCTTCGTGCAAGGCGAGGACATTGCCCAATCCGACCCGAACACCGTTCACGTGCAGGCCGCCCTTCGCAGCATGGAATGCGTCATCGTGCAGGACCTCTTCATCAACGAGACTGCGAAGCTCGCTCACGTTTTCCTGCCAGGAACGTCGTTCCTGGAGAAGGATGGCACGTTCACCAACGCCGAGCGCCGCATCAATCGCGTGCGGCCGGCAATGCGCCCGCAGCAAATCAAGCACGAATGGGAAACCGTATGTGATCTCGCGAATGCGCTTGGTCACCCGATGCGCTGGAACTCATCCGCCGAGATCATGGACGAAATCGCGCGCCTCACACCCACCTTCGCAGGCGTGTCGTTCGCCCATCTCGATGAAGTGGGCAGCGTGCAGTGGCCGTGCAACGAGCAAAACCCCACGGGTACGCCAATCATGCACAAAGATCGTTTCGTTCGCGGTCTCGGCAAGTTCACCCCAACGCCGTATTTGCCCACCGAAGAGAAGTCGACTCGTAAGTTCCCATTGCTCCTCACGACTGGTCGAATCCTCAGCCAGTACAACGTGGGTGCGCAGACGCGTCGCACCAAGAACGTCGAGTGGCACCACGAGGATCTTCTCGAGATCCATCCCGCAGATGCCGAAGAGCGCGGCGTGCGCGATGGTGAGGAAGTGACGATCGCCAGCCGCGTAGGCAGCACCGTGCTGCGAGCAAAGGTGACCGAGCGCGTGGCACCTGGTGTCGTGTACACCACGTTCCACTACCCGGTGAGTGGCGCCAATGTCGTCACCACGGAGATCAGCGACTGGGCCACCAACTGCCCCGAATACAAAGTGACGGCCGTTCAGGTGTCACCAGGGCGCACCGCTGCCACTGTCGAGCTCGATCATCCTGAGCACCGCCTCGGTGCATTGGTGAGAATGGCCAATCAGATTGCGCGACAGTGGTCGGCGGATACCACGGCTGATGCAGTCGCATCTACCGCCAAGCACCTGGAGACGTTCTGGGAACACGAGATGCGAGTGGACCTCGCGCGAGCCATCGAATCAGGTTCGGTGACCGTTGACGAGATCGTGGTGCAGGCGATGCAGCGCCTCACCGTGCACGCGTAACTACTGCACCTGCTGCACCGTCAAGATAGTTGAGGGAACTGCTGGTCTGTCCGGCCCCGTCTGTGGTGGCAAGTACAGCACCTGCATCGTGATGTCTGGCGAGAACCACATCAGTTGAATCTGGTCTAAAGCCTGTACATCGACCAAGAAATTCCATGCGGCGACGAATTTTCTGGTGGAACCCATTAGCAAAGTCGTGTTGGTGTCAGGCATGTCGGCAGTTACACCACCTCGCGTGAGCCGCAACCAGATGTCTACTTGTTGTTCCTTCGTCTTGTCTTTCTGCAATTGCGTGGAGAACTGGATGTTGTACCAACCCGAATGAGCGAATGTGATCTTCGAATTGTCTGCGATGCTCACCCCGTACGAGCCCGCTGTCTGATTCAGACTGAGTGGTGCGGGATTGAGACCGTCGCTCGTCGTTGAAGTGGTGTCGTAGAACGAACCGAAGTATCCGGGAATCGTCCCACCGGGAATTCCCTGTGGTCCCGTCGCTCCCGTTACACCAGTCGGTCCTGCAAGTCCCGTTGCTCCTGTTGCACCTTGAAGTCCCGGTACACCTTGTGGACCAACCGGACCAACCGGGCCGACCGGACCAACCGGACCGCGGACACCTCGCTGTCCCCGTGGTCCGCGAATGCCGGGTTCCCCTTCGCGTCCTTGCGCGCCTTGAGGACCTTCGACACCGGGCGCACCAGTTGCGCCTATGGGACCACGCTCACCCGCAGGCCCCAACAAGCCAGGTGACTGCCCACGCGGCACGGGGAGAAGAACTCCGAGCGTCACGAGAACAAATACGAACGAGCCGACGAGCCACCTTCGCATCGTGAGCCGACGCTATGAGTTGTTTCGAAGAACCTTTGTACTGATTACTCGAGAAACTTCCTGCAGCTCAGGGTTCAACGATTGCAAACCCACTCTCGAACACATCAAGGTTGCCAAACACCTGGAGCATCGCTCCGGCATCCCCCTCGATGACCACCGTTCCTTTACCCAATTCGTCCAAGAACGTGGTCACCTGCGAGAGCACATCGAGGAGCAATGATCGGGAAATACGAACGTGAGCTGCAGCAAACGGATCGTGTCTGCCGCGCGTGGCAAACAATGCACGATTGGAAATGCCCATCACCCACTGATGATCAGCAGTTCCCTCCAAGTCGGTGAATGTCCAGTTGATCGCGACACTCACGCCGCCCATTTCCTCGGACTTCACTCGCAGAGCGATCGTGTCGAAGGTCTGCTCGATCGACATCGCCTTGATCAACGATCGAGCGCGAGCCACACCTTTGGTCAACTTGGGTTTGCCTTGGCGAAGTTCTTGAGCACCAGTGAGGTACGCATTGCGAAAGGTCGCTGACTCCGCCTGATAACCGAGCTGCTCGAAGGTGTCGGCTTGGAGCTGTCGAGCTTCGTTGTTGTCGGGATCGCTGAACACGAGGTGATTGAGCAGTTCTGCAACCCAGCGATAGTCGCCCTCAGCGAAAGCTCTGCGTGCCTCGACCAGCACGTTCGCTCCTCCTCCCATGGCCTGCACATAACGCAAGCCGACTTCAGTTGGCGGCAACTTGTGCAGGTTGGCTGGGTTCCCGTCGTACCAACTCAGATACCGCTGGTACACCGCCTTTGCGTTGTGCACGAGATCGCCATAAAAGCCACGCGTGTGTTCGTGTGCCTTGAACTCCTCAGGCAAGTCGAGATGCTCGGCGATCTCGAGCGGTGTCATTCCCTTGTTGGCAAATCGCATCGACTGGTCATGCATCCAGCGATACAGATCTCGCTGCAGCGTGAGGAAGCCACACACGTCTTCCCTTCCCCACCTCGGCCAGTTGTGCGAGGTCAAGAGCACGTCGGTGCGATCGGCAAACATCTCGATTGCTTCGTTGATGTATTTCGACCAGTTGAGTGAGTTGCGCACCTGCGCGCCACGAATGGGCACCAGGTTGTGCATCGTGTGCGAACAGTTTTCCGCCATGCACAGCCACCCAAAATCAGGGAAGAAGAAGTTCATTTCCGCAGGAGCTTCGGTCTCAGGGGTCAGCTGGAAGATGATCCGCACACCGTCCACCACCATCTCCTCGCCAGTAGCGGTGATGTCGTACGTCGGAGCGAACAGGCTCGGTGTTCCTACCGGAGCGGCAGTGCCAAGGCCGGCATCCACGTGAGCATCTGGCCCGGGTGGCAACAACGCGCCAAATTGATAAGCGGAGCGTCGCGCCATAGCTGGACCCGCAATCACGTTTTCACCGACGGTCTCGTGCATGAAGCCTTCGGGCGCGATGATCATGCATCTGCCACTCGTTGCATCTTCTTCGCTGATCACGCCTGCCACGCCACCGAA
>JAFMFC010000028.1 GCA_017856375.1 Ilumatobacteraceae bacterium | reverse complement strand
AGCCGATGCCGATGTGGTGGCGTCGGTGACGGGAGACGATGAGGACAACCTCGTGGTTTCGTTGTTGGCCAAACAAGAATTTGGTGTTCCACGCGTGGTCGCGCGTGTGAACAACCCAAACAACTACTGGATGTTCAACGACATGTGGGGTGTGGACGTATCGGTGTCGACACCGCACCTGATCACGAGCCTCGTACAAGAAGCCGTGACGGTGGGCAGCTTCGTTCGCTTGATGCAACTGAAGGGCGGCAGAGCCGAGCTAGTTGAGGTGACACTTGCCGACAACTCACCTGCGCGCGACAGGCAACTTGCCGAATTGGAGTTTCCGCGCAGTGCCACGGTGGTGGCGATCGTTCGTGACGGTCGAGTGCTCGTGCCAAACAAAGAAACGGTGTTGCGTGTGGGGGACGAAGTGATGGCGTTGATCACCGAGGACGCTGAGGCAGCGGTGTCCAAGATTCTCGTGGGTTGAAAACTCCTGACAAGAGCCTCGGTGCTGGTCAGGGCAAGAGTGTGTAAGCGGGATTCAGAAAGACGAGTTCGTTCGCGTCACTGAACGCCACGCCTTCGATGCGCAGACACTTGCCGTGCTCGATACCCGCAACGTGACGACGCCCGCTGAACACCACCACAACTTGGCCGGTGCCGTCGTTGATGGTGATCTCCGTCGAGGGGATGCCTGATCGTGGTTTGATCGTCATGCGCTTCACCTCGCCGCATACGCGCACTTTCATGCGTGGTACGAGTTCGGTGATTTTTGTCACTCCGTGCTTCTCGATCTGCTCGGTGAAACGATCCATCAGGCGTTCTGAATCGAGTTCACGCACGCCTTTTGCCCGAAATGCGTCGCGCAAGCCCACGAATGCCAGCGTAGTGAGACGAGCCCGTAGGATTCATTAACGGTGAAGACGAAGACGCTCATTCTGTGGTCGCTTGTTAGCGGCGTGGCAATCCTCGTTGCCGGTGCGATCAAGTTGTTGCAGGTTTTGCAGAGTGGCGGGGGATGACGATGGCTGAGCAGTTCGATCTCGTGGTAATCGGTGGCGGCCCCGGTGGCTACGCGGCAGCGTTCTATGGCGCGTCAGCGGGGCTCTCGGTGGCACTCGTAGAAAAGGATGTGATTGGTGGAACATGTCTGAACCGCGGATGCATCCCTGCCAAGGCTTTTTTGGAGACGGCAGCAGTGAATCGTCACGTGCGACATGCGCGTGATTTCGGAATCGCTGCCAGCGTCTCCACCATCGACTTCGCGGTTGCTCAGAAGCGCAAGCAGACGATCGTTGGAAACTTGGTGAAGGGACTCACCGGTTTGACCAAGTCGAAGAAGGTGACATACCTCCAAGGAACGGGGGCGCTCGGCGCCAATCGTGCGGTGAAG
Source organism: Ilumatobacteraceae bacterium (assembly GCA_017856375.1). Taxonomy (GTDB): domain Bacteria; phylum Actinomycetota; class Acidimicrobiia; order Acidimicrobiales; family Ilumatobacteraceae; genus UBA3006. The sequence continues at coordinate 14,383 of JAFMFC010000028.1, read as the reverse complement.
GTCACGATGACGGACGGCTCGTCTCGCGATCTGCAGTCACGGTTTGTTGTGCTGGCAACCGGTTCGACTCCGCGAACGATTCCGGGTTTCGAACCGAACGGCGCAGTGATGACATCTGACGAAGTGTTGATGCTCGATCGCATCCCGTCGCGCATCGCCGTGATCGGTGGCGGTGCGATCGGTTGTGAGTTTGCCTCCACCTTTGCCGACCTCGGGGCGAAGGTGACGATTCTCGAAGGTTTGCCAAAAATCCTTCCCGGGTTGGACGTGGACGTTGCCAACGTGGTGGTGAAGAGCTTCCAGAAGAAGGGCATCGACATTCGTACTGGGGTCACCGTCAATGGTCATCAGCCACAGTCGAGTGGCTCGACGATCGTCACATTTGGAGCCGGTGAAACCATCGAGGTGGATGCCGTGGTGGTGTCGGTCGGTCGCAAACCGCACATCGCCGGTCTCGGATTGAGTGGAACTGCCGTGCGCATTTCGGAGCGTGGTTTCATCGAGGTCGATGGTTGGTGTCGCACGACGGAAGAGGGCGTGTACGCGGTGGGCGACGTGATCAACACTCCACAACTCGCGCATGTGGCCTATGCCGAAGCGATTGTTGCGGTGAAGCACATGCTCGGCGAGACGGTGTATCCCGTGATGTACGACCGAGTTCCGTGGGCGATCTATTGCCAGCCCGAAGTGGCGTGGGCCGGTCCGTCTGAAGACGAGGCGAAGGCCAAGGGAGTCGACGTGGTGGTGGCTAAACATCAGTTCCGCTCGAACAGCCGAGCGATGATTCTCGGCGAGACGGATGGGCTCGTGAAGGTGATCGCAAAGAAAAACCCGGATGGCAGTGCAGGACAAGTGATTGGTGTGCACATGGTGGGCCCGTGGGTGACGGAACAGTTGTCTGGCGGTTACCTCGCGGTGAACTGGGAAGCGACCGTCGACGAAATTGCGGAATTCCTTCAGCCGCATCCGTCATTGAGCGAGTTGTTCGGTGAGACGGTGTTGTCGCTCACTGGTCGCAGCATCAATGCTTGAACGACTGCGCGTCAACTCGGTTTCGTATCTACACTTGAGGAGCACACCGAAGGAGCGCAATGGCTGACATCTCACTTCCGCAACTGGGCGAAACGGTGACCGAGGGCACCATCACTCGCTGGTTCAAGAAGGTGGGCGACACGGTAAATGCCGACGAGCCATTGTTTGAAGTGTCGACCGACAAAGTAGACACCGAAGTGCCGTCGCCGATCTCCGGCACCGTCACCGAGATTCGTGCGAATGAAGGGGACACAGTCGCTGTGGGCACGGTGATTGCCGTGGTTGGTGCGTCGACTGGTGCGGCGGCTCCGGCTCCTGCACCGGCTCCGGCTCCTGCACCGGCTCCGGCTCCGGCTCCGGCTCCGGCTCCTGCACCGGCTCCGGCTCCGGCTCCGGCTCCGGCTCCTGCACCGGCTCCTGCACCGGCTCCTGCACCGGCTCCTGCACCCGCTCCGGCTCCCGCGCCTACTCCAGCGCCTATTGTCGCCGCACCGGCGCGCACCGTTCAAAGCAACAAGTTGTTGTCACCTGTCGTACGTCGATTGGTGAATGAACATGGCATCGACATCGACTCGCTTGTGGGCACGGGGCCAGGTGGGCGCATCACCCGCGAGGATGTGTTGGACCACATCGACAAAATTGGTCCTGCTGCAGCAGCAGTCGTTGCGCCGGCACCAGCTCCTGCGCCTGCTCCTGCTCCAGCCCCCGCACCGACTCCTGCACCATCTCCAACACCCGCGCCTGCTCCGGTAATCACTCCCGTTGCCGCCGCGGTGAGTACGCCCCCGCGTGCACTGGGTGAGCGCGATCAGGTGGTGGCTCTATCCAAGATCCGTCGTTTGACGGGAGCCCACATGGTGGGCTCCAAGGCCACGAGCCCGCACGCATTCAGCGTGGTGGAGGTGGACTACTCGAATGTCGACCGCGTGCGCAATGCGGTTCGCGCAGAGTGGAAGAGTCAAGAAGGGTTCAGCCTCACGTACCTGCCCTTCATCTCGCGTGCGATTGTCGATGCGCTCGTTGAGTTCCCACACATGAACGCCTCGATTGACGGTGACAACCTCATCGTTCACGGATATGTCGATCTTGGCATCGCTGTCGATCTCGACTATCAGGGGCTACTCGTGCCCGTGGTACGAAGTGCGGATGCCAAGCGCTTGCGCGCAATTGCGCGTGAGACGAACGACCTCGCCGTTCGCTCGCGTGCACGCAAGGTTTCGCCAGACGAAATCCAAGGGGCAACATTCACCATCACGAACAACGGCTCGGCAGGATCGGTGTTGACCATGCCGATCATCAACCAACCGCAAGTGGCGATCTTGTCCACCGATGCGATCGTGCGTAAGCCGGTAGTCGTCACCGCGGGGGATGGTTCGGAGAGTATTGCGATTCACCCGGTGGGCAACCTCGCGATGGCCTGGGATCATCGTGCATTCGACGGTGCCTATGCGGCGCGATTCCTCTCGCGCATCAAGGAAATCCTCGAGACGCACGACTGGTCCGCAGAGATCTAGCCGGCTTTTGGTGAAAATGAGGTCCAACTCGCTGCACGTGCGGTGGTGCGGACAGGTGCCATATCGCGAGATGCTGGCGGTTCAGCATGGAATGTTCGAGTTCGGTGAAGATCAGCACCTGTTGCTGTGCGAGCACCCACACGTGTTCACCCACGGTCCGAACGCCGATCTAGCCACCAACCTGCGGTGTGTGCCGAGTGAGGTGGGCGCGGAGTTGATCGAAGTGCAGCGCGGCGGTGACGTCACCTATCACGGCCCCGGTCAGTTGGTGGGGTATCCGATTTTGAGTCTCCCGCCCAAGCACGGTGATTCCGGTCCGGCCGACACACGTGCCTACATCCACGCATTGGAGCAGCTGCTGATCGACGTGCTCGGAGAATTTGGTCTTGTCGATGTGGGGAGGCGAGGCGAGTATCCCGGAGTCTGGGTTCGTCCGAACTCTGAGTCTCCGCGCAAGATCGCTGCGATCGGGGTGCGCGTGGGACGAGGTTCGAATGAGCGTCGCACGATGCACGGATTTGCTCTCAACGTGTCGACCAACCTCGAGTACATGCGCAACCACATCATCCCGTGTGGCATCAGCGCATTCGACGTCACGTCGATGATCGAGGAGGGCATCGACGTGACGATGAGTGACGTGGTGAATGCCCTCGGTCGACTCGCGATCGAACGTTTCGGACGTGGTCTTGGCACCACGGCAGGTGTGGTGTTCACTCAGCGCGACGAGGATCTCTCGGCATTTTCGAGAGGGCAAGGCCCTGGGCTTCCCGTGCGCATGGTGCGTCGCATGGATGAAGCGGGAGTCGCGGAGGGTTTATCGATCACCGAACGCAAGCCGGAGTGGATTCGTCCGACCGTGACGTTGTCGAGCGAGGTACTCGCCACGAAGAAGACGTTGCGCGAGCTCGACCTCGTCACCGTGTGCGAGGAAGCAGGATGTCCGAACCTGAGTGAGTGTTGGGCGGATTCGACCGCAACGTTCATGGTTTTGGGTGATCGGTGCACCCGAGCGTGTGGCTTTTGTCTCGTCGACACTCGCAAGCCCGTGGCCCCCAACGTCGACGAGCCGACCCGTGTCGCCGAAGCGGTGGCGCGCATGGGCCTCGATTTCGCAGTGCTGACCATGGTTGCACGAGACGACCTTGCGGACGGTGGCATGGAGCATGTCGCCCAATGCGTTCGCGCAATTCGTGATCGCCGAGTTGGCGTGCAAGTGGAGACCCTCGTGTCGGACGTGAAGGGAACCGATGCGCTCGACGTACTGCTTGCGGAGCGACCCGATGTGTTCAATCACAACATCGAGACCGTCGCTCGTCTGCAACGAGTAGTTCGGCCATCTGCCGGTTACGCACGCAGTCTCTCGGTGCTTGCCCGTGCGCGAATGAGTGGTCTCGTGACGAAGTCGGGTCTGATTGTGGGGATGGGCGAAACAGTGGATGAAGTCAAGGAGACGTTGGTTGACCTGGCGGCAGTTGGTGTGCAGATCGTCACGATTGGCCAATACCTGCGCCCGACCAGCCATCACCTGCCCGTGGCGCGGTGGGTGGAGCCCGAGGAATTCGATGAGCTCGGTCGATTCGGGGAGTCGCTCGGCATTCAGCACGTGCAGGCGAGCCCACTCACGCGATCCAGTTATCACGCAAAGACGGCGCACCGGCACGCTTCTGGCGTGGTGCACGCCTAGCGTTGCGGGTCATGGAAATTCGTCCCAACTATGCAGCGCGCCTTGAGCGGGTGCGACGTGAGATGGCTGCCGGGGCGATCGATGCAGTGCTGTTGTCGGTGGGTCACGACTTGCCGTATCTCACCGGATATCACGCGATGCCCCTTGAGCGCTTGACGCTGCTCGTGCTGCGAATGGACTCGACACCGCAAATGTTGGTGCCGCGACTCGAGGTGCCGCGAGTGGTGCCACAGCCAGGCGTGTTCGAAGTTGTTGCGTGGAACGAAACCGATGATCCGGTGGCGATGGCAGCCAAGATGCTCGTCGGCGCAAAGACGATCGCGGTGGGCGATCAGATGTGGGCTCGCTTCCTTGTGGAATTGCTCCCTCATCTGGACGGAGCACGATTCACTCGCGCCGTCGATGTGGTGGGTGCTTTGCGAGCAGCAAAGGATCATGAGGAGATCGAGGCATTGCGTCAGGCTGGAGCGGCAGCAGATCGTGTGGCGCTCGAGTTGCAGACCGGGCTCATCCCGCTCGTAGGTCGCACGGAAGCCGAAGTATCGGCAGACATCTCAGCACGGTTGATTCGCGAAGGGCACGATGTGGTGAACTTCGCCATCGTCGCTGCCGGAGAGAATGCTGCCAGTCCTCACCATCATCCTTCCGACCGAGTGATCAGGAAGGGTGAGATCGTGCTGTGTGACTTCGGCGGCACGATGAAGGGTTACTGCAGCGACATCACTCGTTGCGTATTCACGGGTGAGCCCACGCCGGACGTGCGCGAGGCGTATGCGGTGTTGCAGCGTGCGCAGCAGGCAGGTGTCGAAGCAGGGCGAGTTGGCGGCACATGTGAAAGTGTCGATGCCGCAGCGCGTCGGATCATTGATGAAGCCGGTTTTGGCGAGTACTTCGTGCATCGCACCGGTCACGGAATCGGTATGGAGGCGCATGAGGAGCCGTACATGGTGAACGGAAACCGCACGTCAATCGTTGCCGGTCACGCGTTCAGCGTGGAGCCAGGCATCTACATCCCGGGCAAGTGGGGGATGCGTCTCGAAGACATCGTGGTCGCAACTGCCAGTGGGCCGGATTCGATGAACCGCGCGAACCACGACCTCGTTTCCGTGAACGTCTGATCGCACTTTCTCGATGATCCGTCTCGACGCCGCAACGGTGATGCACCAGTGGGCGGTGGGTGGACTGTTGTTCTTGTGGTTCACGACGCGACGAGGTGTCGCCGGCCCCGGATACGCGATGTTGCTGCGCATCGTGTACGCGGTCTTCGCGCTCGTTGCAGTGGCACTCGGCATTCGTTACGGCGTGGTTCCCGTGCGCGAAGTTTCGGCAGCGGTAGTGGCGCTGGTCGCCATCGCTACGGTGCGCAATTCGAATCCTCGGCTAGACCTTTTAGCGCCACTCGTCGGTGTACCTGGCTTGATTGCCGGTGCGCTGGTGGCCGCCGACGGTGGCACGGATACGGCCGTCTCAGTGCTACGAATCTTCGTATCCGCCGCGTTCCTTGGCGCAGTCAGCGACGCAATGTTGCTCGGACATTGGTATCTCGTGCAGCCTGGGATGCCCCGCAAGTTGCTGAACGAGATGGTCACCGCGGTGTTGTGGCTGTGGCCCATTGAGGCGATTGCGCTGCTCTTGCCGACCGGCATGGTCAGTGTGTTGAACGGCACCATCGACGACGGTTGGGACGGTGTCTTGGGATGGTTCTGGCTCGCCTCCACCATTCTCACTGGCGTGCTCACTTTCGTCACGAGAGCAGCGCTAAAGGAACGGTCGTATTCGGCCGTCATGGCCGCAACTGGATTGATGTACCTGGCCATCCTCACTGCGTTCTGTCAGGACATCGTCGCGCGCGCTCTCCTCGCGGGCTGAGTTCGATCGTTAGTGTTTGTCGCGATGACGCGGAATTTTCTCGGAATCGAACGATTGCGTTCCTCGGGTACGAACGGCACTTGGGTGTTGCCAGTTACACCCCGTCTCACGACTGCGTCAAGGTTCTTGTTCGGCGGAGCTGCTCTTGCTGGTGCAGTGGTGGCGATGGAAGAGATGAGTGGACGCCAAGTTGCATGGTCGACGGCGCAGTATCTCGATTATGCAATGGTTGACGAAGAAGTCGAATTCGACGTCTCGCTCGATGTCGTTGGTAATCAAATCACTCAGGCTTCGGTGACTGGTCATGTCGGAGATCGAGTGATTGTCCGTGCGATGGGTGCATTGGGTAGGCGCAACTTCGCTCATCGACATGTGTTCTCAGGTTCCCCCAACGTGCCGCGCCCAGATGATCTGCGGAGAAGTTCGCTTCTGCCGCATGTGGCTAGGACGATTCATGACGAGTTCGATCAGCGTTATGTGATTGGTCGCAGTCTCGAAGATCGTGACGGAAGTGTTTCGGATGGTCGCACATTGATGTGGGTGCGCATCATCGATTCTGATGACAATGCCGACAGCACCACGTTGGCAATGTTTGGCGATTTTGTCCCACTGGGAGTAGGACAAGCGCTTGGAGTTCTCGGAGGTGGAAACAGCCTTGACAACACCCTTCGTATCGTGCAGTTGGTTCCCACTAAGTGGGTGCTTGTCGACATCATGATCCATGCGGTGGAGCGTGGCTTTGGGCATGGATCGTTGAAGATGTACGCCGAGGACGGCTCACTTTTGGCCGTTGCCAGCCAAACTTGCATCGCTCGACTCTGGAAAGACAGAAAATGGTCAGAAGAAACGGCGTAACGGTTCCACTTCCCGGTCACCTCGCGGATCAACGCGAATGGCTGAACGAAGTTGCCGACATGGGGTACAGCGATATTTGGTCGGCGGAGACGGACGGTGCGGACGCGTTCACGCCACTCGCACTTGCCGCCGCGTGGGAGCCACGACTGCGCCTCGGCACTGCCATTGTTCCCGCCTACACGCGAACCGCGCCATTGATCGCCCAGAGTGTCGCTGCGCTAGCCGACGCGGCTCCGGGCCGGTTTGCTATCGGTATTGGATCGTCGAGCAATGTGATCGTGGAGAAGTGGAACGGTGTTCCGTTCGTAGAGCCCTACAAGCGCGTGCGCGACGTAGTGCGATTCCTGCATGACGCCTTCACGTTCGAAAAGGTGGCGAAGTCGTATGACACCTTCAAGGTGGATGGTTTCCGCTTAAGCATCCGACCAAGGGTCAAGCCGACGATCCTCGTCGCAGCACTGCGTGAGGGAATGTTGAAGCTCGGTGCGCGTGAAGCCGACGGTGTGATCATCAACTGGCTGTCGCCCGAGGACGTGAAGAAGGTGGTGGGTGTGGTGCGCGATGCAGCGGGCGGAGCCGAGCGCGAGGTCGTGGCACGGATATTCGTCTGTCCGAGCGAGAACGCCGAAGTGGTGAGAGCTGGCGCTCGGTTTGCCATCGCCGCCTACATGAACGTTCCGGTGTACGCGGAGTTTCACCGTTGGATGGGGCGCGGCCCTTTGATGCAGGGCATGTGGGATGCCTGGCAGGCAGGCGATCGCAAAGCGGCTCTCGCTGCGATTCCGGATGAGGTGGTGGACGATCTCGTGGTGCACGGCTCGCCGAAACAGTGCCGAGAGCGGATCGATCAGTACTTCGCCAATGGAGTGACGACGTCGTCGGTGTCGATCCTGCCTCTCGATCCCGAACTTGACTTCCGCAAGGCGCTCAAGGAGCTTTCACCGAGCGCATCGTGAATTCGTCGCACGCGCGACGACCATTCGCCGGAGCACGAGATCACTGCGCCGCGAGCAGTGCGCAAGTGACGCGCCACGAGCAACACCTCGTCCACGCAATCGGTAGGTACCGGATGGCCCAGTTCGCGTGGTGGTTCGGGGTGAGTGAGCATCTCGAGGACGAGTGACGGAGCGGTGCTCGTGGCTGCTGGGCTGAAAAGTTCGCCGTCGCGACGTGTTTCCACCAAGACACCATGATCGATCGTGTGCACGGCGTCGCCGATGCGCACCTCGATGACCCCTGCCTTTCGCAGGTCGTCGGCGAGGTCCCGCCTAGAGAAGCACTGAACGAAGGCTTGGAGACGATCGCGCGTGAGGGCTGCTTCTTCATAGCGTTGACTTTCCGCGAACTCGTTCATTCGTTTATCCAGTAGCACGGCAATCGACTCCGGCGATGAGTCGAGAGCCTCGAGCACCCAATCGACGGTGACATCATTCGACGAGTCGCCTTCGCGATCGAAACGGGGGAGCACCGACTCGATTGCCTCTGCGGTAGTTGCAGCGAGCGACCGACTGGTAATCGGCCCAAGGTGGATTCCTTCGGTGATCTTGCGCGCGTTGACGAACTTCAACTTTGTGGATTGACCGGCGATCGACGTCTCTTTGGTGACACGGAGGTAGCGGTACTTCTCGCTGCGGGTTCCTGCGCGGTTGTACTGCGGAAGCAGTCGCGCAATGAGTCGCGCCTCGTAGATTGCGGCGGTCATCGTGTCGGGCGTGACGATGTAGGCGATTGAGCGGGTTTGGCGGAGCATTGCTCCCACCTTGCGTCTGGTTTCTCCCGTACTGAAATAGCTGCGCACTCGTTGGCGCAAGTTGGTGGCCTTGCCGACATAGAGCACGGTCGAGTTGTCGCCAAGGAACAGATACACGCCCGGCAGTCGGGGGATGTCTTCGGTGAGTCGGAGCTTGGAGCCTTGCGGGTGTTGATCGAGTTTGGTGAGCGCCGCGAGATCGTCCAACCCGACCACGCCGTAGCCCGAAGATCGTTCGATCAGAACGTGCAGCAAGTCGGCGGTGGCGAGTGCGTCATCGAGTGCGCGGTGACTCGGTTGATGGGGCAGGCGCAGCCATTTGGCGAGTGTGGCGAGTTTGCAGTCGGGAACACTGCCGCGCAATACACGTCGAGCGAGCGCCACGGTGTCGAGCACTTTGTTGGTGAGAGGCTCGCGGTCGTTGCGCAGCAGTGCCGCATTGACGAACCCCACGTCGAAGCGAGCATTGTGTGCCACGACCACCGCATCGCCGATGAACTCGAGCAAGGTGGGAAGAATCTCGCCAACGCTTGGAGCGGCCATGACCATCGATTGGGTGATGCCGGTGAGCACGGTGATCGCGGGGGGAATCTCGCATTCAGGATTGACGAATGTCTTGAACGTGCCGATGCACTCGCCTCCACGGAACTTTGCCGCGCCAATTTCGGTGATGCGGTCGTGTTCGGCGGAGGCACCGGTGGTTTCCAGGTCGAGCACGCAGAACGTGACGACAGGGAGGGGAGTGCCTGGGTCGTCCAGAGAGAGTTGGCGGGCTTCGGTATTGCTGCTGATGGTCAGGTATTTGAGCACACGGGTGTGTGTGCGTGATGCGGTGTGCTCAAGAAGTTGCGACGGTGGCCCGGAACTTCTCCACGAGGTAGGGACCACTTGCCACAGGGGCATAGCGCGGGCCATCGCCAATGCAGGTGGGCAGGCACGCGATCTGGGCATCCCAATTGGGTTGATGAAAGTAGGCGATGCTCTGGCGACGCGTACCCGAGTCATCCAGGTTGCTCGGGTTGTTGACGCGGTGCATGGTGCTGCGCCAGCGATCATTTGTCCAGCGCTGCAAGAGATCACCGATGTTGATGATGAGCGCGCCATCGTGCGGCACCACCTCGTGCCAGTCGCCGTCGAGCCCGAGTATTTCGAGCCCTCGTGAATCGTCTTGCGGCCACAGCACGGTGAGCGAGCCGTAGTCGCTGTGCGCTCCAGCGCGTAATTGGTCGCGCGCTGGGCGAGCCTGTTGCGGTGGATAGTTGAGCGCGCGCATCGCTGAGATGGGGTAGGTGAGGAATTCTTCGAAGTGATCGTGCGGCAGATTGAGTGCTGTGGCGAACATGCCCATTATTCGCGCGGACAATTTCTCCATCTCGCGGTAGTACGCGGCCCACGCATCGCGGAAGCCGACCGGCCGAGTGGGCCACGGTGTCGGCACGTGGCAAAACTCGATTGCGGCAGGGTCGGTAAGTGACGGATCGCGCTCGAGTGGGCCGGCGTTGAACGTTTCTTTCAGGTCGGGTGGTGTGACATCGCCGCGCGATTTGGCGAGCGTTTCTTGTGTGACACCCATGTAGCCGTACGGGTAGCTCGGGCGCAGCACCTCAGACGCGAGTTTCTGCCGCGCCGGCAGATCGAAGAATTCGTGCATCGTGTTCCACATGGTTCGCATGACCTGCTCATTCACGCGATGACCGACGAGGGTGATGAATCCGGTGTGTCGACAGATTTGGTCAACTTCTTCGGCGATGCGTTGCTGGGTATCGCGGGAGCCAGATTCGAACTCACCGAGATCGATGATTGGGGCCGCTCGGTGGGGCATCGCCCAAGGCTAAGGGAGTAGCGTCACTCGGCAATGACGCGCGAAAAGGTGTACACCCGAGCGGGTGACGATGGCACGACCGGATTGTTCTACGGCGGTCGAGTGGACAAGGACAGCGCGTTGCCGCGAGCGTACGGCGCAGTCGACGAGGCGCAAGCAATTCTCGGATTGACGCGCGCAGAAGCCGGTAGTGGAACTGAGCTTGATGACATGCTCGTGCACATCTGCCGAGATCTGTGGGTGCTGATGGCGGAGCTCGCCACGCTCCCGGAAAACCGTCACAAGTTGGTTGACGGCAAGACGCGCGTGACTGCGGAGATGGTCGAGAAGTTGGAACACATGATCGACTCGCTGGATGAGCGCTTCGAACCACCGCACGATTTTGTGGTGCCGGGGCAGAACAAGGTGAGTGCACTGCTCGACGTTGGCCGAACGGTTGCCCGTCGCGCGGAGCGTCACTCGCTTGCTGCTGCGCCACCCCCGTCGCAGGCGTGTCCCTACCTGAATAGGCTTTCGGATCTGTTGTGGACGCTTGCACGTTGGCAAGAGGGTGAGTCCCTCGTGACCAAGGACGTGAAGTAGCCCATCGCAACCAAGTAATCCACCGAGAGGGAAGTGAGTAGCACGATGGCCGTGAAGTTCGAACTTGCAGCAAAGGCTCCGAGCCAAGTTGGTGTGATTGGGGTGCCCGTCACGGAAGACGGATCACTACCGCGCGAGGTCACCCTCACGCGCAAGCAATTGGAGACGGTGGGGTTCACCGGCAAGGTGGGACAGACCTACATGGTGCCGGCCGCCAAGGGTGCCATTCTCGTTCTCGTCGGTATCGGTGCTGCGAACAAGGTGACCCTCTCGTCGTTGCGCAAGAGCGCAGCGGCGTTCGGTCGCGCCGCTTCGGGCTACTCGAGTGCGGCCACGAGCTTGGCCCAGGTTGGTCGTCTCGATCGCAAACTCGCGGCGCAAGCGGTGGTGGAAGGCATCGCTCTCGTTGCGCATCGCTATACGGCGTTGAAGACGGTGGACAAGACGGCGCCGAAGTTGGAGACGGTGACGCTTATCGGAGCCGCCGGAGCAGGTATTGCTGCGGGCGCTCGACGGGGTGAAGTGATCGCCAAGGCCACCAACATGGCCCGCGATTTTGCCAACATGCCGCCCGCGCACCTCACCGCGCGAATCTTTGCCGACAAGGCAGTCGAGATCGCCGGTGCGAGTGGCCTCAAGGTGGAGGTATTCAACAAAGATCAACTCATCGCGATGGGCTGTGGTGGTCTCGTCGGTGTCAACCGCGGTAGTGCCGAACCGCCGCGGATGGTGAAGTTGACGTATCGCCCGAAGGGCGCGTCGAAGACGGCTACCAAGCCGCACCTCATCCTCGTCGGCAAGGGCGTGATGTATGACTCGGGTGGAATCTCGTTGAAGCCTTCCGATGCATCGCACGCAATGATGAAGGGCGACATGAGCGGTGCCGCGGCCGTGTTGGCCACGATGAGCACGCTGAAGGACCTCGGTTGCCCGAACCAGGTGACCGCTTATTTGATGTGCACCGACAACCTGCCGTCGGGAAGCGCGATGGCAATGGGTGACGTGCTGACGATTCGCAACGGCAAGACGGTGGAGATTCACAACACCGACGCCGAGGGTCGTTTGATCCTCGCCGATGGTCTGTCATTGGCCACCGAGCAGAAGCCCGACGGCATCGTCGACATCGCCACGCTCACCGGGGCAATGGCACGCGCACTGGGCGACGGCATGGCCGGCGTAATCGGGAACAACCAAAAGATCGTCGATCAACTGCTCGCCGCCTCGTCGCGCACCGACGAGAAGCTGTGGCAGTTGCCGCTCGAGCGTGAGTACCGTCCGGCCCTCGACTCCTACATCGCCGACATGAAGAACGTTGGTGGCGAGGCTGGAGCGATCACCGCAGCGTTGTTCCTCGACGAGTTCGTGGGTGACACGCCGTGGGCACACCTCGACATCGCTGGTCCGATGTGGACGAACTCAGACAGCCACTGGTTGCAGAAAGGCGCCACCGCTTACGGCACGCGCCTCTTGATCGACCTGGCACTGACCTTCAAGCGCCCGGGCCGCTAAACACAGCCCAGGGGGGTCAATCCTTCTGGGTTCCCACCTTCAGGTCGCGGAATGGCGACTTGGAATCGATGCCGACATCCTTGGGTAGACCGAGCACTCGCTCGCTCACGATGTTGCGCATCACCTCGTCGCTACCGCCTGCGATTCGCATGCCTGGCGCGCCAAGCAACAGCTGATTCCAGGCGAAGGTTCCCCATTCTCCGGAGTCGGCTTGCAACTTGACGCCAAGCACATGAGCCACGAGATCGTTGATCTTCTTCTGATTGTCGACGAGCGCCATCTTGCCAATCGACATTTCCGGCCCGGGCGTTTGTCCCGCACGGATCTTGTCCATTCCCCGCTGTGAGGTGAGGCCGGCCAGACGGGACGTGATGTAGAGATCTGCAAGCTGGTCGCGCACGAGAGGATCTTGGTCGAGTCCATAGTGGCGAATCATCCCGAGCAATCGGACGAACATCGACGTTTCGCCGCCGCCCATCGCGCCGATCGATGCACGCTCATTCATCAACGTGGTGAGCGCAACACCCCAACCGTCATTTTCTGCACCGAGAATGTGATCGGCAGGAACGCGAACTTCATTAAAGAAGACCTCGTTGAAACTCGCGCCACCCGTCATCTGGCGCAGCGGACGAATCTCCACGCCTTTGGCATGCATGTCGACGATGAAGCAGGTGAGTCCTTTGTGCTTGGGCAAACCCGGATCGGTGCGACAAATTACTTCGCCGATGTCGCTGAACTGAGCTCCCGAAGTCCACACCTTCTGGCCGGTGATCACCCACTCGTCGCCGTCACGCTCCGCTTTCGTTTGCACCGATGCGAGATCGCTTCCGGCACCTGGTTCGGAGAACAACTGACAACCGACAATGTCGCTGCGCCACAGCGGACGCAAGTAGCGCTCCTTGGCGGCCTGCGTGGCGTGGGCGAGGATCGTGGGCGCGACCATGCCGAGACCGATTTGAAAGACGCCGAGGCTCGGTGTGCGGTACTCGCGCTCGACTGAGGCATATGCGCGCTCGTGCGCAGGGGTAAGGCCAGAACCACCGAATTCGGTAGGACCGGTGATCCACCCGAACCCGTTATCGAAGCGAGTGGATTGCCACTGCTTGGCCTGACGGACAATCTCCATCTCGGCTTTCCGATCGCGCTCCTCGAACATCGCCACATTGTCGGAACCTTCACCCCACACGAATGCGCGCTCGCGCTCCTTTTTCTCGGCGTGCTGATCGAGAAATGCACGTGCCTTTTCGGTGAACTGTTCGACGGAGATCGGGGTCGTCATGGCGACCACGGTACCCTCCGCACTACTGTTGATGTATGGGCCAGCCCGTAGCAGTTACCGTCAAACCGTCCACCTTGCCGAATCGGGTGCGCTTCGAATTGAACCGCTCGCTTACGGGAATGGGGCACGAGCGATACACGGAAGCCGCCCAAGCCAAGGGGGTGAAGCCAGCCGACGAACTGGCGCGCCGCCTGTTCGCCACGGGCTCGGTCAGCGCCGTGCACGTCTTTGGCAGCATGGTCACCGTCGAGACACGATCGGGCGCCGATGTTTCAGCGCTGCAGACAACCGTCGAGAATCTGTATCAGTACTGGAAGCCGGGCATGGAGCCGCCGTCGCTCGAAGAGTTGATGAAGCAGGTTCCCGCCTCGGCGGCGCCTGCCGCTGCCCCCGCCGCCAGCGGAGACGCTGCTGCCAACCCCGATTTGGCTCGTGTGCCAGCGCATTTGCTGGCCCGCTCCCAGGCCGCCCTGGCCAAAGCCCGCGC
>JAFMFC010000027.1 GCA_017856375.1 Ilumatobacteraceae bacterium | reverse complement strand
GAGCGCCACGTTCACATCGTGGAAGTCATGGGATCGAGGCCCATATCGCCCACCAGGTTTCGGAGCCGAACTACAGTTTCGGCGTGCCACAGCGCTGTGAACGCCCGGGTTGCAGGGAATTCGCCTCTGTCGCGTACGCGATGAACCCCTCCAAGCGGTCGGTGACATTGGACAACTTCATTGAGGCGGAGTCGAAGGCACTCAACGTGTTGTGCAAGACCCACGCGGATCGACTGAAGATGCCCAAGGACTGGCTCTTGGACGATCGTCGGGAGGCCAACCCTCGGTTGTTCCGAGTTGCGGCATCGGTTGAGCAGAAGCCGGCTCGAGATCACACAGCCGGTCATCGTCGCAAGAGCCGGCCGTTTCCCAAGCCAGAATCATTCGATACCGTTCCCACCCCGCGTCCGATTGAGGTTCGCGAACCAGAACCGAAGACCGAGCCAGAGTTGGTGGTGGAGCCGATCGTCGAACCCGTAACCGTTGTCGACGAAGATCCAATAGTTGCCGAGTCGAATGAGATGCCCGAGCCACTCGCTGCAGAGCCTGAACTGGAAACTACGCAGGCGATGCCATGGCGGCCACATTTCGATCAGGAAGACGACCTCGATGGGGTGCTCAAGCCGAAGGGACGACTCTTGAGCCGTGCATTCGGCTCGGACGAGACTCAGTTCATGCAGCGGCCGCCCAAAGACCTGCAGCGCGAACCGTTCGACGACATTCCCTGATGGAAATCGAAGCCGTGGTGGATGCGCCGGCCACTGCCGCTCGCGTGTACGAGGAAATTCGTTCGCTGGATGGTTATCCGCAATGGATCGGCATCGTTCATGGCGTTCAGCGCGAGGCCGAAGGCGTGTGGCAGGTGGAGTTACGCGGCAAGGTTGGTCCGTTTGCCCGATCCAAGCGTTTGCGAATGGTTCGTGTGAACGACGATGCTCCGCGGCGCGCGGTGTTCGAACGCCAGGAGGTCGATGGTCGTCGTCATGCCAACTGGACGCTCACTGCCTCGGTGGAGGACCTGGGTGGCGTAAGCCGACTCACGATGCACCTGCATTACGGCGGTGCTTTGTTCGGTGGGGGTGTGTTGGAAAAAGCGCTTGGCGACCAGATCGTCGCTTCGAAAGAGAAATTACTAGATCGTCTCGGCGCGTGATCGCGTCTTCATGAGAACCGGTTGGCCAGCCGCCAGCTGACCACATGCTGCGTCGATGTCTGTGCCACGGTTTTGACGCACGGTCACATTGACACCAAGTTCCTCGAGACGTTTGGCGAAGGCGTACACCGCGGTCTTTGACGAACCTTTGGTTGGCCATCCCGGAGTGGGGTTGAGTGGAATGAGGTTGACGTGTGCCGACGGTCGGAGTTGGCGGGCGAGGCGCGCAAGCTCTTCAGCGTCACGTGGCTGATCGTTGACACCGGCGATCATCGCCCACTCGAAGCTGATACGTCGGTTCTTCACCGTCAAGTAGTCGCGGCAAGCCTGCATCAGATCCTCGATGGGGTAGCGGCGATTGATCGGTACCAGCTCGTCGCGGAGTTCATTGCGCGCGGCGTGCATCGATACCGCGAGGTTGACGGGGAGGTCTCGTGCAGCAAGTGCTTTGATCCCCGGGATGATGCCCACGGTGGAGATGGTGAGATGACGTGCCGAGATACCAATGTCACCGTGGATTCGCTCGACAGCTCTCCACACCGATTCCTCGTTCGCCAGTGGCTCGCCCATTCCCATGAACACGATGTTGGCGACTCGTTGGTTGCGCTCAGCACTGCGGCGAGCGGCACGGACCACTTGCTCCACGATCTCGCCAGGCGTCAAGTGCCGATTGAAGCCGGCTTGACCGGTGGCACAGAAACCGCACGCCATGGCGCATCCGGCCTGCGTGCTCACGCAGACGGTGGCGCGATCGCGGTAGTGCATCAAAACGGTCTCGATGGGGTGGCCGCCATCAATCAGGCGCCACAAGAACTTCACGGTGTCGCCGCGATCGGAGACGGACACTGATGTTTCCTCTAGTTGGGGAGGAAACTCTCGTGTCAAGGTTTCCCGGACATCCTTGGGCAAGGTGAGGATTTCCGATGGTTGTTGAAAGTGCTGATACAGCCCTTCCCACAACTGCTTGACCCGGAATGCCGGCTGGTTGCCGAGCGCCGCGGCGAAGTCATCGCGAGACGCGTCATACAAACCTGCCATGTCGTTCAGGCTACGAGGGTTCGACCTCGCAACCGAGTCACGAAGTATGAACTACGCGAGGTGAGGTGCTGCGAGCTTTTCGTAGTCGGTGATACGAGCCCGCAAGACATCGAGACTTGCAGTCCAGAAAGCCTTGTCGGTGACATCGATGCCGAAGGCCTCTCCGAGTTCTTCCGCCGTATCCATGCCGGCACGTGAGAGCACGTCGTCGTATCCGTCGCGGAACCGATCGGGGTCGTTGCGGAACTTCGCGTATAAGCCGAGCCCGAACAACAGTCCGTAGGTATAAGGCCAGTTGTAGAAGTGGCTGCCGTAGTAGTGCGGCTTCAGTACCCACATGTGGGGGTGACGAGTAGACGCGTCGATCCCGTCGCCGTAGGCGGCCTGTTGCGCCTCGAGCATCATCTCGTTCAGCTCTGCCACGCCGAGGGTGCGTCGTTGTCTGCGGGCAAACACCTCGGTCTCGAAGAGGAATCGGCTGTGAATGTCCACCACTACCTGGTTTGCACCGATGAGGTCGACGTTCAGCAGTGCTAGGCGCTCGTCTCCTTGCAGGCGACTGAGACCTTCCTCTACGACGAGGGTCTCGCAGAAGATGCTCGCGGTTTCTGCAAGCGCCATGGGTAGTCGCTTTTGCAGCGGTGTGCGGTGAGCCAACTGGGTGTTGTGATAGGCGTGGCCAAGTTCGTGTGCAGTCGTCTGCGCCGATTCGGCGGAGCCGCTCCAGTTGAGGAGGACGAGCGAACGGTCGCCGAAGAACGGCATGCAGAACGCGCCACCTACTTTCCCTTCGCGGGGTTCGGCATCGAGCCACTGCTCGTCGATCGAGCGCTCCACCAAGTGGGCGAGACGCGGTGAGTAACTGGCAAATGCGCCCTTCACGAGCGAAATGCCTTCGTCCCACGAGAGTTGGTTGGAGGTGAAGTCGAGTGGGGCGAACAGGTTCCACCATGCGAGACCCGACTTGTCTCCGTGCAACTTTCCCTTCACCTGCATCCAGCGTCGGAAGTCGGGGAGCGAGTCGAGCACGGCTGATTGCATCGCGCTGAATGTGGCTTCGCTCACTGAGTTGCCATACAGCGACGCATCAAGAGGTGAGCGCCAGTTGCGTCGACGATTGACGATGTTTGCTTCACCCTTGATGCTGTTCATCGCTGCTGCACAGGCGACCGAAATCTTCGGCCAGGCGTGCATTTCTGCTTCGTAGGCTGCGCGACGTACCGCTTGGTCGGCGTGCGTCGCCAAACCGCGAACCGCTGCCATTGGCATCGTCTTCGTGCCTTCGGGAAGGGCCACCTCAGTGGTGAGTTGCGAAGTTAGGTCACCATGCAGTCGACCCCATGCCGAAGAACCAACCGTGCCCAACTCTGCGAACAGACCTTCTTCCACTTCTGACATCTGGTGTTCCGCACGTGCTTGTAGTCGCTGGAGTGGACCAAGGTGTTCGCGGGCGACAATAGACAAACTCGCCAGCTCGTCGGCACCGAGCGACGCCACCCAGTCGGCAAGGCGGGCAAGAAGAGGCCCCACTTTGGCATCGAGAACTTCGAGTTCGCTGAGCAGGCTCTGAGCATGCTCGTGACGAGTATCGGTGGACACCGTTGCATATACGTAGGAGCCGAGGATCTCGGAGCGCTCAACCGTTTCGTTGAATGCTGCAATCACTCGATCGGCGTTTGCCGCGTCCTGTGTGGTCGGCTTACGACGAGCAATGGCCCTGATTTCGCATTCGTCGAACAACGCGACGAGACGGTCGGCGTCGGCTCCGGCGCGCTCCATCGCGTCGAGAAATGAGCGTGAGTCGAAGGATTCGTGAAGTTCGCTAACGGACCAACGGGGAAGAGTGGTGTCGGACATGAGCGAAATTTACTGGATGTCGCCCACGAACGCTCGTTGGACGTGGTGTGTGGTGAAGCCAAGGTGGGAGTACATGCTCACCGCCCGCAAGTTTTCGGCATCTACATAAAGCATGCCCATCGGTGTGCCCACCAAGTTCAGATGCTGCAACCCGGCAACCGTCAACGCAGAGCCAAGACCCTTGCCAGCAAAGTCGGGGTGTATGGCAATGATGTAGATCTCGCCGAGAGCTGGTCTCGTTTCGAGGTGAACTTTCGTCCAGCAGAAACCTGCCAGGCGATTGTCGATCCACAACATGAGAACTCCGCGCGGGTTGAACCAAGGCTCGCTCATTCGACTAGCGAGGAGGTCGGTGGTCCAGCCGCCCTGCTCGGGGTGATCGGCAAATGCTCGGTTGTTCACTTCGAGCCATGCCAGTTCATCGACGCCAACGCGAAACGGCACCGTCTCGATGGCTGGGAGGGAAGCGATGGTCGATGCGGAAAGCGGCAAGGCAACGCGCATCTGCTTCATTGAGCGACCGAGATGAAGTCCGAGCCGCTCAGCGATTTCCACATGAGTCTTGGTGGGTTCGAACACCCACCAATGGACGTGACCGCCGCCTTCTGAGCGAATGATTGAAACGGCTTCATTGAGTAGTTCGGGTCCGATGATTGACATTTCATATCGGTGATGGGGGTGGACGACGAGGTCGATCAGCCAAGAATCATTGCCACGTGAAACCTGGCAATAGGCGACCATGTGGTCGTGGCCCGGTTCCCACGCCATCAAGCCGGTAAACCCTGGCCGACCTCCTAGTCGCAGATCGATCCACAGATGATCGGAAAGTGGTCGTTGACCATCAGCACGTTCGACTGCGGAAAGAAGGTCGGCGATGTCCGACATGTCGTCCGTCGCGAGCCGACGCTTGATGTCGATGTGCGCCACTGCGTCAGGCTATCGATCGCCTGACTAGTGTTCGCGTTTGTGCCGGCCAAGAAGACGACCGTGAAGAAGACGGCTGTGAAGAAACCTGTCGTGAAGAAGGTGCCCAAAAAAGTTCATGATCGTGGACTCGAGGTGCTTGCGCGTCTCAAGGTGCTGTATCCAGAAGCGATCTGCGAGTTGACGCACGAAAATGCCTTTCAGTTATTGTCGGCCACCATTCTCTCTGCGCAGTGCACTGATGCGCGCGTGAACATGGTGACGCCGGCGCTGTTCGCCAAGTATCCCGATGCTGAATCGATGGCCATTGCCGATCCACGACAAGTCGAGGTTCTGGTGCGTTCAACTGGCTTCTACCAAACGAAGGCAAAGAACTTGATCGGCATGGCCCGAGGCGTGGTGGATCGTTTCGGTGGAGAAGTTCCCCATGAAATCGAAGACTTGGTCACGCTCCCGGGCGTTGGTCGCAAGACGGCGAACGTGTTGCGCAGTGTGGTGTTCGACCTGCCGGGCCTCGCGGTCGATACTCATGTCGGTCGATTGTCGCGTCGACTTGGGTTAACCGTGGAAGAGGATCCCGTCAAGGTGGAGTACGAGTTGAACGCGATTTTGCCGCCCGCCGAGTGGGGTGGGTTTAGCCTGCGACTCATCTTGCATGGGCGTCGTGTTTGTGACGCCAAGAAACCGCGCTGCTTTGACTGTTCGCTTGCCGACATTTGCCCGTCTTCCGAACTTCCGCGTGCCGCAATGCCGCGCTCGGTGGGTAAGCGGAGGAAGTCGGTATCGTGATCTCGAGCTTGTGCGCCTTGCGTCGAGCTATCGGTTTCAGGTCCGCCGCTTGAAACCGGACGCTGAGCCCCGCAAGGGGCTCAGTTGTCATATATCGGTAAAGTCGGGCGATGGCTCGGGACAAATCCGCACACGCTGATTCCACTCGTGCTGAATTGGCAGCTCTGGCGAACTCACTGGACCAGTGTCGAGAACGGCTTGCTGCTCTTGCCGAGTCTCGCGGCATGGTGGTGGCCGATCCCGACGACCCCAACGCCGGTGACGACCTGTTGACTGCGATCTACGAGGCCGAGCGCGGTGTCAATACGGCGCTCAGGCTCGTACAACGCGCCGCTCGGTGAACCGGTTCTCCTTCGCGGGTACCCTGCTCGGGTGACTGCAATGCCGGAGAAACTGCCGATCAAGATGCTGAATGATCGGTTATTGGTCAAGGCCACGAGCGGCGACGGCGAACGACGTTCGACGGGCGGAATCGTCATTCCGGCCACGGCACAGGTGGCGAAACGGTTGATTTGGGCAGAAGTAGTGGCACTTGGGCAAAACGTGAGGTCCGCTGAAGCAGGTGACTTGGTGTTGTTCAGCCCGGAAGACCGCTACGAGGTCGAAGTGCAGGGTCAGGACTACATCATGCTGCGTGAGCGCGAGATCCACGCCGTTGCCGCCAAACGCATCGAGGCCTCCACCGGGCTCTATCTCTGAAATGATCGTCCTTCCCTCGCGCGAGGAGTTTCACCGGCAGGCTGCAGAGCACACAGTCGTTCCCGTGTGGACGGAGTTGCTCGCCGATCTGGAAACTCCAGTAGCCGCGTATCTCAAGTTGGTTGGCGATGCACCCGGCTTTCTTCTGGAGTCGGTGGAGCACGGCGAGCGTTGGAGCAGGTATTCGTTTGTCGGGTGGAACCCACGAGGATCGATCACGTTGATTGATGGCCAATTGGTGGTCGAGGGAACGCTGCCTGTATCAATCGACGGCTCAACGGGAATTCTTGACGCAATGGAAAAGGTTCTTGGTGCTTGTCGCGCGCCAATGATCGCGGACCTTCCGCCACTGCAGGGCGGACTGATGGGCTACCTCGGCTACGACGTCATTCGGGAAGTGGAGAAGTTGCCGAACCCGCCGGTCGACGATCGTGGATATCCCGACGCAATTGTCGGCATGATCGGTTCGCTTGCAGCTTTCGACCACTGGAAGCAGCGGGTGTATCTGATCGAGAGCGTCCACGTGGGCGGGCTCGACGCCGCAGAGGTGGACGCTGCCTATGACGTGGCATCTGCGCGGCTCGCCGAATCCGTTGCGCGAATTAGTGGCCCATTGTCCTACGAACCGGTCGAACCGCCAGTCAGTGGCGAAGAGCCACCGTCCACCATGCCGATCACTGCGCCGGAGGAGTACCAGCGTTCCGTGGCCGCAGCGAAGGAGTACGTGCGGGCAGGAGACATCTTTCAAGTAGTGCTTTCGCAACGCTTTGACGTGGAGCTCGACGCGAATCCTTTCGACGTTTATCGCGTGCTGCGTCAAGTCAATCCGTCGCCGTACATGTATTTCGTCCGACACCAAGCAGTCACGATCGTGGGATCTTCGCCCGAACCGATGGTTCTCCTGCGAGAGGGTCAGGTGATTTCAAGGCCGATCGCGGGAACTCGTCGTCGAGGTCGCGACGATTCACACGATCGTCGCATGGCGGCCGAGCTGAAGGAAAGCCCGAAGGAAGTTGCCGAGCACGTGATGTTGGTGGATCTCGCGCGCAATGATGTGGGACGAGTGGCGAAGTACGGCACGGTGAAAGTGGATGAACTCATGACGCTGGAGCGTTACAGCCACGTCATGCACCTCACCTCCCAAGTTTCCGGTTCGCTTCGAGATGGGCTCGGACCGATCGATGTATTGCGAGCGACGCTGCCTGCAGGAACGGTCAGTGGCGCACCGAAGGTACGTGCCATGGAGATCATCGACGAACTCGAACCCGTGCGGCGCGGTCCTTATGCCGGTGTCGTCGGGTACGTGGACTTCAGCGGCAATCTCGATACGGCGATCGCCATTCGTACGATGTTCGTCAAGGGGAATCGCGCGTCACTCCAAGCGGGTGCAGGAATCGTTGCTGATAGCGATCCCGCCGAGGAACTGTTGGAATGTAAGAACAAGGCGGCTGCATTGCTGATGGCCATTCCTGCTGCCCGCCGCATGACTCGTCGTCGCGGCTAAACCTTTGCCACGATGAGTGACGTGTTTTGGGTTCCTCTCGTTCGCGATGTCATCACGGTCTCAGGCAAAGACGCTGCTTCGTACCTGCATTCGCAGTTGAGCCAGGACATCTCGTCGATGGAGGCGGGTGATGCTCGTCAATCTTTCCTCCTCGAGCCGACGGGCAAGATCGTGGCTCTGCTTCGGGTTACTCGGGGCGGTCTCGATCGCTTCGTCCTCGACACGGATCCAGGTTTTGGTGACGCAGTCGCAGCGCGATTGAGCCGCTTCAAGATACGAGTCGAGGTCGACTTCGAACTGACCACCCAAACTTGGCGAGCAATCCGCAACCTCGGAGGCACCTCTATTCAGGGCGTGATTCCCGCGTGGAGGATGGACGGCTCGGCAGTCGACGTGTTTGCTGGTCAGGCAGCGATGCCCGATTTGATTCCAGAAGGTTCTTGGGAGCAATACGAACGTGAACGAATCGCGGCCGGTTGGCCGGCGATGGGGGCAGATGTCACGGCCGACATGATCCCCGCTGAAACCGGAGTGGTGGAGGTTGCGGTGAACTTCTCCAAAGGTTGTTATCCGGGTCAGGAACTGGTGGAGCGAATGGATTCGCGAGGCTCAAAAGCGCCGCGGTCAATCGTCAGAATCAAATGTCCCTTGGGAACGAAGCAAGGTGACGACGTTGTCGTAAATGGGGAAGTGGTGGGTCGCTTCACTTCCGTGCAAGGTGAGATTGCGATGGCACTCGTCAAGCGCGGCACGATCGTCTAACACCATCGCAGGGCAGCGTAAGTAGACCCATCGTTAGAATGCGGCAGTGACCTACATCTACGCGTTCGATCACAAGCACCGCAGGTCACCGATGAACCTGAAGGATTTGCTGGGCGGCAAGGGCGCCAATCTCGCCGAGATGACGAGTGTGCTGAATTTGCCCGTTCCTCACGGGTTTACCGTCACTACCGATGCATGTCGAGACTACATGCGCAATGGGTGGCCAAAGGGGCTTGACAACGAACTGAACCAGCACGTTGCCGGCTTGGAACGACGGATGAAGGCCAAGCTGGGCGACCCGGTCAATCCGCTTCTTGTTTCCGTTCGTTCCGGGGCCAAGTTTTCGATGCCGGGAATGATGGACACCGTCCTCAATCTCGGTCTGAACGACCGCAGCGTAGAGGGTTTGGTCGAGGTAACGAACGATGAGCGGTTCGCGTACGACAGCTACCGGCGGTTCATCTCCATGTACGGACGGATCGTGCTCGGTATCGACGGCGCCAAGTTCGAGCATCTGCATGTCGACGCGAAACGTCAGGCTGGTGTGTTGAGCGATGCGGAGATCCCGCCTTTTGCGCTTCGTGCATTGTGTGAGCAATACAAACAGGTGGTGAAGGTGGAGACGGGCCGAGAGTTTCCGCAAGAGCCGATGAAGCAATTGCGCGGAGCAGTGGAGGCGGTGTTTCGTTCCTGGAACGGTGCACGGGCGATCGCGTACCGAGTCCGTGAGAAGATCAGCCACGATCTCGGCACCGCGGTCAACGTGCAGGCCATGGTGTTCGGGAATCGTGACGACAACTCGGGGACGGGTGTCGGGTTCACGCGCAACGCGGCAACGGGTGAAAATAAGCCGTACGGCGACTTCTTGGTGAATGCCCAAGGCGAAGATGTGGTGGCCGGAATTCGCAACACGGAGAGCCTCGATGCGCTGAAGCTCAAGTTCCCTCACATTCACGAAGAACTGATCGAGATCTTCGCTCGACTCGAAAAGCACTACAAGGACATGTGCGATACAGAGTTCACGATTGAGCAGGGCAAATTGTGGATGTTGCAGACCCGCGTCGGCAAGCGCACGGGTGCGGCCGCGTTGAGGATGGCTGTCGACATGACCAAGCCAACGGGGACTGGCAAGTCGGCCTGGAAAATCTCGCGTCGCGAAGCATTGATGCGTCTCAACGCTGACCACCTTGACCAGGTCCTCCATCCGCAATTCGCCAGTAAGGAGAAAGCCCTCGCCAAGGGATTGGCTGCTTCTCCCGGTGCGGCAGTGGGCAAGGTCTACTTTGATGCGAATCAGGCTGAAATGGCAGTCGAGCGCGGTGAAGATGTCATCTTGGTTCGCTCGGAGACGAGCCCAGAAGACGTACACGGAATGATGGTGGCCAAGGGAATCCTCACCTCGCGCGGTGGTCTCGTCAGCCACGCTGCGGTGGTGGCACGAGGTTGGGGGAAGCCGGCGGTGGTCGGTGCGGAGGCAGTAAAGATCGAGGGCAAGCAGTTCACGGTCGATGGAACCGTGGTTCGCGAGGGCGACATCATCTCGCTGGACGGCGCGACGGGTGAAGTGATCGTCGGGGCGATGAAGTTGGCCAGCGCCGAGCCGCCCAAGGAGTTTTTCACCGTGCTCAAGTGGGCCGACGATGTGCGTCGTGGACGGATGAATGTGCGAGCCAACGCGGATACCGCCGAAGATGCCGCCAAGGCGCGTGAATTTGGTGCAGAAGGAATCGGTCTTTGCCGAACAGAACACATGTTCCTGGCTGCCGACCGATTGCCGGTGGTTCGCCGCATGATTCTGGCGACCACTGAAGCTGAGGAGCGCAGTGCACTGGACGAACTGCTCAAAGTGCAGACTGAGGACTTTGTTTCTCTGCTGCGAGTGATGAGCGGACTGCCGGTGACGGTTCGCTTGCTCGATCCACCGTTGCACGAGTTCCTGCCGCAGGTGCACGAACTCGAGTTGTTGGCTGCGACCTCGGGGCTCAGCGAAGAACACAAAAAGTTGTTGCAGGCGGCACAGGCATGGGCCGAGGTCAACCCCATGCTCGGCACAAGGGGAGTCCGCCTCGCCGTGGTCAAACCTGGTTTGTATGCAATGCAAGTGCGGGCACTGCTCGATGCCGCCGACATCGTGGCTGCTGAGGGGTTTCAACCAATCATTGAGGTGATGATCCCACTCACCATCAACAAGGACGAACTCGCACTGGCACGCTCGTGGGTCGAAGAGGCGATCGTTGAGCACACTCGTTCGCCAAAGGCAACCCCACGGCAGTCGGCGAAGAAGGGAGCCAAGCGCCCCCGTGTCACGATTGGCACGATGATCGAGACTCCGCGCGCTGCGCTCGTTGCTGGCGAGCTTGCCGAAGTGAGCGACTTCTTCAGCTTCGGCACGAACGATCTGACCCAGATGACCTTTGCTTTCAGTCGTGACGACGTGGAGAGCCGGATGATGCCGGCGTACCTGGAGGCAGGCCTGTTGAAGCGCAATCCGTTCGAAACGATCGACCAGGTGGGGGTCGGCGAACTGGTGCGTGAGGCCGTCAAGCGGGGGCGCAAGACGAAGCGTTCACTCAAGCTCGGTGTGTGCGGTGAGCACGGCGGAGATCCCGAGTCGATCGCCATGTTTTATCGAGCAGGTCTCGACTACGTCAGTTGCTCACCGTACCGAATCCCCATCGCCCGCTTGGCTGCTGCACAGGCAATAATTGGAGGGATGAAAGCCGAGACGAAGTAGTTGTTTTCCTCGGCATCGCTCTCGGAAAACTTCGTCAACGTGGTCGTGCCTTCATGGGGCTGGCCGATGTTGCTTGCCGTCATCCTCGGCCTACTTCTTGTCGATCTACTAGTGGTGCACCGTAAGGCGCACGTTGTCGAAATTCGTGAGGCCGCAATCGAGTCGGCGGTGTGGATCAGTTTTGGGCTCGCCTTTACCTTCGTCATTTGGGTGATGTTCGAACGTGCGGCTGCGGTGGAGTACATCAGTGGCTATCTGATCGAAAAGAGCCTTTCGGTAGACAACGTTTTCGTCTGGGCGATGATCTTCACCCACTTCAAGGTGCCTCGTGAGTTTCAACACCGCACGTTGTTCTGGGGAATCTTCGGCGCCTTGGTGATGCGGTTCGTCTTCATCCTGCTCGGAGTCGCAGTCATCAAACGGTTCGACTTCATCTTGATCTTCTTCGGGCTGTTCTTGCTCTACACCGGGGTCAAGGTTTTCAGTTCGGGCGGCGAGGAGCACGTCGACCCTTCCGAGACGCGCACGATGAAATTGTTCCACCGGTTTATTCCTTCCACCGATCAGATGGACGGCCAGAAGATGATCACGAAGGTGAATGGGAAGCGTTTGGCTACGCCCCTTCTCGCGGTTCTGGTCGTGATCGAAGTCTCCGACGTGATTTTCGCCGTCGACTCTGTTCCGGCCGTGCTTGCCGTGAGCCACGAACAATTCATCGTGTTCTCGGCCAATGCGTTCGCCATCCTGGGATTGCGCGCGCTGTATTTCCTGCTGGCCGATCTCCGCGAGCGCTTCGTCTACCTAAAGCACGCCATCTCGCTGTTGCTCGTGTTCGTAGGTCTAAAGATGATCGTGGGGCAGTGGTACCACTTGCCAACGGCAATCTCGTTGACCGTGATCGTCACCATTCTGTTCGTGGCGATCGTCGCCTCCGTGGTGCACGACAAGTCCATTACGCGCGTCTGAAACTGAGCACTACTCTCTTGGCGTGGCAATCGCCGAAGACGACATAGAACGACTCCGCGACACCGTGTCGCTCGTGGACGTGGTGCAGGGATATCTTCCACTACGGCGTGTCGGCCGCAACTTCGTCGGGCTGTGCCCGTTCCATGCCGAGAAGTCGGGCTCGTTCAACGTTCGCGAGGAGACCAAGCGCTACCGCTGCTTTGGGTGCGGGGCATCCGGCGATGTCTTCAAGTTCATTCAGGAAATCGAGCATCTCGACTTTGTCGGGTCGATCGAGCACCTGGCCAACAAGGTGGGGATGCAGCTCACCTACACCAGCGGTGGGCAAAACAAGGATCGTCAGCGGCGCAAGAAGCTGGTCGAGGTGATGAATCAGGCTGTGGAGTGGTACCACGAGCGATTGCTGTCCGCACCTGATGCGCGACCTGCGCGCGACTATCTCCGTCAGCGTGGTATCTCGGGTGAAATTGCGCGTCAATTCAAGTTGGGTTGGGCGCCGGATGAATGGGATGCGTTGGCTGTTGGCCTGGGCGTACCCACCGATCAACTTCAGGACGTAGGTCTTGCGTTCATCAACAAGCGTGGTCGACCGCAGGACTCGTTCCGTGCACGCGTGATGTTTCCAATTTTCACCGACGCGGGTGAAGCTGTTGCTTTTGGTGGGCGGGTGTTGCCCGGCTCCACCGATCCCGCCAAGTACAAGAACTCGTCCGAAACGATCATCTACTCGAAGTCGAAGACGCTGTACGGGTTGAACTGGGCGAAGCAGAATGTCGTCGCTGCGGACGAAGTGGTGGTCTGCGAGGGGTACACGGATGTGATCGGTTTTCACCGCGCTGGCCTTACCCGTGCGGTGGCAACATGCGGCACCGCACTTACCGAAGACCACGTTCGCATGCTCAAGCGATTCGCGAGCAAAGTGGTGCTTGCTTTCGATGCTGATCAGGCAGGTCAAGGAGCAGCCGAGCGTTTCTACGAGTGGGAGAAGAAGTACAAAGTCAGTGTGAGTGTCGCCAAGTTCCCCAGTGGAAAAGACCCTGGTGATTTGGCTTCAAGCGATCCCGAGGGCCTCGTCGAGGCAATCAAAGACGCCAAGCCATTTCTCGGATTCCGACTCGATCGGGTTCTTGCGGGCAAGCGAGTCGATTCGCCCGAGTCGCGGTCGCGCCTCGCCGAGCAAGCGATGTCAGTCGTCAACGAACATCCGGATCTGAATGTGCGCAAGTTGTATGCGGGTGAAGTCGCCAGCCACGTGGGAATTCCTGCTGCGGATCTGGTGAAGGTCGCCGAAAGACGTAATCGTCAACCTGCCGTCGAGATGCCATTGACGAATCAAGGGACGCTTTATCGAGAGAATGCAGAGTTCATCACCATTGCGTTGATGATTCATCAGTGGAACGAGATCGCGCCGTGGATGGTCGAAGCGCTGTTTACCGACGAAGTGAACAGGCGGGCATTCGCTGCGATTGGCTCGGCCAACGGAGACCTGAACGAAGCGCTGGAGTCGGCCGATCCCGAAGCGCGCGAAGTGCTCGAGCGAGCGGCGGTTGCTGATGTCGATGCCGAACCAATGCGCGAGGCGATGAATCTGATTGCAGCTGCAGTGCGTCGAGAGTTGTCTCAACGCACCACGATCCGTGACGAGGAGCAGATTCGTGAGGATCGCGAAGCGAGACTGCTGCTCGAACAATTGGACAATCCGCTCACGGCGGATGCTGCGGCGGGCGAATTGCTCGGGTGGCTGAACTCGAGGGCCGTGCAGTGAGGCTCGGCCCTGATGGCGGTCCCGATGCCGTACGGCTGTATCTCAATGAAATTGGGCAAGTGGATCTGCTCACGGCAGATGACGAACGCCGCTTGGGCAAGGCAATCCGCGACGGTCTCGAGGCCCAACGCGAAATTGATGCACAGGGCGAATCGCTTGGTTTGAAGGAGCGGCGGGCACTGCAGCGTGTCGTCAGCGAGGGCAATGCGGCCAAGGATCACATGGTGCGAGCCAACTTGCGGCTCGTCGTGTCGATCGCTCGGCGCTATGACCGCAAGGAATTGCAGCTGGCCGACTTGATCCAAGAGGGCAACATCGGCCTGATGCATGCGACGGAGAAATACGACTTCCAGAAGGGCTTCAAGTTCTCCACGTATGCGACGTGGTGGATTCGACAGGCGATGACGAGGGCGCTCGCCGATCAAGGACGCAACATCCGGATTCCCGGGCACATGATGGAGATTGTCAATCGGATTCACCGGGTGGAGCGCGAGTTGTATTCCGAGCTCGGCCGTGATCCTTCGCCAGAGGAAGTGGCAGCGCGCAGTGATGTTTCGGTGGAGCGATTGCTCGAGATCATGCAGATCACGATTCCGACGGCGAGCCTGGATGCGCCCGTTGGTGTGGATTCGGACGACCTGACCGTGGGTGACACCATAGCCAACCCCAATTCGATGGACGATCCGCAGGAGACGACGGAGAGGCTGCAACTGATAGAAGCGATCTCCGCCATGTTGCAGGGCCTTCCCGAGCGCGACAAAGAAATCTTGGCGATGCGATTCGGAATCGAGAAGTACGCCGGACGACCACACAAACTCGAAGATGTTGCGAAGCAGATGAAAGTCACGCGTGAACGAGTTCGACAGATCGAGCAAAAGACACTTGCTCGGTTGCGTCACCCACACAACAGCGCCAACCTTCGGGCATTTCTCGACAGCAACTAGCCTGTCGCCATGGTGCAGGCGCGCAAAAAGGCAACTGATTGGAAGGTGCTCGCCGTGTCCAACGAGGGGCGTCTCGGCAGTAAGCCCGACTACCTCGTCACTGAGGAACCCATGGAGATTCGGGTGGCGCCGCCAGGCAAGACGGCGGAGACCTTATCGGTAACCATGCGCACACCCGGCCATGACTTCGAGTTGGCCGTCGGCTTTCTGTTCACCGAGGGAATCATCGCCTCTCCCGCGGATCTTCGGACGGTGAAGTACTGCGAATTGGATCTGCCCGAACAGCTGTACAACATCGTCACCGTAGAGGTCGCACGACCATTCGATGAAGCGCTAGCGCGCCGGGCGATGGTGACTTCAGCAAGCTGCGGAATCTGCGGCACCGAATCAATCGACCAATTGCTCACCTGCACCACACCTGTGGGGGCCGAAGAGGGGCCAAAGCTCACTGCGGAAGTGTTGCTTGGGGTGGCCGAAGCGGTGCGCAAGAGCCAACCAACTTTCGACCGCACCGGAGGTCTGCACGCCTCAGCTCTGTTCAACGAGCAAGGGGAGATCACGATCGTGCGTGAAGACATTGGTCGACACAATGCCGTTGACAAGGTGATCGGTCAAGCAGTCATGAACAAGACGATGCCGCTGACCAACTTTGGATTGTTCTGCAGTGGTCGGCTTTCCTTCGAGATTATTCAGAAGGCAGCGATGGCTCGGGTTGCCATGATCGCTGCGGTGGGAGCACCGTCGAGTCTCGCCGTCGAAACAGCAGAGAAGTTAGGGATTACGGTCGTCGGATTCCTTCGTGATGGCAAAGCGAACATCTATACGCACCCACAGCGCGTTCTCGATTAGTCGTCAGACTCGTTCCAACTCGCGCAGCAATCCGATCATCGCGTTGATCGACTCGTAGCGCCACTTTCGAACGAGTTCGGCAGTGGGGGTGAGCGGCTCGGTCCCGCTGAGCGAGGTGGCGAACGACTCGAAGTGTCGACGTTGTTGACCGGCCAGTCGGCGATTGGGCATGTTGCGACGAGCACGCAAGGCGAATTTCGCGAGAAGTTCCAAT